>JBAZJM010000100.1:0-14006 GCA_041651315.1 Lentisphaeria bacterium | reverse complement strand
CCTGGAGCGTCGGCATCGGGGTGGTGGCGCTGGGGGTACTGGCCGTATGGGGCGGCGGGGTGGCCGCTTGGATTGTCACCCGGCCGCACAGCTTTTCCGCCCATCTCGCCTTTGCGGTGGGGGCCGGGCTCGTGCTCTGCCTGCTGCTGCTGGCGCTGGTCCTGGCCGTGGAGGCCATGGACAACTTCATTCTCCCGCTGATGTACCGCGACCGCCTGGGCGCCGGCGCCGCCTGGCGCCGGTTGGGCGGGCTGGTGGCGGCACGGCCGTGGGATTACCTCGCCTTTATGCTGCTCTACCTGCTGCTGGCACTGGCCGCCGGTGCGGGCGTGTGCGCCCTCATCCTCTGCACCTGCTGCCTGGCCGGCTGCCTGATGATGATCCCCTACCTGGGCGCCGTCCTGCTGCTGCCCGTCACCTATTTCTTTCGGGCCTTCAACCTGGCGTTTCTCGAACAGGTGGATCCCGTGCGACCGGTCTTGGTGTAGTCCCGTGAGGGCAAGACGCTTTTTGAGCACCAGCGGGGCGGCCGGAAGATAGCCCGGGGCAACGCCCTGGGTCGGGAAATCAAGGTGATTTGCGCCCTGAATAGGGCAATGGAATCGTACTCTTGCCCCTTCCGGGCGGCGAAAAAAAGGAATGGGGGCGTGTTCTCTGGGCGTTGCCCTGAGCTATTCTCCCCGGTCCCGTTGGGGCGGAATGCCTGATTTTCGTTTGTAGGAGACCATGAAACTCTCCAGCCATGACACACCGGAGGCGCGGGACTGGCGGAAGCTGATGGTGCGCGAGCAATTGGCCGCCCGCGGCATCCGCGATCGCCGGGTGCTGGCGGCGATGCTGGCTGTGCCGCGACATCTGTTCTGTCCACCGGAGACGGCGCTGGCTGACGCTTACGGCGACTCTCCGCTGCCGATCGGCGCCGGCCAGACCATCAGCCAGCCGTGGATGGTCGCGGACATGCTGGAGCGCCTGGGGCTCACCGGCCGTGAAGACGTGCTGGAGATCGGTGCCGGCAGCGGGTACAACGCAGCCTTGCTCGGCCGGCTCGCCCGTACCGTGCACTCCGTCGAACTGCTGCCCGAACTGGCGGAGGCCGCCGGCCGGCGCCTGGCGGCGCTCGGTGTGGCCAATGCCCACGTCCATGCCGGCGATGGCGCCCGCGGCTGGCCCGCCGCCGCGCCCTATGACCGGATCATCATCACCGCGGCCGCTCCCGCCGTGCCGGAACCCCTGGCCGCCCAGCTCGCCGAAAACGGCCTGCTGCTGGCGCCGCTGGGCGACCGTTTCCTCCAGCAGTTGCAGCTGTTCCGCCAAAGCGCGGGCGGCCTGGTGCTCTGCGAAACCAGCACCCCCTGCCGCTTCGTCCCCCTCCGCGGCCCCCTGGGTTTCGGCTGATCCGATTTGGGGCCACCCTTTTGAAAAAGGGTGCTCCCCAAGCCCCTTCCTAAAACGTTTGTTTCATTTTGCGGATTCCGCAGGCCGCCCTTGTGCGACAGGCCACGATTGGGACAGAAGGGGCGGCCTGCGGAATCCGCAAAAGGCACAAACAGGTTTGACGGAGGGTTTGGGAACCGCCTTTCCTCAAAAGGGGGTTCCCAACCGGATTGTCCGGCGCCATCAATTGGTTAATGATATAGCGGGGAATAGTTTGCGGGTGGCGGTGGGGAAGGGGAAGTGGGCGAGTTCGGCGGGACGGACCCAGCGGATGGCGGCGGAGGCGAGGGGGCGGGCGCGGCCGGCCGGGCACTGGCAGGTGAACGCGGTCAGGGTGATGCGGAAATGGCTGTAAGCATGGCGCACCGTGGCCAGTTCAGCACCGACCTCGACCGCCAGTCCGGTCTCCTCGCGGAGTTCGCGCCGCACCGTTTCCGCCAGCATCTCGCCCGGTTGTGGTTTGCCGCCGGGCAGTTCCCACAGCCCACCCAGCATCTGTTCCGGCCGGCGCTGGGCGATCAGCAGTTTTTCCTTGCGCCAGACCACGCCGACCGCCACCTGATAGTGCGGCACCGCCGACTTGGCGCGCTTGACCGGATACGCTTCCGGCGTGCCGGCGGCGCGTGCCGCGCACATTGCCGCCACGGGGCACGCTTCGCAGTGCGGACTCCGCGGCGTGCATACCATCGCCCCCAGTTCCATCATGGCCTGGTTCAAGTCGCCAAAACAGGTGGTTGGCGGCAATCGTTTGAACCAGGTTTGCAGGGCGGCGAAGACGGCGGCCCGGGTCTGGGGACGGGCGATGTCGTCGGCCAGGGCGTGCCAGCGGGAATAGATCCGGAGCACATTGCCGTCGACCACCGGCACGGCCTCGCCAAAGGAGATACTGGCAATGGCGGCGGCAGTGTAATCACCGATCCCCGGCAGCGTGCGAAGGTTGTCAAAGGTTTCGGGGAACCGGCCGCCATGCTCAGTCATCAATTGGCGGGCGGCCTTGAGCAGGTTGCGGGCCCGCGAGTAGTAGCCGAGTCCCTCCCAGAGTTTGAGCACCGCCTGTTCATCCGCGGCGGCCAGGGCGGGCAGGTCGGGAAAGCGGGCGGTGAACCGTTCGAAGTAGGGGATGACGGTCACCACCTGCGTCTGCTGCAGCATGATCTCGCTGAGCCAAACCCGGTAGGGCGTGGGCTGTTCTCGCCACGGCATGGGCCGGCGGTTGGCGTGGTACCAGGCCAGCAGGCGGGCCGCGGTCGCGGCGTTCAAGGGGATGGGCATCATGCCCCGTAATCTACCACGGAACGTTATCGTCTTTTTTGAACCGAAGGTAGCGAAGATCGCCAAGGACACACACAACCGCCAATCCGGCCTTCGCGGCCTTTGCTTCCTTCTGTTCAAAATCGTGTATTGAGGAAGCTGGGGCGCCCCCGCTATTTGGGGTGAGATGTGCACGATTGCGGAGGTGTGGCCACCTTTTTCTCAGCATAATTTTGATCTTCTGTCTGCGGTCATATTCATAATTGATAAACCCGGCGCAAATTCTCACTTATGAAATATTGGATACCTGTTTGTCCCCGGTGGTTCCCAAAGGTGCAATCGTAAATTGGTCGCCGTTGGCAATCTTGGCATAATTTATGCTAAAAAAAATTGGGTTGAGGACTGCGATTGCCGCCACCTGCCGTGGGGCCGGCCAAGACTATTGGGGAATAGGGTTGAATTCGTGCTGGGGGAGGGATGACCATGGGGGTTCAGTATGACGGTGGGGTGGTTTTGAATGCGTTGACAGGGGGAGCCATCCTGTTGTTTTTCGGCGGCGTGCAGCCGCTTTGGGCGGACGGCCCGGGATCTTCGGCTATCGGCCGGCCGGCAGGTTTTGTCCGGGTAAGCGTGCCGCCGGCAACCCAGTCGCTGGTGGCGTTGCCGTTTGCGCCGTTTGATACCGCGGTGAATGCGGTGATGGCCGGACAGCTCACGGGGGCGGCCACGGAAATCACCGCCGATTATTTGCACAAATGGGATGCCGCCACCCAAGCCTATGCTTCGGCCTTCAAGGCAGCCAACACCAATGATCCTGCCAAGGATGGCAACTGGTTCATTGATAGCACGAACTGGACGCCAGCGGGGATGACTTTCACCCCCGGCGAAGGCTTCTTTGTGGAAAACCGTCAGGCCGCCGCGCAATCCCTGTACCTGATGGGGCAGCTGGTGCTGGACGACCAAAAGGCTGTCACCTTGTCGTCAGGGCTGAATTTGGTCGCCTATCCCTATTCCACGCGTATCGCCCTGAATTCCACGGCACTGAAAAGCAGCGGCGCCTTTGGTACGGCCGATCTGACGGGCTATCCTGATCTTTTCACCGCCACTGTCCCAAGCGCCAGCTTCTGGTTGAAGGCTTTGACCAACGACCCCAATGACGGACAATGGCTGGACACGGTGGCCAATGCCTGGGCGGAGCTTTATCTCGTGCCCGGCACCGGCTACTGGTTCAACCGTCGCGGCACGGGATCGTTCACCTGGACGGAAAACCGGCCTTATTCCAACCTGTTTTCGGATACCCAGCCGGCCATTGCCGGCATGAGCCTGACCGCCAGCGGCACGGCCATCCGCCTGGCCATTTCCTGCACGGGCACCGCTGGCGAAACCATTGCCATTCTCTACAAGGACATGGCAACCACCACTGACTTGGCCACCGGCAGCGGCTGGCAAATTGCTGAAGCCGGTGTGTTGTCATCCAGCGCCACGTCCATTCAGTGGGACGATGTGGGCGCAGCTGGTCGCCCGGCCGTGGACCAAGTCTCCGGCCGCCTCTATCTCGTGGCGCGGGGCGACCTTAATTCCGATGCCGACGGCCTGGCCGATGCCATTGAACGTTTCGTCTACGGCACCGATCCCACTCAGGCCGACACGGACTTCGACGGCATGCCGGATGGCTGGGAAGTGGCCAATGACCTCAACCCGTTGACCGTTGATGCCGCCCTTGACACCGATGGCGATGGACTCACCAATCTTCAGGAATATCTGGCGGGTATCGACCCGCACGATGCAGACACCGATGGCGACGGCAGTGACGATGGATTGGAAATGCTTTTGGGGCGGACTCCACTGAAAAGTGCCATTTCGGGAGCGGAGCAAGTCGGCCTTTCTATCGTCACAGCGCCGAAGTAACCGTTTAAACAATGGTTCATATCCCGTGAAGAGGGGGACGCCTTATGCAACGAACGCGCATTGACCGAATGTTTATTGCCTGGTTGTTGTTGGCTGTTTTCATGACGGCCAAGTGCGATGCGTTTTACATTGTCGAAGAATGGCTTGATGCCCGCTCTGCGTCAAATCCCACCATCTCGGCGGCGGCAGGCACCCAGATTGTTTCAGTCGTCGATCAATATACAATCCGCATCGACCATTGGTACAAATATTGGTCAGGTGGCTATGGTAACACTGTCTCTGATTATCGTACATTATGCTATACAAATGTAATATCTAATATTGTAGACAGCAACAACAATATTATCGGGATAATGTGGAGCGCCGGATGGGGGGCGTCTGGGAATTCTAATTGCACTGCTCTTTTTAGTTATTGGATGTGCAGTGACGGTGATAGTCACGAAGGGTTGGAAAGAAGGGACGGCGCAAGCCTAATAAACTATGGGGTTAGTTTGCCGGTATTCCAATATGTGTTTTATTATGACACGCCATTTATTAACAAATACAACCAAAATGCCAAACAGACCGGCAATACGGTTTGTACGGCGGGTGACGCCCCCCCGTCCGGCGCCGCCAATGGCTGCGTCAGCCTCTCCATTCCATTTGGCGCTCCCTTGCATGCCCCTGAAGTTTCCACTGGGAAATTGTTCTTGGAACAGCCGTCCCCTTCTGGCGACGCTTATGCCACGAAGGGCCTGAAATATGCCCATTTCACGCAGACATTCATTTCAAGCGTGACCACTACCGGTCTCTCCTCTGGAATCAGCCGCCAGGTCGTCCTTTCACGCCCGAATGGCTATCCGGTCACATATCAATTCTTGGTGGGGAACAGCGAGGGGGCGCCGACGGACATGCAAAGCGGCTTTACCAGCCGCCTGTTCATGGTCGACGCGAATGGCAATCAAGTCACCTCTTCGCCTGCTTATTATGATTGCATTTTCGCCAAAACGGGGGTCATCCGCTATGACGCCTCGACTTATGCCATGGTATCGGTCACCAGTAACGAGGGAAAAACCTATACGACGCCAGAAAGCGCCGGCATCGAGATCCTCCGGGACGCCAGTGACAATCTCCGCCAAATCCGCTCCGCCACCGATGGCTTGGCCGACCTGGTCACCACCGGCACCCAGTCGTATGAAATTCGGCTTTATCCGCCGCCCCAAGCCGGCGCCAAAGACACCTCCGGTTTTTATGTCCCGACAGGGCAACCCGTAAAAAAATGGCTTATTGAGAATCCCTCTTCTAGCACAACAAATCTTAACCAGGTTCGCGTAACCGAGCTGACGACTACCAGCACCCATGTTGGCCTGTGGATCTATAGCCCCACCAACAAAGATTGGGAGTTTTCCGAGGCCTCCGGCGTGCGCCACCACCGAAAAATCCGCAACGACGACCGGACGCAGGCGCTTGCCGTCATCCAAAACGACCTATTGGACAACAGCAACAATCTCCAACAGAGGAAAATTGAAAAGTTTAAATTGGTTGGCTGGGGCGAACTGCCACTGACCACCGCCATCGATCCCGCCGGCTTGAACCTCGTCACTTCTTACGCCTTCTATGAAACCAGCACCGACACTGCCCGCTTCGCCCGCGAAAAATACGTCCAGAACCCGGACGGCTCGTGGATGTTCCATGACTACAACAGCGGCGGCTACAAACAGCTTGACGTGTCCCCCTGGCTCGACACCGCCCTGACCGGCACTGCCGCGGCCTCAACCCTTGCCGCCGCCAACGTCGCCGTCACCACCAGCTACACCCCGGTGGACGCCAATGACACCCTGACGATGGGCGATGCCCGCCCGCGCACGGTTGAAGAGGCCGTCCAGGGTGTCACGACGGCCCGGACTTGGTCCGCCTATTACACGTCCACTGCTGGCGAACGCATTGAAGTCTTCGAACGCGCCGCCACCTCCACCGCCGCCTATGGTGCCACCGGCAACTTGCGCACCTTGTCCACCCACTATTCCTCCACGGACAGCAATGTCGCCGCCGCCACCCGCCTCAAATCCGTCCTCCGCCCGGACAATACTCTCGACAGCTACAGCTACGAAGCCGGCGACTGGGCCGACAACACCTCCGATCCGTCCTCTGCCGCCTTTACTGCCACCTCCACCGGTCAGGCTTTCCGCACCACTATCGTCCACGGCACCGCCGCCCATCCCGACGGCATCGCCAACCAGACGGGCAAGGACATCGTCGTCGAGGACGCCTATGGCAACGAAGTCCTCGCCGAAACCTACGTCTACACCGGTTCCGGCTACGAGCGCGTCTCCTGGACCGTCAAACGCTACGACGGGCAGCACCACCTCACGGCCGCGGTCAGCTCCGGCAACGCCCAGTTCGACGCCACCTGGGATGCCGACCACAAGCTAAGCGAAACTGCGCCCGACGGCGCGTCTTACACCTTCACCTACGACGCCCTCGGCCGCCTTTCCTCCAAAACCCGCCAGGGCGTCACCGGCCAGGCCGACCGCACGATCTCCTACACC
Organism: Lentisphaeria bacterium; assembly: GCA_041651315.1. Lineage (GTDB taxonomy): Bacteria > Verrucomicrobiota > Lentisphaeria > Oligosphaerales > CAITYL01 > CAITYL01. Next base: position 6,885 of record JBAZJM010000100.1, on the reverse strand, counting down.
TACAACGTCCTCGACAAGATCCTTACCGAAACCGTTTCCGGCGGCATCCTGTCCCAGGTGACCACCCACGTGTATGATGCCGCCGGCCGCCTCACCCAGACCACCGATCCCGCCGGCCTGGTCACCGCCACCGCCTACGAACTGGGCGGCCGCCGCACCATCGTCACCCTGCCGAGTGGCGCCACCAAGATCACCGAGAACTACATCGACGGCCGTCTCAAGTCCGTCACCGGCACCGCCGTGGTCGCCGAGTACCACACCTACGGCGTTAACGGCGATGGCACCCGCTGGCACACCGTCCGCACCGGCGCCGCGGACTCCGCCCTGTATGAAACCACCACCACCGACCTGCTCGGCCGCGTCATCCGGGTCGAGAAACCGGCCTTCGGCGGCGGCACCACGGTCACCACCAACGGCTACAACGCCCTCGGCCAGCTCGTCCGCACCGAAACCCGCGACGGCAACGGCGCCCTCCTGGCCGCCCCCACCCTCAACGAATACGATGAACTCGGCCAGCTCGTCCGCACCGGCCTCGACGTCACCGGCAACGGCGCCCTCGACCTGGCCTCCGCCGACCGCATCACCGAGCGCGAAGCCGTGTTCGAAAAAGATGCCGCCAACATCTGGTGGGCCGCCTTCAACACCCGCGCCTACAACCAGACCGGCTCCGCCACCCCCGTCACCGTCGCCACCACCCGCCTGCAACTCTCCGGCCTCGGCGGCACCCAAAGCGACGGCTTCACCCTCGCCGCCCTCGCCAAGGCCAGGGACGTCTACGGCAACGAGACCGTCTCCCAAACCCTGGTCAACCGTGCTGCCAAGACCACCAAGACCGTCACCACCCAGCCGTCCTCCACCGTCCCGGCCACCATGGTCACGGTCAACGGCCTCACCACCAGCGCCACTTCAGCTTCCGCCGTGACGACCACCTATGGTTACGACAGCCTCGGCCGCCCGACCGCCGAAACCGATGCCCGCACCGGCACCGCCATCACCCACTGGAACAGCCTGGGTCAGGTCGATTACGTCCAGGACGCCGCCGGCGCCCAGACCAGCTTCACCTACGACGCCACCAGCGGCTACCGCATCGCCACGACGAACGCCCTGGGCAACCCGGCCTACACCGCCTACAACGCCCGCGGCCAAATCACCCGCACCTGGGGCGGCGCCGCCTATCCCGTCGAGTTCGTCTACGACGCCTACGGCCGCCAGACCCAGCTCAAGACCTTCCGCACCACCGCCACGGGCACCGATTTCCCGGCTACCACCCCCGACATTACCACGTCTGCCTATGATGCCGCCACGGGCTTCCTTACTTCCAAGACGGATGCCGCCGGCAAGGCCGTCACCTACACCTACGACGCCCTCGGCCGCCTCGCGACCCGCACCTGGGCCCGCGGCACCGTCACCACCTACACCTATGACGCGTCCACCGGCGACCGCACCGCCATCGCCTATTCCGATACCGCCACCCCCGGCGCCGCCTACACCTACGACCGCCTTGGCCGTCTCCTCACCGCCGCCCGCTCCGGCCTCAGTTCCGTGGCCTATGCCTACGACACCGCCACCCTCGGACTGCTCACCGAAACCTATGGCGCCTTCCTCGGCAACCGCGTCCTCACCCGCACCCGCGACACCGCCGTCGTCATCGGCCGCGACACCGGCTTCGAACTCAGCAGCGGCCTGAACCTCGAACTCAAGGACGCCTACGCCTACGACACCTACGGCCGCCCCGCCGCCGTCACCGCCTCCTCCGCGCACTTCGCCACCGCCACCATCCAGTACGCCTACGCGGCCAACTCCGACCTCCTCGCCGCCACCACCTTCCCTAGCGCCAGCGGTCTGGTCACCACCCGTGACTACGAAACGTCCCGCGATCTTCTGGCCGAGATCCGCCACACCGCCGGCCAGAACCTGCTCGCCGGCGTGGCCTACACCAACGACGCCCTCGGCCGCCGCACCCAGGCCACCCGCGCCGGCAGCGCCTATGCTGCCCTAGGCTTCACCAGCACCGGCACCGTCGCGTACGCCTACAACAGCCGGGATGAGGTCACCGGCGCCACCGCCTCCAATGCCGCCCTCACCGGCTATGACTACGCCTTTGCCTACGACACCATCGGCAACCGCCAGACCCGCACCCGCGACTCGGCCACCGAGGAATACACCGCCAACGCCCTCAACCAGTACACCCAGCGCACCGTGCCCGGCGCCTTCACCCTCACCGGCACCGCCGCCCCGGCCGCCGTGGTCACCGCCGTCGCCCCCGCCACGGCCACCGCCGCCACCCCGGCGGCCTTCCACCGCGCCACCCGCCCGCAGAGCGACGCTTGGTGGCGCGCCGACCTCACTCTGTCCAACACCGCCGCACCCGTCGCCCTCGACTACAAGGTCGTCGGCGTGCTCTCCGGCGTCGGCGCCAACGGCGAGGACGCCGTCGAGGAACAGGCCGGCCACCTCTTCATTCCTCAGACCCCCGAGGCGTTCACCTACGACGACGACGGCAACCTGCTCACCGACGGCCGCTGGTCATACACCTGGGACGCCGAGAACCGCCTCGCCGCCATGGAAACCCAAAGTGGCAGCGGCGTCTCGCCGCTAACCCGCCTGGAGTTTGCCTACGACCATCTCTCCCGCCGCATCGGCAAGAAGGTGTACACGGGCGCCCCCGGCGCCTGGACGCCCCAGTCCGAAACCCGCTTCCTCTACCACGGCTTCCGCCTCGTCGCCGCCTACGCGGTCGATGCCGCGACCTCCAGCCTGACCCTGGCCCGGACCTGCACCTGGGGCGCCAACGGTGAGCCCCTGGCCGTTGCGGACATCGCCACCGGCGCCGTATACGCCTGCTGCCTCGACGGCAACCGCAACGTCATCGCCCTGGCCAACCTGGCCGACGGGACGCTGGCCGCCGCCTACGAGTACGGCCCCTTCGGCGAGGTCACCGCCCAGGCCGGCCCCGCCGCCGCGGCCAACCCCGTCCGATTCAGCTCCGAGTACGCCGACACCGAGACCGGCCTCGTCTACTACAACTACCGCTACTACAGCCCCGCCCTCGGCCGCTGGCTTGCCCGCGATCCCATCGGGGAACTCGGCGGGCTCAATTTGTACTGGTTCTGCGGGAACGATCCGGTTAACGGTGCTGATGTGCTAGGGCTTTCTTCGATATCGCCATCATTAGAGTTTGGGACGGGCAATCCGTATGCGCCAAATCTTGATTTGAGTGGTGTTGCTGGTGGGGCGGTTCATTTTGCAGACGGCGTGACGTTCCATGCCATTAACGGACTGCACGCCTACGCCACCACAAACTACCAGGGGGCGGAATACGCCTGGTCCAATAAAATTGGTGGGTACACGGTTGCCGCGGAATTAGCGGCGGTAACGGGTTTTGGCGCAGCGGGGGCATTGGCGCTTTCAGAAATACAAGCCGCGATGGCTGCCTCGCCGTATGCCACCGCCTTACTGGGGGCGGGTGGTTCCACCTATCTGCTCGGTAGTGCGGCGCAAAATGCCGGGGCGATGGCTGGAAATCTCTCCGCAGGTAATTACTGTAACGCCGCTGATAATACCGGTATCCTGCTCGTTTACGGCGCAGGCGGTCTCGGCGGTCTCGCGGACGGAATTATGGGCGGGGCGGTGAATGCCCCAAGTAATCCAGTATTCAAAACCTGGAACGAATTCCAATCTGGAACCGCTGGACAATTTGCAACTCGTGCCGAGGCGGGCCAGGCCTGGACGGCTTACAAGCAGGCAAATGGAATTGCTTCCAGTCAAGTCGTCAGAAGTGCAACGGCTCGTTCTCAGTATCTAAAGTCACTTGTAGATGATTATCGTACGCCGTCTTGGATGAAACAATGGCTTAAAAAAGGGCGCACTCCGCCGGGCTACGAAGTTGACCACATCAAGCCATTGTCAATCGGCGGTGCGGATACCCCCGCAAACATGCGGTTTCAAAGTGGAGAACTCCACGACATGTGGCACAAACAATACGACCCGTGGAACTGGTAACAATGGTCACTCGAAAGCTATTAGTATCTTACGATGAAGTAAAACCCTATGCAGGGAAGGGCGATTTTTTGGCCGTTATTTTTGAGGGAGGTGTTCCCTGTTTTTTAGGATTGAAGTCTCGCCGCCTCTACAAACAGGGGCGTATGGTATTTATTGGTAAAGAAATCACGGAACATGATGTATTTGCAAAACTTGTGGATACCGGTCTAAAAATCGAAAATGTCAACGACACAATTAAGACATTATTTATTTATATCCAGCAAGTTGATAAATTTAAAGTCGGCAATATCATCAGTATTGCACGTAGCGAAACATCGGGATTTGAGCTGGTGAAGATTGCAGAAATGCCAAAGCCCGATAGGCCGCTATCGTTGCCATGAAGGCTTGGAGCATTTGGTAGATAGCACTAGGGACGTACGTAAGCAACTAACTTAACTCCAAATAATAACAATAAAATTTCACCATTAAATAACATTGGGGACGTACGTAAGCAACTAACTGCGCTGTAAATAATAACAATGAAATTTAACCGTTAAAACCGACTTAAACGCAAAAAAACATGGCATAATTTGCGTTTAAGCATTTCATGATTAGGCTTGGGATCGTCGGATGGTTTTGGTTTGGCGTCCAAGGGATGCCGTACCGCGGGAGCTTGAGAGCGGATGCGTTTGCCACGCCCCCAGATCGAGCGGTGTTGCGTGCATGTGACCCACCGCTGCCAGGAGCGGCGGTTCCTGCTTCGGTTCGCCGCTGACCGCCGGCAGTGCCGGTTATGGACTTGGCCGCGTATATTGACCCCCGTCGGAGGTGACGGCAAGGAAGCCCCGCATGCCTTGCGGCTGCCGCAGTCGGTGGCGGCGCGCCTGTGGCGCTGACTGGAAGGCGCAAGGGCAAGAGTGAAACCTTAAACGCATTTTTTGCCGTCAAAAAATCATCCTAACGGCCTTATTAGTATCAAAAAACAATGTTAAATGTTGAATTACAGGATAATGCGTAGCTGCGTCCCCAGTGTAAACTAGAGGTATTGCACAGACAGGTATCAACAGCGGATGGGGTATTTTCGGAAAGGGTGTCTATATGACATCTATTGGGCGTCCCGTTAACCTCTTTGTTCCAGCCGCCTCGACGGTGCCTGTCCAAGTGGCGACACCGGCCTGGACCGCTCGAATTATTCCGAAACTCGTTTATTTGAAATGGGGTAATGTAGGAGTCATTCCGTGAAGCGGTCAACGTTCCAAATCGTAAACATCGTCGGTAAATGGACGACTATGATCTTCGCTTGGTCTTGTTGGGTATGGGCATTGTACGAGAAAAGCATTCTAATCTTTATCCTAAGCTTCTTGCCCTACTTGCTAATCTATAATGGCCTCATTCGCGGCCTGATAGAGCGACGGGTAGAACCATCGCAAGAGTAGGAGCATTTGTGCCCGATTTCACCGAGTACATCCTCACCAAGCCGGTCACGGCACCAACACGGATACCCATTAACATTGGGGACGTACGTAAGCAACTAACTGCTCTGTAAATAATAACAATTAAATTTAACCGTTAAAACCGCCTTAAACGCAAAAAAACATGGCATAATTTGCGTTTAAGAATTTCAGGGGAATCTGGGGTCACACCTCCGCAATCATGCACATCTTGCAAGATAGAGAGGAATTGGTAAAGAAAGCCGTAGGGACAGGTGAATAGTGGAATACTGGTGACACCTTGGTCATTGGAAGACTACGATCCTTCGAGGGGGCTGTCGGTAGGACCGCATTACCGGTTGAAGGAATCCCGCGTCCGTGGGCGCCCGAGATTCGTCTCAATAGCTCTGCCGATAAAATGATTGATGTAATCGAAACCGTTCCGGTGCCAAAATGATATCAAAACAGCCCAACTTTTACTTAGTCTCAAGCGAAAGCTATGCGTTCCGTGATCCGAGAAAATGCTGGGTTGAAACAACGGTCGCTGGAGAATTGCGATCGGACTACCTCCTCGTTCGAATCGATCCTCCAGTAATTGATTTTCGCACCAAAGAGCCGATTAATCAGGTGCTCATTACAGGCAAGAACAAGCCGATAAAAATAACGGAGCTTCCGACCTCAGTATACATAGCGAAGATCAAAGATGCTGCCGTAGCTGAGAGTCGAAAGTGTTCGGCATCGAACATCGAAGTCGTGGCTTCGGGAGACATCTTCGCCTCCAATGAGGAGGCTGCCGCATTTGCGATGACTGCCTCGTAGCAACACTGGGGACGTACGCAACTAAACCGGCATGAATTGTATTTGAACTGGGGACGTACGTAAGCAACTAACTGCACTACAAATAATAACAATGAAATTTAACCCTTAAAAACGCCTTAAACGCAAAAAATCAGTAAGCGTTTAGCTGAGCCGTAGGGACAGAGCCGAGAAAGCCGTAGGGACAGGTGAATAGTGAGATTGCCGACACAATAATTGTTCCTTTGGCGCGTTATTCCGGTTGAAGGCGAGATGACGCTGAGGAGCCAAAGCAACCGAGGTGTCGGCATGCGAACGGCGAGGATCAAACCGGTGGGGGCAGACCTCCAGGGAACCTATTATCATCTCCTGAACCGGGTCGCGGGAGTGCCGGGGGAGTTTCCCTTTGGCGACGTTGAAAAGGAGATGTTCATCCGGCTGCTGAAAAAGCTGGCCGGTCTCTACACGCTCGAGGTCCTGTCCTGGCAGGTCATGGGCAACCACTTCCATATAGTCGCCTTCGCCCCCGCCGCCTCCCCTTCACCAGACGAGGCGGCCCGCCGTTATACCGCATTCCACCATGGCAAACGCGTCATCGCCCCTGCCTCACCACAAGGCGATCGGCTGGCGGCACAGCTGCGGGACATCAGTTGCTTCATGCACGACCTGCAGCAGCGGT
>JBAZJM010000099.1:0-14022 GCA_041651315.1 Lentisphaeria bacterium | reverse complement strand
CCCCAGGCTATTATAAAATCGGGCCGTTGGCCCTGCCTGAACACCGGTCAATGCACCCTTAAAAAACCTTAACCTGATGGCTATGGGGGTGCACCCCGCAGCTGGACGTTGGCAAACAGCCACACGCTAAAGCGTGAACTCAAACGACCGGCGCCCCGGGTTTGAGTCCAGCCTTCAGGCTGTCTTCGGAGTGCGGCGCCGGCGGCCAGCCGATTGGGGCGATGACAAAAAATCTCACCCCGACACGCCGAGCCGGGGCTCGATGCTCCCGGCTTATGCGCCTTTCTCCCGAAGCGGCGCCGCCGCTTCCGTTTTTTCCACGCCGGCCGGCGCGAAAAAACGTCACACCTCGTTGGTGGCGCGGAAGATGCTTTCGTGCTGGAGTTCGGCCTGAATGCCCGCCTCGGCCATCGCCAGCTTGAGGCTGCGCTTGAGCTTGCCGACATCGGTGCCGGCCGGCAGGTAGACCAGCAGCGTCATCCAGTAGCGCTCGCCGTCCACCCGCGTGGCCAGGTCCTCGATGTTGATCCCCTTCTCCCGCAGGTAGCCGGACAGTACAGCCACCAGCCCGATCTTGTCCGGCCCGACCGCGGTCAGCACATACTTGGCCCCGCCGGCGGCGGCGGGGGCCGCCGTCGCCAGGCGCGGCTTCACCCCGACCTCGAACGGCTCCGCCGGATCCAATTGCCGCAACCGTTCCCGCACCCCCTCTTCGGTCACGCCGCCGGGAAAACTGGCGACCAGGATCATGGTGAAATAGCCGCCCAGCACCGTCTGGCTGAGGTCGGCCAGGTTGCCGCCCAGTTCACGAATCGCCCCGGTGACGTCGGCAATGATGCCCACCCGGTCGCGGGCCATGACGGAAATGACATAGGTTTGACTCATGCCCGTGAAACTTGCCACGCTTTTGCCGGGATGCAATTTGAACGCCACACAATAAACCGGCTTGGCGCGCGTTATATATCATTGGAGACGCGGGCACAATCTTCGATATCCGTCGATATCCGTCGATGTCCGTCGATATTTGTCGAAAACCGGTGATGACCATCTACTGTGTTGTTTAGCCCATGTCCGTTGCCACCCCTCATCCCGCCCCGGCCGCCGCCGGCCGCCGCCAGGAAACGCTGGCCGCCGGCCTGCTGCTGGCCCTGATCCTGCTGCTGGCGGTGCTGCCGCTGGCCGTTCATTTCGAACCGGCCTACCAGGGGGTCGACCAAAACGGCTACCTGGTGACCGCCCGCCACCTGGCCACCACGGGCGACCCCGGCAAGCGGCTGCGCCACCCCGACGAGTTCCTGGGCGGCAACTGGGTGGTCGCCGACAGCGGCATCGGCTACGCCAAATACCCGGTCGGCTATCCGCTGCTGTGCGCCGCCGCCGGCCAGCTGACGGGGCGGATGGACGCCATGTTCTGGGTCAACCCCCTGCTGGCGATGCTGACCGTGCTCGGCGTGTTCCTGCTGGGACGCGCCTGGTGGGGGACCTTTGCCGGCGCCCTCGCCGCCATCCTGCTGGCGGTCAATCCGTTGCACCTGCACTTTGGCCTGTCCGCCCTCAGCCACGCCGGTTCCGCCTGCCTGGGCGTGTGGAGCATGCTGGCGCTCTGGCACTGGCGCCGGAGCGGCAGCGCCGCCGCCGCCCTCGCCGCCGGCGCCCTGGCCGGTTACGCGGTCAGCATCCGCTACACCGACGCCCTGCTCTTTCTGCCGGTTGCCGCCCTGCTGGCCGACCGCTGGCGCGACCGCCGCGCCGCCGGCGCCCCCCTTGCGGACTCCGCAACGGTGCGAAGCGCCGGCCTGCTGGCCGCCGGCGGCCTGCTGGCGGTCCTGCCGCTGCTCGCCCAGCATTGGACCGCTTATGACAGCCCGTTCCGCACCGGCTACGGTCTGTGCGGCGAATCCACCGGATTCGGCTGGAACTGGTTCCAGGACAACGTCTGGCTGATGCTCTCCAAAATGGACAACGGCGGCCTGATCCTGCTGTTCCCGCTGGGGCTGGCCGGCCTGCTGCACCTGGCCATCCACCGCCGGAGCGAGGGCACCCTGCTGGCCTGGTGGGCCGTCCCCCAGCTGCTCCTCTACAGTGCCTATTATTGGGCGCCCGCCGGCGACGGCTTTGGCTACACCCGCTTCTTCGTCAGCGTCTTTCCCCCGCTCATCCTGGCCGCCGTGCATCTGCTGGTGGTGCCGCTGGGCAGACACCCCCGGTGGAGCTGGGCCGCCGGCGCCCTGGTGCTGCTGGCCGCCGCCGCCAACCTGCATGAGGCCCTGGGGCAGGTCGGCCAGTTGCGCAGTTCGCTGGTCGCCGCCGAAGCGGCCGCCACCGCGGTGCAGCGCCAGCTGCCGCCCAACGCCACCCTGGTCGCCTCCAAACGGCTGCTGGATTTCCTCGAGTTCGCCGGCGACTGGACGCTGTTTCCCACGGAAAACTTCGAGCGCCGGCCGGTCGACAAGACGCTCAAGAAGCTCGCCGACAACGGGCCCGACCCGTTCCAGCGCCGCAAGGCGCAGGCGCTCAAGGAGCGGCGGGGCGGCTGGACGGACGAGCAGTTCAACCGGGCGCTGCGCGAGTTGCTGGCGGCCGAACTGGACGCCGGCCGGCCGGTCTTCTGCGCCCTGCCGGCTGACCAGGTCGGCAAGACGGTCCACAACCGCCTCGGCGGCGCCTTTGCCCTGACCCCCCGGGGTGGCTGGCTGGAGCTGCGCCGCACCCCGGATGAGACGTCCATGCGCTACACCGACTGGCTGCTGCTTGCCGTCCGGCGCCCCGGTGAGGGCGCCCAGCCCGGCCTTTCCCCTGCCGAACGCCTGCCGCTGCTCCAGGAACAGCTCCGCACCCTGCGGGCCGAACTGGAGGACCGCACCCCCGAACTCAAACCGCGCCTGGACCAACTGCTGGAACTGGACCGGGACATCCGCCGGCTGCAGGGGCAGCTCCGCAAAACCACGCCGCCGGCAAAACCGGCCGCCCGGCCGACGACCGCACCCGGCGTCAAACAAGGCTCCCCGTGAAACGCTTCACCTTGATCGAACTGTTGGTGGTCATCGCCATCATCGCCATTCTGGCGGGAATGCTGCTGCCCGCCCTCGGCGCCGCCCGTGCCAAGGCGCGCGCCATCCAATGCGCCAGCAACGAGCGCCAGATCGGCACCGGCCTCCAGCTGTGGCAGGACGACAACAACGGCAGCGTCACCGGCCTCAGCGGGCTGTTCCCCGACTGGACCAGCACCGCCGAACCGCAGGCCTGGACCCAGCATGTCGCCGCCTACGCCGGCGGCAGAACCAAGATCTTTGTCGAACCGGAACCGGCGCCGGCCGGGGCGGTGACACTGGACATTGATTACTATCTGAACCTGCTGCCCGGTTATCTCGAAGCCGGCACGGAAGGGGCGGACGGCAAGTATGTCCTGAAGCTCGGCCAAATCGCCGCCCCGACGGCCTTCATCCTGGTGAGCAAGGACTTGGATTCGGCCGCCACGGCGGACGACATCGACCCCACCAATGAAATGAGCGACTGCTCCGGCCTCGGGGGCAGGAGCGGTGCCCTCAGCGGATACCACCGGGGACAGGAGAACTTCCTGTTCGCCGACGGCCACGTCGCGGCCTTCAACACCCAAAGGTATGCCGCCGCCAGCCAGACCTATTTTTACCAGGTGATGGCCAACTGGCAAAAACCGGCGCCGGCAACGCCGTAGGGTGTATGACAGTTTTGTCGGATGATGTTGGGGCCACCCTTTGGGAAAAGGGTGCTCCCCCCGCGCTTCGCGCTGTGCAGCCCCGGCTCTGCCGGGTCGCTCACATGTTCGCTCTGGATCCCCCTTCCCAAAACTTTTGTGTGTTTGCGGATTCCGCAGGCCGCCCCTGTGTCCCAATCATGGATGATCGCAATGGAGCGGCCTGCGGAATCCGCAAAAAGGCACAAAAAGGTTTGGCGGAGGGCTTGGGAACCGCCTTTCCTCAAAAGGGGGTTCCCAACCAACAAAGCTGCCGTGGCGGACGGGGCGGGGAATGCATTTGGTTAACTCATTAATAAATGACTACCCTTCAGCATACCGTGCGCCGGCGGGAATCCCAGAAGGAATTACCCGTAAAATATGATTTTATTGCGGTCGCCACCCGATATTGTGCTATATTCAACGGTAGAATTCCCCCTTAACCCGGATTGTTTTATAAAATTATTGGGATTTTTGTGGCGCCCGGCGCCCCCTCCCCTGTAGCCCTGGAGTTTGGCACAAGTACGGGGTTTGGGGGCGGCTTCGTCCCGGAGGGACTGAATGAAAATAGGCAGGGGCTTCAGCCCCTGTTCCGGGAAATGAAACGATGGCGTGCCGTAGGTACGCCGCGATTCGCCGCGTACCTGACGGCACGCGAAATGGGGGGCGGGCAAAACAGGGGCTGAAGCCCCTGCCTATTCCCGCCCCGTCCCGCTGGGACGGGAAAACCGTACCCAATGAGTTATGCAAAACTCCAGCGGCGCCTGTGCCAGGCGCCCCCAAATGGGTAACTCCGCGCGGCTGGCACAGCCGCGGCTACAGCAAGACGATCCTGCTTTTCAGAGCCCGGAACGAAGTGATGGGTCAAGGGGGGTCATTCATAAGGTGATGCGTTTGACCGGTCACTGACGTTCCCGGCTCTGAAAATCCCCCGGGGCGGCGGCCTTCAAGGCCGAGCCCCCAACACACAACAAGGTTTGAAAAGGGATGGGGCGCGGGGAAGGGGAATAACTTTCCTCAAAAGTTTGCCCCTTCCCCGCCGCCTAACCTGCATTATTCATGAGTTTGAACAGAAGGCAGCGAAGATCGCAAAGAAAATAGCCCCCATCCAGCCTTCGCTATCTTTGCGTCCTTCTGCTTGAAATGCCAATCAATGTCGAATGTTGAATGCCGAATGCTGAATTTTGAAGGGCAATGCAACACACCAACCACACCGGGGATTTCACTTCGACATTCGACATTCGACATTCAAAATTCATGAATAATCCAGACTGAAATCTTCCCCCACCGCCACCACCATGCCGCCACCCCAATTATCCCAACGCCAGCTGCTCCAGATCACCCGCGGTTACCGCCGGGCTTTCGGCCTGCCCCCGCGGCTGTTGAACAGCGCCGGGGAGCTGACGGCGCCGCCCGGCAACGCCGCGTTCCTGAACCTGCCGCTGCTGGCGCGGGCGCGCCGTGACGCGCTGGAGGAGAGCCTGCGCTGGGGGGAGCCCTATCTCTATGTCCCCGCCCCCGGCCTGCTGAGCTGGGTGGTGCCGGTGGTCGCCGGCGAGCGCTGCCTCGGCGGCCTGTCCGGCGGCGAGGTCGTTCCGGAGGCGGCGCCGGAACGGCAGGCCACCCTGCGCTATCTGGCGGACGCCGGCGCGCCGCGGGCCGCCGCGGCGGCCTGGCTGCGGGAGGTGCCCGTCTGGCCCCAGGGGCGCACCCGGGAGGCGGCGGAAGCCCTCTTCAAGGACCTCTACCTGATCACCGGCTTCACCCCGGAGCTGCTGCGGCGCAACCGGGAAAGCGCCCGGCAGCAGCGCCAGATCGCCGAGGTCATCCACGAAGAGAAGCTGGGCGACCACACGCCCCGGCCGCTGGAACTGCTGCAGGAGGAGCACATGCTGCTGTCACTGGCGCGCGTCGGCGACCTGGCCGGCGCCCGCCGCGTGCTCAACGACATGCTGGCCCGCATCTTCCTCTATTCGCCGCGCATGCCGCTGATCCAGGCCCGGGTGATTGAGATGCTCGGCTACCTGGTGCGCGCCGCCGTGGAGGACAACCCGATGCTCGAGCCGCTGCTGGAACGGCATCTGCGCTGGATCGAGACCATCGTCGACACCCGCGAGTTTGAACCGCTCTGCATGCGCATCCGGGGCATCCTCGACGACTTCATGGAGGGCATCCGGGTCCAGGGGTTCAACCGCAGCAACCGGCATGTGCAGGCCGTGCTCGACCATTTGGCGCAGCATTACAGCCGGCCGGTGTCGCTGGATACGCTGGCCAAGCTGGCGGGGGTGAACCGCTTCCACCTCTCGCGCCTGGTCAAGGCCGCCACCGGCCGGAGCATCCCCCAGCATCTCCGGGCCCTGCGCATCCAGGCGGCCTGCCGGAAGCTGGAGGAGTCGACGGCCGACGGTGGCGAGATCGCCTGCGCCCTGGGCTTCACCGACCAGAGCTACTTCATCAAGCAGTTCCGCGAAGTCACCGGCACCACTCCCCGACGCTACCGCGCCGGCTTGGGGATGCGTGAGGCGTAATACGTGATGCGTGAGGCGTGATGCGTGACGCGTGACAACGTGATGTTTTTCCCCTGTAGCGGCGCCTGTGCCAGGCGCCCTGGACATTGGCAAAAGTCCGCCGCTTCCGGGCGGCGGCCAGCGTCCCGCCGTTCATGCAAGTGGCGCATGAAGAAAAAGTCGAAGTTTGTATTGCATTAGACTTATACGTGCTATAGTATGGGCGTCCTTCAACAGGAAAGGCCGCCACGATGAAGCAGCAATTAACCCGCAATGATCTTCTCGATGTCCTTGAGGAATCCCTGAAAGCCCAGCTCCGGGCCGTCCGCGCCAGCCGGCGGGGACAGGAGGGCGGACGGCAGCGGAGCCGGCCCGCCGGAAAGAAGTCGAATATATCAATAGTAGAAGACATACTCGCAGCCTCGGGCCAGCCGCTGCATGTCAACGACATCATCGCGCAGGCCCGCCGCGACCATGGGGTCGTGCTGGGCCGCGAATCGATCGTGTCGGCCCTGACCAAGAAGGTGCTGGACGGGCGGACGTTCCGCCGCTCCGGCCGGAACATCTTCGGGCTGCTTGGAAAAGAGGAGGGGTGAACATGTCCCGCGCCTTTCTCCTGGCGGTCGAGGATCTGCTGTTGCGGCTCACTTTGGCGCTTCACGACCCGCGTCCCCGGACGCGCATGCTTGAAGTGGGAATCGGGTTGTTGTGCGGGGAACATCCCAAGACAATTACCAGCGCCCTTGAGTTCAACGGCCCGTTCGAGAAGGACTGGAGCGCGGCGTACCGGCTGTTCTCGCAGACAGGGTGGGCCGTCGAGGATATCTTCCGCCAGGTTCTGCATGCCGCGATGGAGAGCGTTTTCTCCAGACCGCGGTCATGATCCAGCCCGGCGAAGACCGCCACCCGTGGCGTGCCGTGCCGGTGTCCTTTCAGCACGCCCCCGTTCTCAAGCCGCTCCCGCGCGCCTCCGAGGACGAGCGGAAGGCGGTCAAGGAGGCGCGCAAGAAACAGACCATCAGCCTCATGGCCCGGCGCGAGCTGGCCCGGCTGCGCACGGAGATCGATGCGACACCGGGCGGTTTCCGGCGGTTGCTGATCAACACCGGCGATGGCAGCTTCGCCAACCGCACTTATCTCAGCGACGTGCCTGAGCGCACAACCGTCGTCGTGCGCGTGCGGAAAAATGCGCGCCGTTGGCGCTCAAAAACGGCTTAACCTGATGGCTATGGGCGACACGCCCGTGCCTACAAGGAAACGAAACCGCTTTTTTCCTGCGCCGGCAGGCGCCCGGAGTGACGGCGGGTGCCCACGCCGCCCTCGTACCGGCCGGCGGCGACGGCCGCCCCCCCAAGCCCCGCCATCCGAGCCGCGCACGTCAGTAAGCGGTCATTCATACCAGGGCGGCGTCGAAGCCGCCGACACTCCCAGGGAGGCTGCCGCCTCAGGATCATCCAGCCTTCGCTATCTTTGCTGCCTTCTGTTCAGTCCCCACGGGACGAAGCCGCCCCACCGTATTTGTGCCAAACTCCAGACACGCCAAAGCGTGACCCCAAACGCCCGGTGCCCCGCGTTTGAGTCCAGCCTTCAGGCTGAGGCGAATGCCGCCGGATTGGCGGGCGCGATTGCTACTGCCCGCCGCCGTTTGCCGCACCGCGGCATGCTTTTTATTTTGGCGTTTTAGTGCTACCCTGGGCCCGCCACCCCCGCCGCCCGCCCCGCCCCCGGGTTAAATATTTCACAGGAAACCCGCACCAACTCCGCCAAAAGCACCGGCCGCCGGAGGCGCGGCCGGAAACGCGATTGGCGGGATTATGCTATAGATTGGCGGGATTGTGAAGGTTTTCCGGGGACGGCAAGTTATTTTGGCTGATGTACATGGAACGCTTGGCGCGGCCCCTCCGCCGCCCGGCCCGTCCTGAGGTAGCCGCTGTTCTCGCTTGAGCCCGACCAAGGTTTTGCTGTTTTACCGCCATGCAAACATTTGCACCAACCCGACACGACACGGACGCCAGGATGACCGGACCATGAGCACGCGCGGACCATATACCACAGGGTCGCTGGCCGAGATCGCCCGGCGGGCGGGAGTGTCCACCGCCACCGCCTCCCGCGTCCTCAACCACTCGCCGCGCGTCCGCCCCGGAACCCGCCACGCCGTGCTCAAGGCCCTCAACGACCTGCAAGGCGTCGCCAAAGCCAGCGAGACCATGACCATCGGCGTCTGCGTCAACGATTTCCATGATGACCGCCTCAACCACATGTACATGCAGGACCTTTTTGCCGGCATCCTGCAATCGGCCCACCGGCTCGACTTCGCGATCAAGGCGATCGATCTCCAGGCGGAACGCCGCACCGATGAGACCTATCCGCAAGCCGTGATGCGTCTGGGGCTGGGCGGCTTGATCCACCTGATGCCCCTTGAGGATTTCTTTGGCCCGATCGCGGAGATCGCCGACACCGGGTTCCCCCAGTGCATCATCGGCGGCAAAATGAACCACCCCAAGGTGAATTGGATCGACCCGGAGAACATTGAGTCGTCGTGCAAGGCGGTCGAATATCTGCTGCACTTGGGGCACCGGCGCATTGCCTTCGTCGCCGTCGACGTCAGCCAGTACGACATCGGGGAACGCCTCGCCGGCTACAAACTCGCGCTGGCCGGGGCGGGCATCCCCTTCGACCCAGCCCTGAAGGTGGTCCGCCGCCATGCCACCCTCGACATGGGCGTCAGCGCGATGACCGAACTGCTCACCCGCCCCGACCGGCCGACCGCCGTCTACTTCACCAACAACGAACTGGCGCTGGGGGGTGTCCGCGCCTGCCGGAAGCTGGGGGTGGCGATTCCCGAGGAGGTTTCCATCATCTCCATCGGCGATTCCAAGATGGCCGAATGGATCACCCCGCAACTCACCCTGCTCAGCCAGCCGGTATTCGAGATCGGCCGGCGCGCCGCCCTGTCCCTGGCGACCCAGGTCCGCCACGGAGAAGGCCCCATCTTCCATGAAGTTGTGTCGCCTGAATTTATGATCAACGAATCGACCGGCCCGGTAAAAGCCTAGTATTGGATTATTCAATGAAGACCGGCCTATGCATGTTCTGGATTATGAACAGGAGGCCGCAGAAGCCACAGAGAAGTCTTTCTCCGTTATCTCCTGATTTCTCCTGTTCAAAGTAATGAACCACTTAAGGAAAGGAGGGCGATGAAGAGGTGATTGTTGCAGGAGCGGGGGTGAACCCCGCTGACGCCGCGGCTCCAAGGCACCCCACAACGGGCGGCACGCCCGTTCCGCCAGGGGATGGTAACCCGGCAGGCGCGAGCAGACGAGTGATGGTGTGCAGGCTTTGTTCCAGCTCAACAAGTGACGCAACCGAAACAGAGGGAAACAAGATGAAAAAGCAGACCGTAATCACGTGGCTGGCGCTGATGGGCGTCACCGGACTGGTGGGAATAAACGCCGCCCTCGCCGCTCCGTTCTATGACAATTTCGACCGGGCGAACAGCACCACGGTTGGGAACGGCTGGGTGCAGGTCACCACTAACAGCGACAATATGCAACCGCAGATTGATGGCAATCGGGCGGCATTTTATGGCACCGTACCCGCTTATTCTACCGCTGGGATCACCCACGTCTTCGACCCAGTCACCACGGTCTCGGTTGACCTGCAATGGGACCGCAACACAAATCAACAAGGGAATTTCATGACGTTTTCCCTGACTGGCGCCAACGGCATCCTCGATATCCGGGAGAAACAATACGAAGGCGCTGGAAATTACATTCCGATCCAGATCATTTATAACAGCGTCGAGGTCTGGAAAAGCATCGATTCGGTAACCGGTGACACAGCCGAGGCCGCTTATCACTACGATGTTGTCTCTACTGCCACCAGCACCGCCCTGTACGTGGACGGCTTATTGAAATGGACCACGCCAGACGCCGGCATCGGCATGATGACCTCCGCCAGTGTCGGTGCCAGAAACTGGGCTTGGGAATGGCACCGGTTCTACGCCGACAACTTTGCCGCCACCCCCGAGCCGACCTCGCTGGCTTTGCTGGCCTTGGGCGGCCTCGGCCTGTTGCGTCGCCGGCGGAATTGAACGGCGAAAACCGGAGACTCCCGTGACTCTAGGGACTCACGGGACTAAAGGAACGGAAAGCCTCCGCCGGCCCCCTCCGGTCTCTCAAGTCTCAGGAGTCTCGGGAGTCCCAAGCCTTCCTCGCGCAATCCCAAGCATGGTGTTCCCCGCAAAGGTTTTCCCCATGATCCCCTTCACCCTCATCGAACTGTTGGCACGCCCAGCCGTAGCCCCGAGCCATGGCGAAGGGCGGAGGCAAGTTCGAGCAGCGTTCACGCTGATCGAACTGTTGGTGGTCATCGCCATCATCGCCATCCTGGCCAGCATGCTGTTGCCGGCGCTCGGTCAGGCACGGGAAAGCGCCCGGGCCATTGCCTGCCTGGGCAACCAGAAACAGTTGGGCTTGGCCATCGCCCTTTATACCGAGGAATACCGGGTGCTGCCGTTCCCGAGCCAGTACGACCCCTCCGCCTGCTTCAAGGGCTCCTACAGCTTCTTCAATGACGAAGCGTATTTCGTCAATCTGCTGCTGCCCTACGTGCAGAGCGGCTACACCTCCTATGGCGCCGGTTCCGTGCTGAACCAGTATACGGCGGACAATCATTCCAAGATTTACCGGTGTCCTGACGACATCGCAACCGACAACGCTGGTTTCGAGTTCCAGTACCACGGCAGCAGCTACCAGTTCACCTACAACTTCGCCGGCCAGCGGCTGGACTCGCCCCTGACCTGCAACTGTGACGCGGCCGGCTGGTGGAATTGGCACATTGTCGGGCAAAACCTCTCGCTCTCGCCCTTGTATGCGGATTTCGTTTGTTCCCACCGCAACAACCGGAACTTCCTGTTTGGGGATCTGCATGTGGCGGCGTTCCCCGACACCGCGAAGAAAATCTACAACTACAACGTCGAGCAATAAACCGCCGAAGGGCTTCGCCTGGCTTTTGAACAGGCGGCCGCGGAAGCCCCAGAGAAGTTTTTCTCCGTTCTCTCCGGATTTCTCCTGTTAAAATTCATAAATGATTCAGATCGGAGTAAAAGTAAGATGCACCGAATTGGGTTGGCACTGTGGTTGGTTGCCGGTTTGGCCGTCTTGGCGGCGCCCTCCGGCGAACGGCTGTTTCACGCCGACTTTCGGGGGCGCCAGCCGGTCAAGCTGGAGGATTCCGGCTTTTCGTCCTGCCTGGTCAACGACCAGGGGGCCGCCATGGCGATGGATCTGGCCGGCCCGGCCGGCGGGGTGCGGCTGCACGGGGACAATCCCGCGGTTTCCGGGGCCATCTCCCGGCGGTTCAGCGGTCCGGCCCCCACGGCGGTCGGGGTGACGCTGCAACGGCTGCGGCCGGCTGAGGGCGGCTGGGTGTATTTGCAAGCGGCGGACCTGATTTCCGGCGCGGCGGTGACGGTGACCTCGCTGAATGGCACGGATGATCCCCAAGGCTGGGTGATTGACGGGAATGAGGGCGGGGACACTCCCGGGCGGACGGAACGCCTGGGCGCCCTGGGCGTGGATTGGCGGAAACCGGTGACCCTGGCCATTGCCCAGGTCGGGCCCGGCATTTTTCAGGTGTCGATCAACGGTCGGGACGCCGGCGCTCCGGTCAGCGTCAAAAACCTGCACCAGTTGACCGTGATGCAGGTGGGGGTGACAGCGCGTAAAAACGGGCTCACGGTGTTGGACGCGACGGCCTGGCGCCAGGCCACCGTGGCCGATCCCGAACCGAGCGTCAAGAGTTATGCGGTTGCCGCCAAACCCCGCGGCACGGCGTTCACCGCGGCCAATCCTTACGGCAACGCCGAAAACATCGACTACCCACACCACGGCTTTTCCGATGCCATGGCGGACCCGGAATTGTTCGGAGAACTGGCCGCCACCCTCCGGGAACTCAACCTCAAACTGCTCCGCTTCCCCGGCGGCAGTTCGGCCTACACCTACAGCATTCACGGCCCGGAATCCATGCCGGCCTACCTGCCGCTCAATTACGCCTGCGGTCCGGCGTTCCGCTGGGCGGATTCCCGGCAGTATTTCAAGCTCTGCAAAGCGGTCGGCGCCGACGCCCTGTACCAGTTGAACATGGGCAACTATTACGATCCGAAGGATAAGAAGGTCTACGCCATCGGCCCGGTTGACGGCCCGCAGTTCCTGGCCGGCGCCGACGGCGTGGCCAAGCCGGTGGCGAAGCAGGACAATTACCGGCCGGACAAGCTGGCCGCCGCCGTGGCCGAGGCCAAGACCATTGCCGGCTGGGCCAAGGCGGCCGGCGTCAAGGTGATCTGGGAATTCGGCAACGAGGATTATTGCTATTACTCCCCGGCCACCTTTGTCCGCCTGTGCAAGGCGTTCCAGGACGGCATCCGGCAGGTCGACCCGCAGACGCCGTTCGTCATTTGCGGCGACGGCATTTCCTGGTCCGACTGGCGCTGGCCCTTTGCGCTGTTCGCAGAGGCGAAGAAACGGCAGCTGGACCTGGCCTACACCGCCCAGCACGTCTATCTGTTCGGCGGCGCCCGGCGGCCCTTCACCGACGGGCAGGCCACCTATGACGGCGTGCTCCAGGGGTGGCGGAATTTGCGCTTTTTGCACCAAGGCGTGCGGGGCAAGCTGGACGAGGCGGGCTACGCCCAGGTGAAAGTGGCCATCACCGAAGGCGGCATCGCCGCCGGCGGGCCGCTCGCGGGCGCGCCACAGGAACATGGCATGGGCCGGAGCTTGGCCGAGGCGGCCATTTATCCCGCCCGCATTCAGCAATACGCCATGCTGGTGCATCATGACTTGGTGCGCAACGACAGTCCCGAAAAGGCCGGTACGTGGTTCTGCCGAATTTTCTACCGGCCCGACAACCCCAAGGGCAAGCGCTATGAACTGCCCTTGGACGCCCTGGTCATGAAGGAGACCGGCCGCCATGGCCTGCGCGAGATCATCTTCGACTCCGGCGACGGCACTACGGTGTCCCAATGGTCCGACGGCCTGTTGGTCACCAGCGGCAATCCCTACCCGCTGGCGCGCCGGGTCCGGCTTACGCTGGACGGCTTCACACCCACCCAAACGCGGCTGACCGCAACCGGCTGGCAAAGTCCCGACCTGACCGTCATGGCACACACTCCGATCACCCTGCCCGTGACGGTGACACCGGCCACGGCCGGCAGTCCCGCCCAGGTGGAATTTACCCTGCCGCCATACTCGTTCGGTCATTTCCAGATTCGCTGAAGCATAAGCATTGTTTTCTCTCGCAAAGACGCAAAGAGCGCCAAGGAGTTCAAGTTTTTGTGTTACCCCCCATGAACTGCGATTTTCTTTGCGATCTTGGCGTGCTTGGCGAGAGAACATTTCTTCGTGATTTCAAAAGGTTGAAGATGACGAGAAGCGTGCGAACTGGGGGCGGCGGGCATCAGAGCCCGGAACGTTAGTGACGGGTCACGAAGGTTGCGCCGTACATTAAGAAGGTGGATTCCTTTGACCGGTCACTTTCGCGCTCAGGAGTGGCGCTTCGTTCTTGGCTCTGACGGTTGGTTTTTTTGACGAACTTTGCAGACTGATCGTATTGAAGAGGCACATCCATCCCGCCGGCTCGGAGCCGGCCAGGAGCAAGACACACATGCAGCGAATCGGAATGGTAACGTGGCTGGCTGCCGGCTTGACCGCCCTGGCGGCACCGTCGGGCGACCGGATGTTTCAGGCCGACTTCAACCGGTCTCAGGAAAAACCGTTGACCGCGCCCTCTGTGCAGGCGGAA
>JBAZJM010000098.1:0-14074 GCA_041651315.1 Lentisphaeria bacterium | reverse complement strand
AGGCTATTATGAAATCGGGCCTTTGGCCCTGCCTGAACACCGGTCAATGCACGCTTGAAAACCTTAACCTGATGGCTGGGACGGGAAAACCGTACGCGTTGAGTTTCGCCAAACTCCAGCGGGCGGCGTCGAAGCCGCCGGCCCTCCCAGGAAGGCTGCCGCCGCGGGATCATCCACCCTTCGCTACCGTTGCCTCCTTCTGTTCAAAAAAAGACGGCGGCGGCCTCGGGGTCGGATCCCGCGGCACACGGCCCCCCGACGGAACGGACCGGCGCCCCCGCCGGGGATCACGCCTTGGCAGCCGGCCGGCGGCATGCTACAATGAATGTGATACCCGGGGGGAATTCTGGCATGACGACGGAAACCGCATTCGCACCGGCCGAGCGGGCTTCGGAAGCCGAAATCCGGCGGCAGCATGACACGCTGGCGGCCCGGCCCCTGGTGCGCGACTTTCTCGACGCCGTCCCCAATTTGTCCGTGATTCTCAACGCGGCCCGGCAGATTGTGTTCGCCAACCGCGCCTTCTGCGCCTTTCTGGGCATCAAGGACAACGGCGAACTGCTCGGCCGCAGCTACGGCGAAGTCTTCAACTGCCCGTACGCCAGCGTGCTCGGCCGCCGGCCCGGCGAGGCGGTCGGCTGCATCCGCTCCCACCTGACCGAGGGCGGCTGCGGCACCACCCCCTTCTGCCGCACCTGCGGCGCGGTGAACGCCATCCTCAACAGCCAGCAACGGGGCGAGCTCGACATCCAGGAATGCCGCATGATCTGCGGCGAGGAGGGGAATAATGAACGGGCGCTGGACCTGCGGATCTGGGCGCGCCCGATCGATGTCGGCGGGGAAATCTTCACGGTCTTCTCGGCCGTTGACATCAGCGACGAGAAACGGCGGCGGGCGCTGGAACGGATTTTTTTCCACGACGTGCTCAACACGGCCGGCGGCGTCAAGGGGCTGGCCGACCTGCTGGTGCGGGCGGGACTGCCGGAAACCGAGGTCCACGAGCTCTCCAGCATGATCGCCGAGGCGGCCGGCCAGCTGATTGAGGAGATCGCCGCCCAGCGGATACTCGCGGCGGCGGAAACCGGCGACCTGCAGGTCACCCCCCAGGAGCTGGACTCGCTGGATCTGCTCCGCCGGGTGATCCGCCAGTTTCATGCCCAGTGCGCCGACAGCGGCAAGCTGGTGCAGGTCGACACCGCCGCGGAAGCGTTCAAATTCGTCTCCGACCCGCAGCTGTTGCGGCGGGTGCTGATTAACCTGGTCAAGAATGCCCTGGAGGCGGTTGAGGCGGGCGGCGTGGTCACCCTCGGCGCCCATGCCGCCGGCGGTTCCGTCTGCTTTGCCGTGCACGATGCCGGGGTGATGCCGCCGGAAGTCCAGACCCAGGTCTTTTCCCGGTCGTTTTCAACCAAGGGCCACGGCCGCGGGCTGGGCACCTACAGCATCCGGCTGATCAGTGAAAAATACCTGCGCGGCCATGTCTCCTTTGTTTCCAACGCCGCGGCCGGAACGCGCTTCACCGCCTGTTATCCGCGGATCCTGCCGCCGGCCGGCGGGGGGGCGGAACGCCCCGCCTGACCCGCACCGCCTTTGCCGGCCGGCTTCTTGCGCACCGAAAAGCCGAAATGCCCGACCTGGCGCCCCAGCACGTAATAATGGCCGTGGGCATAGCTCAGCAGCCCCGACTGCTCCAGCGCAAACCGCCCGCCGGGCCGCTCCAGCGCCGATTCCACCTGCACCGACACCACCTCGGCCACAAACACCGTGTGCGAGCCCGGAGCCAGGGTCTGGCGGACCCGGCATTCCAGGGCCAGCGGACATTCGGCCACAATCGGCGCCCCCTGCAGCCGGTGCGCCGGCGCCGGCGTCAGCTTGGCGCCGGCAAACTTGTCGGTGTCCCGCCCCGACACCACTCCGCACCAGTCCACCGCCCAGGCCTGGTCCGCCCCCGGCAGGTTGACCACGAACTCCCCGGTGTCGCGGATGATGTCGTGGGAATGGCGCTCCGGCCGGATGCTGATGCTGACCATCGGCGGCTCCGAGCAGACCGTGCCCACCCAGGCCACCGTGATCAGGTTCGGCCGCGCCCCGGGCCGCCCGCAGGACACCAGCACCACCGGCACCGGCGCCAGCAACGTGCCCGGCTTCCATACTGTTTTGGGATGATTCATGAACCCCGCCTTTCGCTGGGCGTACCATAACACCGGTCGAGTGCGCGAGGCGAGCGCGAGCGCCGCTACGCTGAGCGCGAAGGGCCGGTTGGCTGGGGGGGGGTTGTGCTCGATCATCGCCCATCGAAGGGCGTCAGATGGCCCCAAACCCCAGTCATGCCGACGAGCTGTGTCTTCGGGGGAAGGCGGACCATATTATCCCCCGGCAACCCAAAAGTTCGGCATTTTCACGAAGGACAGAGCGTTATGGCGACACGCGTGGTGATTCTTGGGGCGGCGGGACGGATGGGACGGATGCTGGTGGCGGGGGCGCTGCACGACCCGGAACTGGCGCTGGCGGGTGCCGTCGAAGTTGCCGGCAGCCCGTTCCTGGGGCAGGACGCCGGCACCGTGGCGGGCTTGCCGGCCTGCGGAGTCCGCATCACCCATGACCTGGCGGCGGCGCTCAAGGAGGCCGACGCGGTGATCGATTTCACCGCGGTCGAGGCCGCCGTGCCCAATGCCATTACGGCGACCCAGGCGGGGTGTGCCGTGGTCATTGGCACCACCGGCTTGTCGGAGGCCGTCCGCGCCGCCCTGGCCAAACTGGCCGGCGACGGCGCGCGCATCGTTTGCGCCCCGAATATGAGCATGGGGGTCAACTTGTTGTTCCACCTCTGCGACGTGGTGGCGCGCCGGCTCGGCCCCGACTTCGACATCGAGGTGGTCGAAATGCACCACAACCAGAAGAAGGACGCCCCCAGCGGCACCGCCGTGCGCCTCGGCGAAATCCTGGCCCGCGCCGCCAACCTCGATTACGCCACCGCCGTCCGCCACGGCCGCGAAGGACTCCCCGGCCCGCGCACCCAACGCGAGATCGGCATGCACGCCGTCCGCGGCGGCGACGTGGTCGGCGATCACACCGTCATCTTCGCCGCCACCGGCGAACGCGTCGAACTCACCCACAAGGCCTCCAGCCGCGAAACCTTTGCCAAGGGAGCCCTGCGCGCCGCCAAGTTCCTGCGCCAGGCCAAACCCGGCCTCTACGACATGCAAGACGTCCTCGGCCTGCGCTAAGTGTTGGGAACCCCCTTTTGAGGAAAGGCGGTTCCCAAGCCCTCCGTCAAACCTGTTTGTACCTTTTGCGGATTCCGCAGGCCGCCGCTGCCGTCCCAATCACGGCCCATCGCTCAAAGCGGCCTGCGGAATCCGCAAAAACGTACAAACGTTTTGGGAAGGGGCTTGGGGATCACCCTTTTTCAAAAGGGTGGCCCCAACATCATTCGGCCCGACAAACGGTCATGCCGATGACGGTGCTATTGTCTTTTCCGGGACGTTGTTTATATTTTTCCATTGATACGTCGTTTCTATTTTCTTCCATAACCCAGCGAAAGGATACTCCCATGCCCGCCTGTGTTGACAAAGACAAGTGCACCGCCTGCGAAGCCTGCGTTTCCACCTGCCCGGTCGAGGCCATTGCCATGAAGGACGGCAAGGCCGAGGTCGGCGATGCCTGCGTCGACTGCGGCCAGTGCGTTGATGCCTGCCCGGTCAATGCCATCGCCATGAAGTAAGTGGCGTTGCGCCGACAGCGCACCTCAAAAACCGGCACCCCGTTTCGGGGCGCCGGTTTTTTTGTGCCCCCGGGGGGGGGGCGGCCGGGGGCCCCGTTGCCCCCTGGGCGCGGGCGTCCGGCCGTGCCGCGCCTCCCGATCCCGCCGGCCTCGGACAAGGACAACAGAAATGTATCAACCACTGAGCCGCGAAACAATTGTGTATCACCCGCGGAAGCCGGGGGTCGACCGGAACCTTTGATGTTTAATTTATTGCAAAACAGGAGGTTGCAGTTTTTATAGGGGGGCTGGCACGGGGGGTGCTTAAGTCCTGCCGACGGACTGCTCCGGAGTAGGCCGTCACCCGGACGCTCACATTACGGCCGGAACCAAACGCAAGCCCAACTTAACATCCCGAGGAGACCCCCATGAGAACGAACCTTCTGAAAAAATCGGCGGCCCTGGCCCTGCCGGCGGCCGGGCTGCTCAGCCTGGCGGCCCGGGCGCAGGAAGCTGCCGCCCCCGCCGTGGCCGCCGTCGCCCCGGCCGTGCCCAAGATTGATTCGGGCGACACCGCCTGGCTGCTCATCAGCACCGCGCTGGTGATGCTGATGACCCCCGGCCTGGCCTTCTTTTACGGCGGCCTGGTCCGCAAAAAGAACGTCTTGTCAGTCCTGATGCAATGTTTCATCACCCTGTGCCTGGTTTCGGTCACCTGGGTGCTGTTCGGCTACAGCCTGTCGTTCGGTCCCGACGTCAAGGGGATCATCGGCAACCTGTCGTGGGCCGGACTGAGCGGCGTGGGGCTGGATCCGTTCCCGGACTATGCCGGGACGATTCCGCACCAGCTGTTCATGGTCTTCCAGATGATGTTCGCCATCATCACCCCGGCGCTGATCCTGGGCGCCTTTGCGGAACGGATGAAGTTCAGCTCGTTCTGCATCTTCACCCTGGTGTGGGCCACGGTGGTCTATGCGCCGGTCTGCCACTGGGTGTGGGGCTTGGGCGGCTTTGTCCGCGGCTGGGGCGCCTTGGACTTCGCGGGCGGCACGGTGGTGCACATCAATGCCGGTATGGCCGCGCTGGCCGCCGCGCTGGTGATGGGCCGCCGCCGCGGTTATCCCAACACCATGTCGCCGCCGCATAACCTGCCGTTCGGCGTACTGGGCGCGGCGCTGCTGTGGTTCGGCTGGTTCGGCTTCAACGCCGGCAGCTCGCTGGCGGCCAACGGCCTGGCGGTCAACGCCTTCGTGGTGACCCATGTCGCCGCCGCCATGGCGGGGCTGACCTGGGCGGTGCTGGATTGGCTGTTCAACAAGCACGCCACCGTCCTCGGCGTCATCACCGGCGTGGTGGCCGGCCTGGTGGCGATCACCCCCGCGGCGGGCTTCGTCAACTGCCTGGGCGCGCTGGCCATCGGCGTGGGCGTGTCGCTGATCTGCTACCTGTTCGTCAGCGTGATCAAGCCCAGGCTCGGCTATGACGACTCGCTGGACGCGTTCGGCGTCCACGGCATCGGCGGCATCTGGGGCGCGCTGGCCACCGGCCTGTTCGCCACCAAGGCGGTCAACGGCGCGGGCGCCGACGGCCTGTTCTACGGCAACCCCGCCCAGTTCATCATCCAGCTGAAGGCGGTGCTGGTGACCGTCGTGTTCTCGTTCGTCGCCAGCTATGTCATCTTCAAGCTGATCGACCTGGTCATGGGCCTGCGCGTGGCCGACCAGGAAGAGCGCATCGGCCTGGATCTGACGCAGCACCGCGAAGCCGGCTACACCATGCTCGAGTAATCCCACCACAACCCACCCAAGGAGACCGCTGTCATGAAATACATCGTCGCCATCATTCAGCCCGACCGCCTCGACGAGGTCCTGAACCTCCTGGAGGAGAAGGAAATCCACCTGGTCACCGTGTCCACCGTGCTGGGCCGGGGCCGGCAGATGGGCATCGCCCAGGTCTACCGCAGCCACAAGGAGGCGGGCAGCCTGCTCAAGAAAATCAAACTGGAGATCGCCGTCAACGACGCCTTCGTGAAAACCGCGGTCGACGCCATCATGACCGGCGCCCGCACCGGTCAGGTCGGCGACGGCAAGATCTTCGTGCTCGACCTGCAGGACTGCCGGCGCATCCGCACCGGCGAGACCGGCAATGTCGCCATCGGCTGATCGGCGTCCGCCAATCAGCCGGTCAGCGGCAAACATGTTCGAGGGCGGCGGGGGCCTAACCCCCCGCCGCCGTTTCCAAACCAAACCCCGTGGCCCGGTTGGTAGTGGCCGCATTGAGCCCCCGCGCACATCCTCGGCGCGGGGGCTCTTTTTTTATGGGGTGACGGCCGGCCGGCCCCGGCACCCCGCCGGAACCGGTAAAACCCTTTCCCCGCCGACGGTCGATTCCAAATTCACCCGTCCCTAACCGCAGTCCCTAACCGCACCCCCGTCCCTAACCGCGCCCCCATGAAGGTGCCTTTCGCGGCGGTGGTATATTGGGCGGAAAGAGGCCCAATGAGTTTGCTGCCATGACAGGCATTGGCGGCTGTGGAAGCACCGCGAAAAAGGGGGGGGCGGATGATGACGCTCGAAGTGACATCCAAGCGGTGCTTGGGGACGGGTGAATTGTGGTCCCTGTCCCTACGCTCTCCCATCGGACGGCCCTTGAACGGGGTGACGGTTGGCGTGTCGCCAGAATTCACCCGTCCCCATGGTGGTGGTGTCCATGGGGTTTGGTATCCGGCCGTTCCTCATCCGGAAACGGCATTTGGTAGAGATGCACGCGCGCCGAGAACTCGCGGGAAGGGCCGCGGCCCACCACCAGGACCATGAACTCCCCGGCCACGAGCAGGTGTTGATCAACCACCATGCGCTTGGCATGGCGCAAGGCGTCGGCGGTATTTTCAAATTGCGGGCACCACAGCGGGTAGACCCCCCACAGCAGGCACAACCGGCCCAGCGAGTGCGGGTCGGGCGTCATGCCGTAAATGGGCTGCGCGGGCCGGGCCGACGACAAGGCCCGGGCGGTTTGGAGGCCGATGGTGGCGCACACGATCACCCCGGCATTGACGGCCCGCGCCATCCGTTCGGCCCCCAGCGCCAGGGCGCTGTGAATGCCCGTCACGTTGGCATCACGGTTATGAAGAGTCTCGCCGGCGCCCAGTTCGTTTATCGAACGCTCCGCCTGAATGCAGACAGCGGCCATGGCCGCGACCGCCTCGACCGGATGGGCGCCGGCGGCCGTCTCGCCCGACAGCATGACCGCATCGGTGCCGTCCATGACGGCATTGGCGACGTCCGAGACTTCGGCGCGCGTCGGCCGTGCATTGACGATCATGCTCTCCAGCATCTGAGTGGCCGTGATGACCGGCTTGTTGGCCCGGTTGGCGGCGCGGATCAACTGTTTTTGCACGGCCGGCACCTGCTCAAAAGGGAGTTCGACGCCGAGGTCTCCGCGGGCCACCATGATCCCGTCCGCCACGGCCAGAATCTCCGCCGCATTGGCGACGCCCTGGGGGGTCTCGATTTTGGCGATGAGCATGGGTGGATTCTCCTCGCCCTGCAGCCGGCGGCGGACGATGTTGAGGTCGTTCGCCTGCCGCACAAAACTGAGCGCCACCCAGTCCACCCCATGCGTGATGCCCCAATCCAGGTCTTCCAAATCCTTGGCGGTGACACTCTCCGCACTTATTTTGACCCCGGGCAGGTTCATCCCCTTGCGGCTCTTCAGCAGGCCGCCCCGGACCATGCGGACGCGCACGGTTCCGGGCGACACCGACACGACCACGGCCGCCAGGGCGCCATCGTCAAAGAGAATCTGATCCTCGGGTTTGACATCAAGAGGGAGTTGCTCATACTCGACCGGCAGGTCGCCGGGGCGCATTGTGCCCTGGGCGGCGGGGGTGACAAAGTTGACCCCTTGCCCCGCCGTCAGCGCCACGCCGCCCGCCGGCATTTGGCCGACCCGGATCTTGGGGCCGCACAGATCCAGCAGAATGCCCACCGGTTTGCCCACCGCCGCAGCCGCCGCCCGCACGGCCTTGAGCATGGCGGTTTGCTGGTCGTGGGTACCATGGGAGAAATTGAGGCGCGCCACATCCATTCCCGCCCGCAACAGCCGTTCGAGGGTTGGCTGGTCATGGGTGGCGGGGCCGAGGGTGCAGACAATTTTCGTGCGGCGATGATGGGGCATGAGAAAGGAGAAAGCACTTCACATGCCAAAAGCTTTGGGCGCGTGACAGACCTCCTCCACCAGCGTGGACCAGGCACACTCTTCATCGTGATGGCCGGCGGCGGTTCCGTAAACGGAGCTACGGATTGGTATCTTGCGGCGGCCACAGGTTACGTTTGGGTAGGATAGTGAGTGCGTTGGCGTTCCCGGAAGGGGCGCGATAGTGGACTTATCCGCGCAGCTTCAGGAAAAGCCGAGCCTGACTTTTCCTGAAGGGCGGAGCCAGGCCCAGGCGAGAAGGAGGGCGAGGGCATAGCTGATCCAGGAGGCGTGGAGCACGGCCTGGACGCCGGTGACGGCGGCCAATTGCCCCTGGGCCAGCAGGGCCAGGCTGGCCACGCCCCAGGCGCCGCCGACCATCCAGGCCATGCGCATGCCGAGCCGGGGGCCGTCCACGGCGTTGCGGGCCAGCGCCACCAGCTGGGAATAGACCGAGCCCAGGCAGACACCGGCGCCCGCCAGCAGGACGGTGGCGCCGGCGTGGCGGATCAGCAACAGGTAGGCGACCAGCAGGGGCAGGCCGAGCATCAGCATGCAGCGGATCCCGGTGCGGGTGTCGTGGCGGTGGGCGAGCACGCCCAGGACCAGGGCGCCGACCGCGGAGCCGGCCCCGAACAGCATCGAGCTGAAACCGCCAAAGCCCAGGGAAAAGCCGAGCTCGTGGAGCCGGGTCGGCAGCAGGCTGACCAGCAGGGAGGCGCCCGCGGTGGCGGGCAGCGCCAGGATGAACAGCCGCCAGAACGGCACCACCGGCGCGGCGCCGGGCGCGGCGGGGGCATCTTCGACCACGCTCTCATCAAGCTCCGTGCCCGGCGCGGGCTCCACGGCCAGGCGGATGGAGCCGGTCAGCAGCACCACCACCATGACCACCACCGGCAGCAGCAGCGCCAGCAGGCCAGACAGGCCCCAGCGGCCCACCAGCAGCGAGCAGATCCAGGCGCCGACCGCGTAGCCGAAAAAACCGCCGGTCATGAACACCGGGGTGCTGATGCGGGCGGGGATCGCCTCCAGGGCATGCACGGCCCGCAGGGCCTCCGGGTGCGCCACGGCCACGCCCATGCCGGTGACCAGGACGACCAGCAACAGAATGGTGAAGGCGCCGGCGCCCGCGGGCAGGAGGGCCAGGCTGCAGATGCCGCCGCCCAAGATCAGCCCGACGGGCAGGAACAGCGGGCGGCTGGCATGTGGCCGCAGATGCCCGGTCAGCACCTGGAAGACGTTGCTGGCCAGGTTGATGACGGTGAGCATGACCACGGCCTGGCCCAGGCTGAGGCCGAAGCGCTGGCGCACCACCGGCAGGATGACGGGCAGCAGACCGCCGAGACTGTCCACCAGGGCATGGGTCACGGTCAGGGTCAGCAGTTTGCCCCAGGCGCTGGACAGCGAAAATGGCGGGGATCGCATAAAATCTTTCATTAACGGTGAGAAGCGTGGCGGCGAAAGCAACTCGCCGAGCTGGGGCTCGGCGTTCCCAGGCCCGACCACCCCATTGGCTGTTTGCCCTGGCCGGGCACCGGCCGTCTGAATTCCGGGGCGGCGCCCCGGAATTCAGTAGCCGTTCGGATGCTGCTGGCGCCAGGCCCAGGCGGAGGAGACAATGGCGCGGATGTCGTCGAAGCGCGGCTTCCAGCCCAGTTCGGCGCGGGCGCGGGCGGAATCGCTGACCAGCCGCGGCGGGTCGCCGGGCCGGCGGGGGGCGACGACCACCGGGATCGGCTGGCCGGTGATCTCCCGTGCCACCTGGATGATCTCCTTGACGCTGAAGCCGCTGCCGGAGCCGACATTGAAGCTGCCGCACAGGGGGCTTTCCAGGGCCAGCAGATGGGCCTGGGCCAGGTCGCTGACATGGATGTAGTCGCGGATGCAGGTGCCGTCGGGGGTGGGATAGTCCTCGCCGAACACCTGGACATGCGGGCGCTGCTTCATGGCGGCCTGCAGGATGATCGGAATCAGGTGGCTTTCGGGGTGGTGGTCCTCGCCGCGCTGCTCGGTGGCGCCGGCAGCGTTGAAGTAGCGCAGGGCGGTGTAGGCGAGCCCGTGCACCTCGTGGTACCAGCGCAGGATCTTCTCGAAGATCAGCTTGGACTCGCCGTAGGCGTTGATCGGCTTGGTCGGCTCGCTCTCGGGAATGGGCACGGTGGCCGGCATGCCGTAGACGGCGGCCGTGCTGGAAAAGACCAGCTTGCGGACGCCGCAGTCCACGGCCGCGTCCAGCAGGTTCAGGCCATTGGCCACGTTGTTGTGGAAATAGAGGCCGGCATCGCGCATGGACTCGCCGACTTCAATGAAGGCCGCGAAATGAATCACCCCTTGGGGACGCTCGGCGCGCAGCGCCTCGAACACGCGGTCGCGGTCGGCCAGGTCGCCATGAATCAGGCGCGCCCGCGGATCAACGGCGCCGCGGTGCCCCTTGACCAGGGAATCATAGACCACCACCTCGTGCCCGCGGTCCAGCAGGTACTCCGTGGTGCAACTGCCGATATAGCCGGCGCCGCCGGCAACAAGAATTTTCATGGTGTGCTGCCTATGTTATGTTGCGTCAGGCTGAAGCTGTTTAGGCTGTAGGCTGACGGATTCGTCCTTAATGAAGAGTCCCGGCCAACGCGGTGTGCCAAGTGTGAAATGTAATGCAAAAATGTCGGGGTGCGGCGCCAGGTCGGTCAACGGTGGTAAAGAATGCGACGCGGCAACGGGCATGACGCAACGGCCTTGCGGCGGGTCGCCGAGCGTGGTGCAACCACGCTCCTCCAGGAAGGGTCCGGCCGGAAGTTAAGCAAATTTTCACCTCCTGTAGCCACGGGCGTGCCGCCCGTGGCGGGACGCGCCGGGGAACCGGCGGGAAATGATGACAACGGAACACAGCCCCAAGCGGCCGTGGCCCTTGGGGTCTGACCGGGGATTATCAGAGCCCGGAACGGCAGTGACGGGTCAAAATGATTTGCCTCCCCACAGAAAATCTGAAAGCGCCCCATTCATGAGCATGTTTGAACCGGAACGGCTGGCCCGCGCGGAAGCCGGCGACCTGGCAGCGCTGGCCGAACTGGACGCGCTGGGGCTGTTTCTTGCCCCTGGCGAGACCCCCGCGTCCTTCGTTGCCAGTGTCCGCGCCCTCGACACCCGGTTGCGGGAATTTGAGGCGGAACTGGCCACCACCGGCCGTTGCGACCTCGGCGAGGGGGTCAAGCTCGAGGCCGCCCGCCGCATTCCGCCCGAACGCTTTGCCGCCGCCTGGGAAATCACCGAACGGCTGTTCGCCTTCCGCGCCGAATGGGCGCCCGGCTTTTATGTGGACCCCACCTTTTCCTGGCTGTTCGGCGGCTGCGCCTTCACTTTTGACCCCGAACGCTTCGCGGTGTTCATCATCCGCGCCGCCTTTGCCAACCGCGACCGCTGGCTGATCTACGGCCGCGAGGAATTGCTGGCGCACGAGGCCTGTCATGTGGCGCGCATGCCGCTGGCCAGCGAGCGGTTTGAGGAGCGCCACGCCTACGGCACCGCCGCCACCGGCTTCCGCCGCCGGTTCGGCAGCCTGTTCCGCAAGCCCTCCGACAGCCTGCTGTTCCTCGGCGCCACCCTGCTGTTGTTGGCGGCGCAGTCGGCCCAGCTCGCGTTGTTCCCGTGGCTGCCGATGTTTCCCTTCTGGGGGGCGGTCGGCGCCATCCTGCTCTTCCTGCTGCTGCGCGATGCCCGGGACGCCCGCGCCTTCGCCGCCGCCCGCCGGGTGCTCACCGCCCGCTTCGGCGCACCGGCCGGCGCCGTGCGCTTCCGCTGCACCGATGCGGAGATCGCCGAGCTGGCCCGCCTCACCCCCGCCGCCCTGGACGGCTGGCTGACGGCCAAGACCGAGACGGACTGGCGCTGGCGCATCATCCGCCACCGCTTCCTGGCGCCGGCGGCACCGGCGACATGATTTCAGGCTTTGGGGCGGAAGGGGGAAATAGCTTTACGAAGCATATATTAAGCGGTGGTTGACCGTTTTCCTTTCGCGGTTTCAGGCATATATGTCGCAATTCGGATCAACTGGAGGGCCGCCGTCATGCCGTCGCCAAGCGAAAGCCAGAATCTCCGGCTGATCCCCGGCATTCCCTGTCCCGTGGAGCGGATCACCGGCGTCTGGCGCTTCACCCGCGAGCCGGGCTGGTACACCCGCTGCCGGTCCACGCCCGGGCACCTGCTGCATCTGCTGACGGCGGGGAGTTATTCCCTGCAGGCCAACGACCGCCGCTACGAGGTCCGCGCCGGCGACGTGATCTATTACCATGAGTACGAGGAGGTGGCCTGCTTCGGCAACGACACCCCCGTGGAATTCCTGTCGGTGGGGTTCCTCGCCTCCGGCCTGGCGCCGCTGTCGGCCGAGCGGCGGGTGTTCCGTTCCACGCCGCTCATCCGGGAGCAGTTCCGCCGGCTTTACGAGGCCGCCGCCGGGGTTGACGACACGGTCCGGGGGCTGGCGACGTTTGCCGCCCTGGCAGCCCTGCTGGCGGCGGTTTTCACCGGGGCGCCGGCGGCCCGGCGGCCTGCCGCCCGCGACCATGAGGTCTGGTGGGAGGTCGAGCAGCGGCTGCGGCGCGACCGCCAGTATCATGTTTCCCTTGATGACTTGGCCGCGGGGGTTGCGGCCAGCCGTTCCACCCTGGTCCGCTCCTGCCGCCGGGCCACCGGGGAAAGCCCCCGGCAACGGCAGCGCACCCTGCGCCTCGAGGCGGCGCGCGGCCTGCTGGGCTGTTCCACCCTGACCATTTCCGAGATCGCCCGCCACCTCGGGTATCAGCGGATCCATGAATTTTCCCGGGAGTTCCGCCGCCAGGCCGGGATCCCGCCGCGCCGGTGGCGCACCCAAAGCGGAATTGCCGTTTGATCATTCGGGGTTGAGGCCTCATGTTTTCGGACGATTGGCGTCCCCGGCCGCTTTCCTGGCGTGGTTGGCGCGGCCCATCTTCAGATCCATTGTTCCAACAAGGCGGTCACATGTCGTCCCAAAGCATCATCATTGGCGGCACGGCGCGGTTCACGGTCATCACCCCCGAACTGGTCCGCCTTGAGCATTCCCCCGCCGGCACCTTCACCGACGAACCAACCCTGTTCGCCCGCGAACGCACCGCCGCCTCCTGCCCCTGCGAACTCCGCAACACCGGGGCGGAACTGGTGATCGACACCGGTTGTTTCCGCCTGTGCTACCGCGGCGCGGGGGCGGCGTTCACCACCGACAACCTGGAGATCACGGTGGCGGCCGGCGGGGCGGTGTGGCGGCCGGGGCTGGCCGACCCGGCGAACTTGGGCGGGCCACTGGCGACGGTGGACAATGTCCAGGGGCCGGTGCCGCTGCCCGACGGCCTGCTCTCGCGCCTGGGCTGGCATCTGGTGGACGACAGTGAGGGACATCTGCTGCGCGACGGCTGGATCGTCCAGCGCCCCCTGGCGGCCAGCACCACCGACTGGTACTTCTTCGGCTACGGCCAGGACTACAAGGCGGCCCTGCGCGCCCTGGCGGTCATCGGCGGCGCCGCGCCGCTGCCCCGGCGGCACGTGTTCGGCTCCTGGTACTGCCGCTGGTGGTCCTATACCTCGGACGATTACCGGGCCATTGTCGAGGAATACCGGCGGCACGATTTCCCACTCGATATTCTGGTCATGGACATGGACTGGCACCGCAAGGACGGCCAGACCGGGTTCGGCTGGGCCGGCACGCGCGGCTGGACCGGCTGGTCCTGGAACCGCGACCTGCTGCCCGATGCGGAACAACTGCTGGCGGAACTGCGCCGGGACCGCCTGGCGGTCACCCTCAACGTCCATCCCCACGACGGCATCCGCCGCACCGACGACACCTTCCCCGAATTCATGCGCGACCTGGGGCGGACTCCGGAGGATGCCGACCCGCCGTTCCAGGCCGGCGACCGCGACTACATGGCGGCCTATTTCCGCCACGGCCATGAACCGCATGAGCGGGCCGGCGTCGATTTCTGGTGGGTGGACTGGCAGCAGGACAGCCTGATGCCCTATGCCTGGCCGGTGCCCTGGCTGCGGCACCTGCCGTGGCTGAACCACCTCTACTTCGAACACGCCGCGGCCGGCGGCCGGCGCGGGCTCTCCTTCAGCCGCTGGGCCGGCTGGGGCGACCACCGGCACCCGATCCATTTTTCGGGCGACGCCGGCGCC
>JBAZJM010000097.1:0-14173 GCA_041651315.1 Lentisphaeria bacterium | reverse complement strand
GAACTTGCCGAGCTGGAACATGCGGTCGCCCTGGCGCTCCTCGATCACCAGCAGGAGCCCCTCCGCCTCGCGGCGGCGGGAGTCGGCGGGGAAGTCGCGCAAAAATTGTTCGACCTCGCTGCGGGCTTGGCGGATGAGGGTGCCGTCGCCGTCGCCGTACCGCGCCGTTGTGATCAGCAGCCGGGTGGCGTCGAGCTGGGCGGTGCCGGCTTCCGTCAGCAACGGAAAACGCTTGGCGCAATCGCGGTAGGTGACCAGGGCCAGTTCCGGCTCGCCCTTCGCGGTCTGCAGCCGGGCCAGTTCCAGCATGTCCGCCGGGGCATGGGTGCCGGCCGGCGCGACCCGCAGGATGAGCTGGTAAACATCGATGGCCGCCTCGTACTTTTTGAAGCGCAGCGCGGAGGCCTCGCCGCTGGCATAGCGCCGGGCCAGTTCGCGCAGGGTGACCAGCACCGGCTCCAGGGGAATATTGGAGGGATAGGAGTCGACGAGCTTGCGGTAGGCGTCCCGCGCCGCGTCGTATTTTTCGGCCGCAAACAACTGGTCGGCCGACGCCAGCAGAGCCCGGGCCCGCGGGGTGTCGGGATCTTCCTGGGCCATGGCCGCCGCCGGGGCCGCGGTCACCGCATCGCCGGCTCGGAGTGCGGGGGCCAACACCGCCGCCAGCAGCACCGCCACCACGCCGGAACGGAAACGAAATTGCGAAAAGCTGATCATCCGGCACCCTGTGGTGCGGCGCTCCGGCAAAAGCCGGACCGCCCTCATTTTGGGAAGGGGTCCAATACGTCCCGACACTATAACGCCATGGCTTTGTAAAGCGAGCGTGGCGCGCTATAGTTCGAAGCCTAGGTTTTTACATTCGTACGGCGCCCCTCCGGCCGTGCATGCAGGACAGGTTGAGCCATGAACAACGAAATGCTGGCCATGCTGGAGTATTTGGAGAGCGAGCGCGGGATCAACCGCGAGTCGCTCGTGGCGCTGATCGAAGAAGCGCTGGTGGCGGCCGGCCAAAAATCGTTGGGCACCGGACGCGACGTCACGGTCAAAATCGACCCCAAGACGGGCGACATCCGGGCGCTGGAACGCCGCAAGGTGGTGGAGACAGTGACCCAGCCGGACGTGGAAATCGCCCTGGCCGACGCCGTCCGCCGCTTTCCCGAGGCCAAGCTTGACGAAGTGGTCGAGCTGGAGGTCAAGACGGCCAATTTCGGGCGCATTGCCGCCCAGGCCGCCAAGCAGGCCATCCAGCAACGGCTCCGCCAAGCCGAGAAAAGCCGCATTTCTGAAGAATACAAGGACAAGATCGGCACCCTGCTCGCCGGCGTCGTGCGGCGGGTGGAGAAGGGTGACGTTTATGTGGACTTCCAGCGCGCCGAAGGGGTGATGCGCCACAACGACCGCATTCCCGGCGAGGATTATGCCCCCGCGGACCATTTCACCGCCCTGCTGGTGGAAGTCAACGCGGACAAGCCGGGGCCGTGCCTGATCGTCTCGCGCGCCCATCCGGATTTTGTGCGGGTGATGTTTGAACGGGAAGTTTCGGAAATGAGTGACGGCCTGGTGACCATCAAGGCGGTCTCCCGCGAGCCGGGCTACCGCACCAAGATTGCCGTGGACAGCGACGACCCCCATGTCGATCCGGTCGGCGCCTGCGTCGGCATGCGCGGCAACCGGGTCAAAAACATTGTGCGCGAACTGGCCGGCGAGAAGGTGGACATCATCCGCTGGAGCGCCAACATCAAGGAATTCGTGGCCAACGCCCTGCAACCCGCCAAGCTGAGCGACGTCGAGGTGGACGAACCCGCCAAGACCGTGCGCGTCACCGTGCCCGAGGACCAATTGTCGCTGGCCATCGGCAAAAAGGGGCAGAACGCCCGGCTGGCGGCCAAGCTGACCGGCTGGCGGATCGACATCAACCGGCTGGAAAAACCCGCCGAGCAGCGGGATTTCGTGGAAAAGGTGAAGCACGCCATCGACGCGCTGGCGAAAATTCCCGGCATTGGCGAGGACGTGGCCGCGCAACTGGTGCACAGCGGCTTTTCCACCCTTGAGGGAATCCGGGAGGCGGAGCCGGAAGATTTGGCGGCCATCGACGGGTTTGACCCCGAGCGGGCCCGCGCCATCATCGAGATTGCACGCACCCAGCTGGGTGGATAACCTCCGGCCGCCGCGTCTCCGCTTGCAACGCCGCTACTCACGAAAGGGGCTGGCGCCATGGAAAAAGTCCGCGTATATGATTTGGCCCGCGAACTGGGCCTGACCAATAAAGAATTGATTGACCTGCTGGCCGCCGAGGGGTTCCAGGCCAAGAGCCATTCCTCCTGCATTGACGGCGAAGTGGCGGTGCTGGTCAAGGAAAAGGTGTTTGCCTCCCGCAAGCTGAAGGGGGAGAGCATGCCCGCCGCACCCGCCGCCGCACCGGCGGACGGCGCGGCCAAGGTCGAACTGCCGGCCGCCCTGGCCGCCGTGCTCAATTTGGGCGGCGCCGCCGCCAAGCCGGAGGCGGCCCCCGCCGCCCCCAAAGCCGCCACCAAGCCGGTGGCCGTGCTGGCGCCGGGTTCCGAACTGCACATGAAGCCCCCGATCGTGGTGCGCGACCTGGCCGACGCCCTCGGCCGCAAGCCCAACGAGCTGATCGGCGTGCTCATGGGCATGAATGTTTTTGCCACCATCAGCCAGGTGCTGGACGTCGAGGTGGTGGAAAAGATCTGCACCAAGTACGGCATCATCTTCACCCGTGAACGCCGGGAAAAGCCCGCCAAGGGCCGCCCGACCCGCTCCGACATCCAAAACGCGCCCGCCGACGAACGCGTGGTCCCGCGCCCCCCTGTGGTGGCCTTTCTCGGCCATGTGGACCATGGCAAGACCTCCCTCCAGGACGCCATCCGCAAGACCCACGTGGCCAAGGGCGAGGTGGGCGGCATCACCCAGGGCATCGGTGCCAGCGTGGTGACCGTCAAGGGGCAGACCCTGACCATGCTCGACACCCCGGGACACGAGGCGTTCACCGCCATGCGGGCCCGTGGTGCCAACGCCACCGACATCGTCATCCTGGTGGTGGCGGCCGACGACGGCATCATGCCCCAGACCATCGAGGCGATCAACCACGCCCGCGCCGCCAAGGTGCCGATCATCGTGGCCATGAACAAGATCGATTTGCCGGGCGTCAACACCGACCGGGTGCTGGTCGGGCTCCAGAGCCAGGGGATCAACCCCGAGGAATGGGGCGGCGATGTCGGCGTGATCCGGGTCTCCGCCATCACCGGGCAGGGGCTTGAGGATCTGCTGGAGCGCATTCTGCTGGAAGCCGAAGTGATGGAGATCAAGGGCAATCCCAAGCTCGACGCCCGCGGCGTGGTGGTGGAAGCGCAGATGGAAAGCGGCATGGGCCCGACGGCCAACATCCTGGTGCGCAATGGTACGCTTCATGTGGGCGACATCCTGGTGTGCGGCAAGTGCTACGGCAAGATCAAGGCCCTGATCGACTATCACGGCAAGCGCATCAAGAGCGCCGGCCCCAGCACCCCGGTCAAGGCCATGGGCCTGTCCGGCGTGCCCGAGGCCGGTGACATGCTGGAGATCTTCAACGACGAACGCGAGGCCAAGCAGGTGGCCGAGGAGCGCCAGGCGCAGTCCCGCAACAAGCCCCCGGCCATCCAGCGTGGCAGTGAGACCACCATTGAGGATCTGTTCAAGAAGATCGAGGCGACCAACAAAAACGAGTTGCGCGTCATTCTCAAGACGGACGTGCGCGGTTCGGCCGAGGCGATCTCCGAGTCCCTCAACCGGATCGTCTCCGAAAAGGTCTCGGTCAGCATCGTCAATGCGGGGGTCGGCGAGATCACCGAGAATGACATCATGCTGGCCTCCACCACCGGCTCCCTGATCCTCGGCTTCCATGTCCGCGCCATGCCCGGCGTCAACGCCACCGCGCGGCGCCAGGGGGTGGACATCCGCCTCTACAGCATCATTTACGAGCTGCTGGACGACATCAACAACCTGCTGATCGGCAAGATCGCACCGGAAACCCGGGAAACGATCATCGGCAAAGCCCGCATCATCCAGGTGTTCGACAACTCCAAGGCCGGCAAAATTTGCGGGTCGCGGGTGGACGACGGCGCGGTGCGCGTCGGCGCCAACGCCCGAGTCAAGCGCGGCGACGATGTCATTTACAAGGGGCGCATCCAGTCCCTGCGCCGCTTCCAGGACGACGTGCGCGAGGTCAAGTCCGGCCTCGAATGCGGCATCCGGCTCGACAACTTCGAGGACTTCGAGGTGGGCGACCAGATCGAGGTGTTCACCCTGGAAAAGATTGCCGGCACCCTATGAGTGGCGCCCCCCGTCATGGCTTTGTGAAGACCGATCGCATGCTGCGCGTCGACGAGTTGCTCAAGCAGGAACTGGGGCTGCTGATGGAGCGCGACATCGCTCCCGCGCAGTCGGCCCTGGTCACCCTGACCCGGGTCAAGACCTCGCCCGACCTGCAGCAGGCCGAGGTCTATGTCAGCGTGATGGGCAGCGAGGCGCAGAAGCAGACGGTGCTGCAGTTGCTGCACGACTACCGCCGCGAGTTCCAGTCGGTGATCGCCCGCCACATCAAGATCAAGTACACACCGATCCTGCATTTCCATCTCGACAGCACCATCGAAAAGGGCGGCAACGTCCTGGCGCTGATGGAACAGTTGCACCTCAACGAGTCCGCGCCGGCCGCCGATCCGAAGGCGGACGGGGCGGGCGACGACGAGGCTGATCCCCCCGCCGGGAAATGAGGGGCGGGCCGGTTTTGGCATGTCCCCTGAATGTCGAATACAGAATGCCGAATATCGAATTTTGAAGTTTTGCCTTCGACATTCAAAATTCAGCATTCAAGATTCAACATTTTCTTCATCCCCCCATGTCAACACCAGCACCATGTACGGTTTGGCGCGGAACCTCGCCGGAGGCGTTTGCCGCCTTCCAAGGCTGGCTGGCCGCCCATCCGCGGCCCCTGCTGCTCACCCACGAACGACCCGACGGCGACGCCTTCGGGTCGCTGGCCGGCCTGTGGCTGGCCCTGAAAAACCGCGGCCTGCAGCCCGTCGCCTGGCTGCGCCGGCCGCTGCCGGAACGCTACCGGTTTTTGCCGCTGCCCGCCGACTGGGCAACCACCGGCGGGCCGTTGCCGGCGGCCGCGGTGGACGGCGTGTGCGCCCTGGACACCTCGCGCGGCGACCGTCTCGACCGCCCCGCTGGTGACGACGGCAGCGCGCTGCCCAGCTTCGCCCTGGACCACCACGCCGACCACGCACCGTTCGCCGACGCCACTCTGGTCGCCCCCGAGACCGCCGCCACCGCCCAGCTCGTCGCCCGCTTCCTGCGTGACGCCGGGTGGACCGTGTCCGCCGACGCCGCCACCTGCCTGCTGGCCGGCCTGATCATGGACACCGGCGGCTTCCGCTTTGACAACACCTCGCCGGAGGTGCTGCGCGACGCGGCCTGGCTCGCCGACCGGGGCGCCGCCTACGGCGTCTGCATGGACGCCCTGTTCCACCGTGAGCCGATCGGCCGCAAACGGCTGGCCGCCCGCATCCTGGAGCAGGCGCAGGCCGCCTGTGACGGCCGCTTCCTGTACGCCGTGCTCGAGCCGGCCTGGTTCGCCGAGCTGGGGGTGGCCCCCCAGGACACCGAAGGCCTCATCGACACCCTGCGCACCGTGGCCGGGGTCGAGTTGTGCGCCCTGATCCAGCCCGAGCCCGACCACACCCGCGTCTCGCTCCGGGCGCGTTCCGCCCGTTGCCCCGCCGACCGCATCGCCCACGCCCTCGGCGGCGGCGGCCATACCCTGGCGGCGGCCGCCAAGATCCCCGGCCAGACCCCGGCCCAGGTCATTCCCCGCCTCATCGAGTTGGCCCGCGCCGGCCTGGCCTGAAACGGATTAAGTTTTGATTTCAGGGATTGGGGTGGGCGGACAGCGGGCGGGGTTGGATAATTGCCCCACGCGCCTCCGGTCAGCTCACGTCATTGATGTTCCAATGAACGTTGTCCAGAACCGTTTTCATGGCGGCAATGGTTGGCTGGCCCAGGCCGTAACGTGGCTCGTAACGGGAGACGGCAAACAGGATCGACACCCCGAGCGTTGGCCCCAAAAACCGGTGCGGCCGGCTGAATTTGCCGTTGCAGAGGTGAATGAACGGGGTCTTTAGTTCGCGTTTCAGGGTCAGGGTGGTGCGAAACGCTTCGGCAAGTTCAGCGGCCGTATCGACCGTCGTTACAATCTTCACCACATCAGGACCGCGCGCCTCGACTTCGCGCAGGTGTTCCAGCACCTGTTCCGTTGTCCTGGAACACGGCAGATGAGAAGAAATGACCACGTCGGCACCTTTGGCATGAATCCGGTCGATCAGCCGCTTCTGTTTGTCGATGGCCGCGGGATTATGCGTGAGTTCCAGCGGCGACGGATCGTATAAATCGCCCATGACGTCGATCATGGAGGCGCCGGCATCGGCGGCGGCCAACAGCACTTCCTGGCGCCCGTCATCATTCAGATGACTCCACTTGTCGGTGCGGTAAAAAACGAACATAAACGGGAGATTGACCGCGGCGATAACCCCTTTCAGCGCATCACGGTTCCTGAATTCCGGCCTTACATCCGACACGTCGATCACGAGGCCTTTCGCTCCTTCAAATTCGCAGTTGCGCGCCTCGGCGACCAATTCCGCCGGCGTCTGCCCGGCAAAGATGCCGGTTATCACCGGATACGGCTTGTTAAGGAAAGAATATTTTTTCATCTTTGCGCCTCAATCCATGCCGCCGCAGGTACGCCCGCCGTCGATCAGATAATTTGAACCCGTGATGAAGGCCGCTTTTTCCGAGCAGAGATAGAGGATCAGGTCGACGACTTCCAGCGGTTCGGCGGCACGTCCCAGCCGGGTTTTCATGTTGGCCATTCCGGGGCGCGTCAACACCGGGCCGGGAGAGACGCAGCAGACCCTGACGCCATGAGGAGCTCCGCAAAGTGCGAGGGCCTTGGTCAGGCCGATGATCCCGCTCTTGGCGGCGCTGTAATTGACCGCGCCGGCGCTCCCCTCCACGCCCGTGACCGAGCCCAGATTGATGATGACACCGCTCTGTTGTTTGATCATCGTTCCCAATACGGCACGGCAACAGTAAACCACGCCTTTCAGGTTGACATCCAGTCCCCAGTCAATGACCTCAAGGGGCAGTTCATGGAACGGTTTGTCACAGTTTAGCACCCGGCATTCGGCACCACCGGCGACATTCAGCAGGAGATCGATGCGCCCGTACTTTTCCATGGCCGCCGCGGCCGCGTGTTCGATCTGTCCGTAATTGCGCACATCCACCGGAATCCCCAGCGCCTCGCCGCCGTTTCTCCGGATCTCTTCTGCGGCCACCGACACCGCCTCGGCATTCACGTCGGTGAGAACCACGCTTGCGCCTTCCCCGGCCAGTTTCTGTGCGCTCAGCAGCCCCATGCCGGAAGCGGCACCGGTAATCATCGCAACTTTGCCTTTAAATCGCATCTCACACCTCATGCCAATTCCGGTGATGTATGTCTTGCACTCATTTGATCGTCAAAACGACCTTGCCCAGGTTTTCCTGACGCTGCAGGATGGCGTGCGCCTCTTCCGCAC
This sequence comes from Lentisphaeria bacterium, assembly GCA_041651315.1. Classification (GTDB taxonomy): domain Bacteria; phylum Verrucomicrobiota; class Lentisphaeria; order Oligosphaerales; family CAITYL01; genus CAITYL01. The sequence goes on along the minus strand of JBAZJM010000097.1, from coordinate 6,542 downwards.
GGGTGATCGGCAGGGTTTGGTGAATCACCGCCCTGACCGTTCCGGACGCTAGGGCCGGCCACAATGTCTTCTCGAGCCCGGCGAGGATTTCCGCTTTCATTTCCGTGTTGCGGCTGCGCAGGGTGCTGCCGATCAGGTGGATGCCGCGCCGGAAAAAATCCCCCAGATTGAGTTCGCTGGTCGCGCCGCCGAGGGTGGCGATGACGATCCAGCGGCCGCCGCGCGCCATGGTTTCCAGGCAGGGCCCCAGATCCGCCCCGGTAACACAGTCCAGGGCGATGTCCGCCGGATGCTGCGCCAGGACGGCCGCCACCTTTTCCTGCCGGTGATTGATGACGACGTCGGCCCCCAACCCCCGGACGAAGCGGGCCTTGTCTTCCGTGCCGACCGTGGTGACGACTTTCGCACCCAGCACTTTTGCCAGCTGGATCGCCGCCATGCCAAGCCCGCTCGCCCCGGCTTGGATGAAGACCGTGTCTCCGGCCTTCATGCGGCCTTCAAGGCACAGGTTGAGATACGCGGTGGCAAACGCCTCCGGAAGGGCCGCCGCCTCAACCATGGACAGGCCGTCCGGGACCGGCAGCGCCAGCGCCGCCGGGACGGCAACTTTTTCCGCATACCCGCCCCCGCCCAGCAGCGCGCAGACCCGGTCCCCCACCTTCCAGCGGCCGCCGGCCGGAGCGGCAACGACCGTGCCGGCGACTTCAAGCCCCATCCAGTCCGGCCAGCCGGGCGGCGGCGGATAATGGCCTTCGCGCTGCATCAGATCGGCGCGGTTCAGCGCCGCGGCGTGAACGTCAACCAAAATCTCCTGGTCTTTGAGGATCGGCTCGGGAACTTCGCTCCAGGCCAGCGACTGGTCGTCTTTGATGAGGATCGCATGCATCTTAGGGTTTCCATGGGGTGTATCCGGCGGCGGCTAAAACCACCTCCTGGACCCGATAATCGTGCTCATAGGTGTAGGGATTGGCCATTTCGCCGTTGATGATCTTCGCCCATTCCAGCAACTGATCCTCGTAACGGTCGCGGACGATGCCGAACTCGACCGTATGCGCCCCGGCGGCATGGCCGGGAATGGCGTCCTTCAGCACCAGGTTCATCTGTAGCGGCTGGCCGTCGAAGCGTTCCAGCGGACACAGTTCGACCGAGCCGTTGGTGCCGCAGAGCTTGAGGCGCCGGCGGTTCAGGCCGTCCACCTCGCAACTGCACGCCCGCAGGGTCACGGTCGCGTGCGGATAGTCCAGGATGGCCAGGCCGTTGTTTTTTATGGTGCCGGGAAGCCCTGGCGTCGTTTTTAGGAACGGCGTGATGTTTTCCGGGCGTCCCAGCATGGCCACGACCCAATCGACCAGATGACAGCCCAGGTTGAACATGATGCCACCCCGGAAATGGCCCAGATACGGCTGATAGGCGTCACCGCCATAGTTGTGGCTCATGCCCGCCTGGACTTCGAAAATCTCGCCCAGCCAGCCCTGGCGCACGGCGTTCAGGCACCACTGCATCGCGGGATTGTTGCGGAACATGTACCCCATCTGGAAGGGCAGATGCCGTTCCTGGCATCCCCGGAGCAGATGGCCGAAAGGTTCCAGCTCTTCACCACCGGGTTTGTCCAAATGCATCGCCAGCTTGTGTTCCATGACGCGCAGGGCCGTGGGAACCAGGTCGGCATTGGGGGTTTCAACCGTCACCGCCTGCAGGCCGGGGGTGTTGAACAACTCCTCCTCGGTGACAAATTTCAGCCCGTTGTAGGGCGTCAAGTCGTCGCCGGCAAAGCGGGCGGCGGTGGTGGGGCGTTCATCCACCACGCCGACGATCTCAAAGACATCGGGCAAGAGACGCAGGGTTCGCATCTTGCCGGCGGCGTGCTCGTGGCAGATGCCGATCTGACCGACTTTGATCTTTTCCACCGCATTTCCCCCGGGGTGTCAACCAGCCTGGTCAACTTTGCCGTTTTTCAGATACGCATCCATCTTTTCCCAGACCGCGCCGGCGTCAGGCCAGGCCGTGTCCTTCGGCAACGCGGACAGCTCCCTTTCCAAGCCGCGCCGGAGCGGCATCAGGTCGTCCTGCTTCAACCCGCTCACGCGCAGGATCTTGGAGTTGTCGATGATCCGCGGAAACAGCCGGTCGTAGGCGAGCTGGTAGCGCGCCCATGGGGCGTTATGGATAATCTTCAGATAGTCCTCGGTATCGGCCGGCACATAGTTCAACCCGATGATTTCCCGATAGTATTCCGCGATTTCGCCCCAGGTGCGATGTTCGGCGGTGGCCAGGGTAAAACAGTCGCGGTAGGCCGCTGGATGGAACAGGAGGCGGGAGAGCATCTTGGCCACGTCGCCCGCCCAGCTCATCGTCGCCGGCACGGAAAGCGCCTCGCGGGGAACAACCACCGGCAACCCTTTCAGGGCCCGGGCCACGCTGACCGGCGCTTCCAGTGTCACCAGTTGAAACCGGCGTTTCGAATAGGTGATGGCCGGCCGGACAATCGTCCAGTTGTCATAGGGCGACTGTTGGAGGATATCCTCTTCTCGCGCCTTGTACAGGGAATAATCTTCGGTGGCCAGAAAGTCCCGGTCTTGCGACGCCTCCAGCAAACGGGGGGTCTGTTCCGTCACCGGAAATTGACCGGCATAGACGCGGTAAGACGACAGGAAGATGTAGTGCGCGGTGTGTTGCAGCAGGAGCCGGTATCGTTCCCTGAACTCTGCCGTCGAATAAAGCATGAAGTCAACGATGGCATCGAATTTTTCCCGCAGGAGGCCTTTCAGGCAACCGGGATCCTTTGCGTCGGCCGTGACATAGGAAATCCGCGGATGGCCGGAGACGACCTGGTCGCAGGAAACCACCTTGACTTCATAGCCCATGGCGGCGAGTTCCGGCACCAGATACACGCCCATCGCCCCGGTGCCGCCCAGCACCAATACCTTACGACTTGGTTTCATGGTTGCTCATCATCTCTTTTTTCAGACTCATCGAAAATTGCGCCAGTCGAACACGATGCCCAGCGGCGGATGGGGATTGTCCGCCAGCCGGGCGTAGACGGCAGGCGCCATGTCCGGCGTGACGATTTCCGAGATCAGCGGACGTACTTGCAGTTTGCCCGCTTTCACCAGTTTCAGGAAGGTGCGGTAATCGTCATGTTCGGTCCAGCGGCCGGGGGCGGATTCCTGTTTGGCCCGGGTAAAGGTATGCGCCCCGATCAGCGACACCCCGCGCCGGTGCACATAGTTATAAAAATCGATCGGCACATCGGACACCCGGGTGCAGCCCAGCAGGGAGATCCGGCCTTCCCAGGCGACATACTCCAGCGCCTGTTGCAGGGCCGCGGCCGAACCGGTCACTTCGACCACCGCCCGCGGGCCGTCGCCGCCGGCGGCCGCCTTGACTTTTTTGATGAAATCCGCTTCGCCGGGCGACAACGCCGCCGTGGCGCCGAGCCGCAACGCCAGGTCGCGCCGAACCGGGTCGAAATCGGCAACCAGCAACGGCATCGCCCCCGAGAGATTGGCGATCTGGACCGCGAAGGCGCCGAGGATCCCCATTCCGGCGACCATGGCCGGTTCGCCCAGCTCAATCTTGAGCTTGCGCACGCCGAGAAAGGCAAAGGAGGCGATATGGGCAAATGCCGCCTCCAGCAGGTCAATGGAGTCATCCTCGATCTTCAACACCGCCTCCGCCTTTTTCACCACGTGCGAACAATGGCCGCCCCAGGCGATGATCACGCGGTCGCCGATCTTCAGGCGGGTCACCGCCGGGCCCGCCGCGACCACCCGCCCAGCCCCGCAATATCCCGGAACATACGGGAAGCCGTTTTCCCCGGTGCCCGTATTGGGCAAACCGAGCAGATTCGCCCGTTCCGTGCCGGCGCTGACCACGCTGTACGCGCTTTCCAGCAGGACCTCGTCGGCGCCCGGTTCCGGAACGTCGCATGCCTTCAGCACGGCGTTGCCGCGGGCTTCGAAAACCACAGATGCTCCGGTCATCGGGTCGTCCTTTCTGAATGAATTCAAGCATAATGCATCCTGTTTGCTAAAACAATCTAAAAAAATCGGGTTTCATGAAATTGTCCATGAAATAAATACTAGATTCACGAAATAACGGGAATATATTGAAAACGAATCAATGACGGGGACTTTTTTGATGAAACTGCAGGATATCGCCAAGCTCGCCGGCGTGTCACCCGCCACGGTGTCGCGGGTGTTCAGCCATCACCCCAACATCCGGGACGCCATCCGGAGCCGCGTGTTTGCCATTGCCAAGGCCCATCAGTATCATCCCCGGCTCTCGACCAAACAGCGCAACGTGGTCATCATCCTGCCCGGTGACGAGATCTATCCGATCCGCAATTGCCTGGAAATGGTGATGATGGCCCTCACTTTCGTCTTGCCCAAGCGCGGCTTCCGCATCGAGGTGCTGCCGCAGGACAACCTGGAGCGGCTCGACAGCATCCAGTTCTGCGGCGCGGTGGCCATCGGCGCCGAACCGGACGCCTTCAAAAAATGGCCGGCCCGCTTTTCGGCGCCGCTGGTGCTGGTGGACCGGGATGCGCCGGAGCATTGTCCCAATGTCTATTCCGTGCGCTCCGACGAAGCCCAGGGCATGGACCTCGCCATCGCCCATCTTTACGAACGCGGTTGCCGTAAAATCGGCTGCATCATCCACGGGACCGCCGGCAGCGGCAACACCGACCTTCGGCGCGCCGGCATCGTCAAGGCACTCCAATCACGGGGCCTCCCGGCCGCCGACACGCTGATTTATTTGTCTGCGGATGACAACTATGTGGAAATCATTGGCAAATTGCTCAAGCAGAACGTGGATGCGCTGTTCTGCCCGGGCGGCAACGCCGGCATCGTGACCGCCTATGCGTTGTCCCTGTACAACCGGCGGGTTCCGGAAGACATTTCCCTGATCGCCGCGGAGCACAAATTATTTTCGCGGTATGCGACGCCGCCGCAGACGACCATCACGCAGGCGCATGTCGGGCTGGCGGAACTGGCCGCCGCCGTCATCGAGTCGCATCAGGAGAAGTCGCGGCTGCCGCAACGTTCCGTCCTCCCCTACAGCCTGATCGTCCGGGACAGCGTGAAAAGCCTGGGAAGCTGAGGTGCACCGTCTTGGAGTGCGGCGAGAATCGCCGCTATGGTTTTGGGCGCTGGAAGCGCCCCCTCCGGCAGCACACCCTCCCGATTGGCGAGTGCCTTCCGCCGCCACGATTAGCCAGCTTGCCGAGGTGCGCCATTGGAGTATATTGGCATCATGGAATTCGTCGAATCCAAAGTCTTCACCCGGCGAGTGACGGCTCTCCTCTCCGAACCAGAATACCAGGCTCTGCAAGAACAACTCATCGCCGACCCGAAAGCTGGCGTCCTCATCACCGGCTCTGGCGGACTGCGCAAGTTCCGTTGGGCCGGGAGTGGCCGAGGCAAGCGTGGCGGCACCCGCACCATCTACTATTACAGCACCCATCAATCAACCATCTTGTTCCTCATCATTTACGCCAAAAACGAGCGGGACGATATCAGCCGCCACGAACTTGCCATCCTCTCCGCTGCCGTGCACAAGGAATTCCCTCATGGATAAAAAACTCTTTGCCGAACTCCTCGAATCTGTCGCTGAAGGCGGCGCCATCCTGCGTGGCGAAAAGCCCGCCTCCCGCCGCTTCGTCTACCCCGATCCCGATGTGGCCGCCATCCGCAAAAAACTGCGCCGCACCCAGCCCCAGTTTGCCGCCCTCCTGGGGGTGGGCGTCGGCACCCTGCGCCATTGGGAACACGGCGAACGCCGCCCCACCGGCGCCGCCCGCGTCCTCCTCCGCGTCGCCGCTCGTCACCCCGAAGCCATCCTCGCCGTCGCTGGTCCGGGCTGATCCAACGGTCCTCACCGGATGGAAGGGGGCTCCGTTTGGGGGTGCGGTGAGGATCACCACCATGGTTTTGGGCGCTGGAAGCGTCATCCGCCGCCATCACGGAGTTCCCGCGCCCGGCTTCTTCGGTGCATAGCGGACGCCGGGGAGTCCCTTGAAATGGGCGTCGAGGGTCCACAGCGTCGCCCCATATGCCTGGGCCGTGGCCAGGATGATGGCGTCCGCCATGGGGAGGGCGTGCCGCAAACTCAACTGGCCGGCGGCCAGGGCCAGGGTTGGCGTCAAGTCGACGACCAGCCCTTTGCGCAGGGCCGCCACCGCTTGCAATGCATCATGTTCACTGGTTTCTCTCAGCACGACTTTGAACACCTCGTAGAGGGTGACCGTGGGAACCACCAGGTCGTCGGTGGCCTTGACGGCCGCGGCAACGTGCCTGGCCTGCGGCCCGTCGGCGAAATATTCCAGCCACGCCGAGGAATCCACCACATTCACAGGCGGTCCTCCTCCCGCTTGACTTCGGTCTTGATGCCCTTCAGGAACCCTCGCAGTTCTGTCATCTCGCGGTCCGGGATGAGTTCAATCCGGCCCTCATAGGCGATGACCTGCATTTTTTGTCCGGCCCGCAGCCCCATGCTCCGCCGGACCGGCAACGGAATGACGACTTGGAACTTGGGTGACA
>JBAZJM010000096.1:0-14221 GCA_041651315.1 Lentisphaeria bacterium | reverse complement strand
TCCGTCTTCAGGTCGCGCCGCATCCACATCGGCATGGACGAGACGCACGACCTTGGGCGCGGGCGCTTCTACGACAGGCATGGCGACGAACGCCACTTCAACGTCTTCAACCGGCATCTAGGCAGGGTCGTCTCCATCTGCAAGACGAAGGGACTCTCCCCGATAATCTGGTCCGACATGTACTTCAGCATGGGTAGCAAAACCATGAACTACTACGATACGGCCGGCGTCATCCCGGGCGATGTCGTGAAGTCGATACCGCGCGAAGCCTCTCTCGTCTACTGGGACTACTACCATGCGGACAAGGCGTTCTACCTCGACTGGATCGAGCGCCACCGTCAGCTCGGCAAAGAGCCGCTGATGGGCTCCGGCGTCTGGACTTGGGGAAGGCTCTGGCATGACCGCGGCCTCACCGAGTCCAACGCCGCTCCTTGCGTCCAGGCCTGCCGCGAGGCCGGAGTCAAGGAGCTGTTCTTCACAATGTGGGGGGACGACGGGGCCTATTGCGATTTCGACTCGGCCCTCGCCGGACTCGCCTACGTCGCTGAACTCGGCTTCTCCGGGGCGGCCGGGAAGAGGACGCTTCCCGCGCGTTTCAAAGCCGTGTTCGGGGCCAGCTACCAGGACGCCATGCTTCCTTCGGGAATCTACGACGTTTCCAACTCGGTGGAGCCCCACTCCGACAAGCTTCCTCCCGACCTCATCTTTTGGGACGATCCCCTGCTGCTGCAATGCATCGGAGAGAACTGGCGGAAGAACCGCCACAGCCTCGACGGGATCGCGTCCCATTTCGCGTCCGTCGAACGCTCGCTGGCCGGAAAAGACCGCCTCACCGAAGCCGGAGACCTCCGCCTGGGAAGGCTCATTGCGTCCGTCCTTGCCATCAAAGCCTCGCTCCTACCCAAGCTTCTCGACGCCTATTCGCGCCAAGACCGCCAGGCCATGGACAAGCTTAGAAGGAATGGTCTGAAGCTCCTCCAGTCGAAGTCTCGCGCCTGCCTCGCGCGCTTCCGGGCGATGTGGCTCAGGCATAACAAGCCGTTTGGCCTGGAGTTCATCCAGGGCCGCTACGCCGCGTTGATCGAGAGGAACGCCGAGCTGGGGAGAACAATCGAGGCATTCATCTCGGGGCGCGCCGAGTCGATTCCAGAATTCGACGCCAACCTCAAAGGCTTAACAGAATTCGTCAACCTGTCGGGGAAACTCCGCCCCTCCTTGCCAATCCCCTTTCCATACGATTGAATGGTACGTGTGGTATTAAATGATGTGCAACTCAATAACCACAACAGAACGAAACCTTGCACTGACGTTCGCTTAATCAGCATAATCAGCTACAAACAAGAGAAATAAATGGATTCACCCAAAAGGGGTCATGGAAGCTCGTAATCCCTTGACAATACCAGCTATTACAGTATAGTACTTGTAGCATTAATCATGGGCCGCCGTTCTGGCGCCGAATGGCGAACGTACAGGATAACGTCTGGAACCCCCCTAAAAAAGCAAGCGAGATAGGCGTCAGCAGAGTGCGCAACCCGTTGCAAACGTCAAAGTCCATGCCCCAAGTTCCAACCCAAGGAGAGTAATTCATGAAATGCAACGTCCTGTTCCTTTTGGCCGGTTTAAACCTGGCCTCACTCGCGGCCTCGGCGGCGTTCATCGCCGACTGGGAATTAAACGACGCCACCACCGGCACCACACCCACGTCGGCGGCGGACAGCTCGGGCCACGGCCACACCTTGGCCGGCCCCGTAACGGGCACTGTTTTGGACAAGGGCATGTACTGGACATCCGGCCAGGGCGGCGGCAGCAACGGCGCCATGCACTATGCCGGCGGCGGCCATGACAGCCTCGACGGCTCAGGATATCTTAAGACCGACACAACCGTTGCCATGGGGGGCAGCGGCCGGATTGAGGCCAATATTTATTGGCTTGGCGGCGAAGGCACTTACAGCTATTACATCTACAGCGACAAGTATGACACGACCGACCGGCACCTTTTTTATGTAGACGGTGCCGGCAGCTTGGTCTTTAATGACCGTTACGGGGGATCGCATTCCGACATTTCCACTGTGGCCGGGGCCATACTGGCCAACCAGTGGACGCAAGTCAGCGTGACATGGGACGGGGCCACCCACACCGCCAACCTGTTCATCAATGGCACGCTGAAGGCCACCAATACGTCCTTTACCACGTATAATACTGATAACGTGGATCGGATGGCCGTGGGCGCCTATGCCTTCCAGGCCGGTGGCGCGTGGGGCAGTACGTTCAACGGCGACATCGACTATGTCAAGTTGTACGACACCATTCCCGAACCGGCGAGCCTGGCCTTGCTGGCGTTGGGCGGCACTCTGTTCCTGCGCCGGCGGCGCTGAACACTTCGTTCGTCAACCACTAGATTGGCACGGTTCCGGCCATGCCGTTGCCCGCATAACGGGCGGCGGACATGGCCGGTTTTGCAAGAACGTTCTTTTTACTTGGATTACTCACAATTGTAGCTCAGGGCTTGCAGCCCGGCGGAACGTCGCCACCGCGCTACAAGCGCTCGGCTACAGCAAGACCTCACCCTTTTCCCAAAAATAATCCGGGCTGGTGGCCTGAAATCAACAACTCCTCAGTTTTACAGGAAAGCGTATGCGTGAACCGCTAAAGATCCCCGTCATCCTCGACACCGACATTGGCGACGACATCGACGACTTGTGGGCCTTGGTCATGCTCCTGCGCAGTCCCCAGGCCGACGTCAGGCTGGTCACCACCACCTTCGGCAGGCAGGAGTACCGGGGCAAACTGCTGGCCCGCCTGTTGACGGCGGCCGGCCGGGCGGATATTCCGATCGGCCTGGGCGCCGGCGATCAACAGGGCGACGGCAGGCAGCGGGATTACGTCACGGACTACGACCTCAAGCGTTACACGGGCAAGGTCCACGGTGACGGCGTCCAGGCCCTCATTGACACCATCCATGCCTCGCCCAAGCCGGTCACGGTCATTGGCATCGGGCCCCTGCACACGGTGGGAGCAGCCATCCAGCGAGACCCGGCCATTGCGGGCAAGGCCCATTTCGTCGGCATGCTGGGCAGCGTCCGCAAGGGCTACGACGGCGGGCCCGAGGTCGTGGCCGAGTGGAACGTCAAGATGGCCATCACGCTCTGCCAGGCCGTCCTGTCCGCCCCGTGGAAGAGCATCGCGCTCACCCCCCTGGACACCTGCGGCACCATCCGCCTAAAGGGCACCCGTTTTGCCGCCCTCCGTGACAGCAAGGATCCGCTGACGGCGATCTTGATCGACAACTACCGCATGTGGGCCGGGAAACAACGCGCGGAGGAACTTACGGAGAGCAGCATCCTGTTTGACACGGTGGCGGTATACCTGGCGCTGTACGACCGGGCACTGGCGATGATGGAGGAGCTCAAGATCCGCGTCACCGACGACGGCTTTACCCGCCCTGACGAAGCCGGCAGGATGATGTCCGTGGCCACCGACTGGCGGGATCTCAACGGCTACTACGACTTGCTGGTCAAGGTATTAGACGGAAAGTAACAATCGGATGAAAACAATCACCATTGACGCCCAGCGGCCGGGAACGCGCATCGAACCGTTCTGGAACCGCGTTATCTGCTCCGATCGCACGGGGCTGAGCATGCGCCAGGATGTGCGCGAACAGATTGCCTTGGCGGTCAAGGGGTGCGGTTTCCGTAACCTGCGCCAGCACGGCATGTTCCACGACGACATGTTTGTCTGGCAGGCCAAAGACAAACCCTGTCATTTCTCCTACCTTGACTACGTTTATGATTTTTACCTGTCGCTGGGGTTGCGTCCGTTTGTTGAGCTCGGTTTTTCTCCGGCCGGGCTGGCCTCCAATGACAATACCGTTTTCGCCGCGCGTTGTCATGGCTGTCCGCCGAGCGACATCCAAGAGTGGCAAAGGCTTGTCCGCGCAACCATCCGGCATCTGCAAGACCGCTACGGCGTCGAGGAAACCAGGACTTGGTATTACGAAGTCTGGAACGAACCCAATATTCCCTGCTTTTTCAAGGCGCCGCAGGAACAGTATTTCGACCTCTATCGCGCCACGGTGGAAACCGTCAAAAGCGTCGATTCCCGTTTGCGGATCGGGGGGCCCGCCACGTCGAATTTTTCCCCGGATGAGAAGGGCGTTTTTCAGCCGCCCTGGGTGCATGCCTTTCTTGACTATTGCCAGAAGCATCAGGTGCCCGTCGATTTTGTCTCATCGCACCCCTATCCGACGAATTTTCCCTTTATGCCCGAACTCAACGACTATGGTCCCGAAGGCCGGGAAGCCGATGCCACCCCGGTCGATCTTGTCCATCTTCGTGAAATCGTGCGTGCCAGCGCGTTTCCGAAGGCCGAGATTCATTGCAACGAATGGTCATCGGCGCCGGGATGGCCCATGCACGTGCATGATCATCCCTTCGCCGGGACGTTTATCCTCGACAACAATCTCAAGTCCATCGGCCTGGTCGATTCGCTGGCGCACTGGGCGCTTTCCGATATTTCAGAAGAGGCCGCGCCGGCGGACACGGGCGAATTCAAGGGTGGTTGGGGGATTTTGACACAGAACGGCATCAAAAAACCATCCTATCATGCCTACGCCTTCCTGAACCGCCTGACCGGGACGATGTTACATAACAGTGACGGCATGGCGGTCTGTCACTGCGGCAAAACCTGGCGGGTCTTGCTCTATAACCACCACCATTATGCAACCCCAAAAGCGACCTGGGCCACAATGGCGGAAGCCGAGCAGATGATCGGCCCCGGTCAAACGCGTGAGTTTGCCCTGACCTTGCACAACCTGCCGGAAAGCGTGCGCGTGCGCCGGTCGCTGGTCGATCGCGATCATGGCTGGGCGCGACCCGCATGGGTGGAGATGGGGTCTCCCGCCTATCCGAACCAAAAGCAATGCCAAGCCCTGCGCGATGCCCAGGAGCCGGAAATCCGGGAACAAGTAATCCAGGGGCGCAACCCGTTGGAACTGCGCGAAACGTTGCGGCCGCTGGGCATGATGCTGATTGAAATTGAGGAGGCATAAAAATGCCGACTCGGCGAAACTCTTGCGGGGCCCCGGCCGTTGCGGCTGCGGCCCCTGTAGTCGCCCCACCAAAGCGTGGGGCGGCGGCCGCCACGGGGGATTGGAGTGTCACCTTGGAGGAAGCCGCCGCCCAGGTCAATCCCCATATCCGCTGCGACAGCGACGCGCTGGCGCGTTTCGCCGCCCGGATTTACCAACAATGCGTATTGGGGAAGATTCGCCCCCCCGCATCGCCGTTGAACCATCGGTGGCTCGCACCCGGCGGGGTTTATCAGGGACAGTGGCTCTGGGACACGATGTTTGTCGTGGACCTGTTGAGTATTTTGCCTGACCAGCGCGACGTTATCCGCGAAGTCTTTCAGAATTATTGGGACTTCCAGGCGCGGTGGGATGCGGCCATGCCGGAGTATCGTCATGGCATGGTTGCCAATGTCATGTTTCCAGAACAGCCAGGCAAGGACTGGAAGACAGACTTCGCCTTTTCACAAATTCCCATTCTTGGCTGGGGACTGGAGCGCGTCTACCAACGGACGAAAGACCTGGAACTGGTCAGGCAGTGCTTGGGGCCGTTGGAACGGTTTCATGAATGGTACTGGCGTGAACGCGATGTGGCCGGCACGGGGCTGGTTGGCTTGGGCGCCTACAGCGGTGATGTCCAGCACGCCAAATTTGAGACCTTCGATTTTGAGTGCAATCTTGATGACCTGCAGATGACCCCGCATCCCCAGCGCAAGGGCGCCGCGGAAGGCGCCTGGTACGGCAATGTGTGCGTGCCGGGCAATACGGCTTATCTGCTCATGGGGGAACAGGGCCTGGCCCGGCTGGCCGAAATCGCGGGCGATCAGGCGATGGCGGAGCGACGGCGTAAGCGCCTTGACCGCGGCATGCTGGCCATGCGGGAGCACATGTGGGATCAGGCCGCCGGCACATTCCTGGCCGTCGATCGCGACTCGCTGAAGAAAATTCCCGTGGCAACCATTGGCAGCTGGATCCCGCTGACAGCGGGCGTGCCGACCCAGGAGATGGCCGCCCGCATGGCCGAAACCCTGGCCACGGACGACTGGGCGACGCCGCTGCCGGTGCCCACCGTCGGGCGCCATGATCCGCGGTGGAAAAGCGACGGGTTCTGGCGGGGCGACGTCTGGCCCGCCACCAACTATCAAATCGCCACTGGACTGGCAAATTATGGTTATGACGACTTGGCCGCCAAGATTGTCGATGCGAGCGTGGCGAACGCCTTGACGGCTGGAATCAGCGAGCACTACGACAGCGTCAGTGGAAAACCGCTCGGCGTCGGCGGCCTGGGCATGTCCTGCACGCTGCTGGCAATGGTGCTCGACGGACTGAGCGGAAACTATCATGCACAGGTGGCAAAGGGCTTGTAGCTTGGTAAGAAATTAAGGAGAAGATGAAGCCATGCAGATTGCGGTTATCGGCGACAGTATTGTGCACGGCGGCAGAGATGCCGAGTGCGGCGGCTGGGTGGCGCGCCTGAAGATCCGGGAAATGCGCGGGAACCGCGGTGACCACGTCTTCAACCTGGGGCTGGGCGGCAACACCAGCCGCGACCTGCTGGCGCGGGCCGCGGCCGAGATCCAGGCGCGGCGGAACCATGTGACGGATGTCATCTTCAGTGCCGGCACCAATGACATGTACCAGGACATCCCGCTGCCCGAGTTTGGCGCCAATTTGGCCAAGCTGGGCGAGATCGCCGCCGGCTTCGGCAAGCGGGTCTACTTCATGGGCCTTTTCCTGCGAACCGATTTTAACATGCCCGAGAAGACCGCCGCTTATGACGCCGTCATCCGTGAAGTCTGCAAGAGCGGGCGGTTCACCTATATCCCCACGGCCGACCTCATCGGCGCTGCCGACTTGGATGACGGCTGCCACCCCAATGCCGCGGGGCATCAAAAGCTCTGCGACCGGGTCGCCGAGTTCATGCCGGACTGAACGCCGGCCCCCCATTCATCCCAAGGTGAATGGAACCGTTATCGGCCACGGGCAAACGTGACACAGGCACTCGTGCCTGTGAGAACGTCAAGCAGGCAATCCTGCCTGCGTGTCTGCCCATTGAAGCGCCTAAAAGGCAAGTGCGGCGGACTCGGCGATCTTGACGATCTTGGCGGGAGATCGTTCCGGGGGTGAACCGTAACCCCAAAAGTGGCAAAGGAATTGCCGGTCACCGGCCGGCCAGGAGGCGGGTGCGGGCCTGGTCGATCCAGGCGGCGGTTTTGGGGAAGGTGTCGTAGCCCTGGATCTCCGCCAGCAGGGGGTCGCCGGGCGCCATGCCGTGGCTTCGCAGCAGCGCCAGGTCCTGCAGGGAATGGGCAAATACCTCCCAGCGCAGGGAATCCACCGGCTGGCCGTCCGCGCCGGGATAGACCATGAACGGGTCGCCATAGGGCCACAGCGGCCAGTTGCCGCCGGCCGACTCCTGCCAGGGGTCGAGCAGCCCCTGGTTCATCGAACGGTACCAGTAGTTGAACCCCCAGTGCAGGAAGCCGCGGGCGCCGAGGCGGTGGAACAGCCAGCCGCTCATCCGGATCTTGGCCAGCGGCGTGTCCAGCAAACGGTTGAGGAAACGGCCGCGGGGACCGCAGCAGAAATAGACCCAATGCGGCACCTGGTGTGCCTGGAAGGTGGCGGCCTCGCCGATGCTGGCGGCGGGCATGTCGGTGAGTTTTTCGAGGGCGAAGCGGACATCGCTGAGGGCGTCGGTCACCGGCATCCACGGCGCCAGCTCGCGCAACAGGCCGCGGAACTGCCGGTAATTGGCCAGCGGCAGGTCGCCGTGGGGTTCGTCCGAGAGGTGGAACACCGAATGGTCAAGCAACCCCTCGTCGGCCAGGAACGCCTGGAAGGCGGGCAGGAACTGGCCCAGGAAGCCCCGGTAGACCTCGCCGCAGGCGGGGGTGTCCGGCGCCCACAGCAGCGACTGCGGATCGGCATTGTCCCGGTAGATGCGGATCGCGTGGGCGGCGCCCCACTGGGTGGCGAGATGGCTCCACTCAAAGCGCCGGAACCCGGCGGCCCGTCCCACGGCCAGCCAGCGGCGGACATCCGTCCAGTCAAACTCATAACTCCCGGGCTGCGGCGTCCGCACCCGCAGCAGCTGGTGCGGGCGCTTCACCCCGTCCAGCGGCGGCGTAAACAGCGGCGTATACAGGGTGTTGGTGCCATGCTCGGCGAGGTCGCGCTGATAGGCGGCGCAGACCGGCCAGAATTTCTCCTCGTACGGCGCCAGGCCGTAGCGGTCGCACAGCGCATCGGCATAGAACCAGTGGGTGACGGGGAAATCGGCCAGCGGCGGCAGTTCGGCCCCGGCCACCGTCAGCACCACCTCCAGCCGTGCGGAGTCCGCACCCGCGGCCAGCAGCACCTCCAGGCGGCAGTCGCCGGGACGGGCATCCCGCGGCACCCGCAGGTCGATCCAAAAGGAGCGCGTTTCAAAGGGGCCGGCGAGCAGGTTGGCCTGCGGCAGCAGCGGATCCGGCACCAGCCCCGGCATGCCGTCCAGTTCATCAAACGGCGTGTCCGGGTTGAAGTGGGGCAGGCAGACCAGGCCGACGGCCCGAATCCGGGGGCCAAACTCGCCGGCCGCGCCCGCCACGGCGGCGGTCACCTCCAGCGCTTGCGGCGCCTCGTTGCGAAAGCAGGCCTGAAAGGCGACACGTTCCCCGCGCGCCGCCAGCAGGCGCAGCGGCGCCGGAGCACGAAGGGGCGTTGCGGGAAAAATACGTTCCAACGCGGAAGCGAGAAAAGCTTGCATGGGCGGAAACTTAGCCTGTCCGCCCCGCAATTCATCCCTCCCCCGTCTTCTTCAGGTTCTTGCGCCGCCTCAGGTTTTTACGGAGAGCGCCTGGCACAGGCGCCGCTACAGGATTGCGGTAGCCGCGGCTGGGTCAACCGCGAGGGAACGTCCATGCCACGCCGGAGCAAGGGCAAAACGGGCGTACGGACCGTGCACACCGGCGGCATAGGCGGCCAGGATGGCGCGGCCGCGGACGTTGCCCGGATCGCAGGCCACCAGCGCCCGGGCCAGGAACAGCTCCTTGAGTTCCGCGTTGCGGCGGCCGGTGTCATTGGTTTCCTTCGGCAGCCCCGCGACCGCCGCCTGGCAGTCGGCCCGGGCATGGCCGGCCGCACCGGGATGCTGCAACCACCGTTCCAGCAGGGGCACCGCCTCGCGGCACGGCAGCCGTTCCAGGGCCGTGCAGACCGCGCGGACATGGGAAAACGCCGCGTCCGGCGGCAGGGTCTCGAGCTTCCGCAGCAGCACCGGCAGCGCCGCCCGGCTGCCGGTCCGGCCCAGCGCGATGATCCTGGCGTCCAGCGGACTGCAACTACGGCCGAACTGCCCCATGCCGGTGTAGTTCCAGCCCCCGTCCCAAGCGGCGCCGTCCACCGCCGCCAGCAGGCTTTCGGCGCCGCCGGCGTCCCCCAGGAAAGCCAGCAGTTGCGCCAGCCGCACCCGCCGTTCCGGATCGGTGCAGGCGGCATAGTCCCGCCGCAGCCGCGGCAGATGGCCGGCGGGGTCGGCAAAAACCAGCCCCAGTTCCCGGGCGGTGCCGATGGGCACGGGTGCCGCGGCGGCGGCCGCCGCCGGCACGGGAAGAGCGTCGGTTTCCGTCAGCACCCGGGCCGGCAGGATTCCCTTCTCCACCAGTGCCTGCTGCAAGGGGCGCATCGGCAGCTGCCGCAGCGTGCAGCCGGCCCGGACGGCCCGGGCCGCCGCGAGCCCCGCGGCGTAGCCCTGGTTTTGGACGTCCGGCTGCATGCGCACCACCGGCAGGGCATCGCGGTGCGCGCTGACGCCCAGGCCGGTGGCCAGCACGCCCTCCAGCCCGGCCGGCAGCAGGCAGCGGTACGGCACCTTGACGACGACCGGCTCCTCGTCCGGCGGCAGCATGAAGAATAAGGGATGAATGGTGAAGCCGTGGGTGTCGAAATTGCTGCGGGCAATGGTGATGGTGTCGGCGTAGGTGCGGCCGGCATAAAAATCCGGCGGCTGCAGGGTGAAGTCGCCGACGATCTGCCGCCGCTCCCGGGTGTTGACCATGCGGGCCAGATCAAACGCCTGGCCGAACTTCTCGCGGCCAAGCACAAAGGCGCAGGTGGCGTCCACCACGTCGCCATCGTCGGAAAACAGATAATCGGTGTTGGCGCAGTTCACTTCCGGCGTGGCCGGCGACAGACCGGCACCCTGGACCGCCAAATGCTCCGGCACCGCCTGGGTGACCGGGCCGCCGGCGGCGGCCACCACGTCGGCATGGCCGGTGGCATCAATGACCGCCGCCGCGGTGACCAGGCCGAGACCGTAGGGACCGGCGGCCACCACGCCGCACACCCGGTCACCGTCCCGCGCCGCGGCGACGCCGGCAGTGCCGAACCACAGCTGGGTGCCGGCCTCGGCGGCGGCGGTGAGCAGCCACTGTTTCTTCCATTCCAGATTCCAGCTTTCCAGTTTGGCCGGCGGCGCCTGGGGGCCGCCCATGCGGGCCACCGCCTGGTCCATTTCGTCCGTGAACCCCACCCGGTTGCCGAACCAATAGTCGCCGATCTGCCCTTCGGTGCCGACGCCGCCCAAAGCGGGCAGCGGCTCCAGCACCAGCGTGCGCGCCCCGGCACGCCCCGCGGCAATGCCGGCGGCGGCGCCGCCGGTGCCGCCGCCGACCACCAGCACCTCGCACGCCGCCAGCCGCGGCAGGGGGTTCAGGTCGAAGGGGACCGTCGGCGCACCGGCAAAGCGGAAATAACGGTCGCAACGGACGATCTCAGGCCTGGTATCTGCCGCGGCCGAAGCAACGGCGGCCCGCACCGGCAGCCCGGCCCGGCTGTCCGCCGCCAGCCCGGCCGCCGCAACTCCGACGGAGTCGCCTAACGCCAGCTGGTGGCCCAGCTCCAAAAACTCAGCGACCCGGTCGCGCCGCACATCGGCATAGGCACCCAGCACCAGAATCGGGGCCGCCGGACAGGTCACCGCCGCCAGGGCGGCCGGCGCCGCGGCGGAAAAATCCGCCACGGTCTGCGCCGTGACCAGGCTGTCCTCCACTATCAGGAGGCACTTCTCGGCCGTCACCACCTGCCCGGGATGCCAGCAACTCCGGCGCATCCCGGTCTCGGCCGCCGCGAACTCCGCGGGGCCGCACCCCGGCATGTCCACCTGCCGGCGGAGCCGGAAGGCGGGATGCGACTTGCCGTTGGCGGTGACCGGAACCGGCAGTTCCTCCACCGTCAGCCGGCGGTCATTTCCCGCGGCACCGACCACGATGCGCTCCGCCCAATGGCACCCCGGCCGATGCGCCCGGAACGCGGCGCCGGCCAGCCGCGCCACCAGCGCCCGCTCGGTGGCGTCGATAATTACCTTGGCGGCAACGGCCTGGAACCCACTGCGGTTGGCGATGACCAAGCCGGCGGGACGCCCCTGCGCATCGTGCAGCAATTGCACGGGATGGCACAGGAAGAGAAAGGAAATGTTCTGGGCCAGCAGCGCGCGTTCCAGCGTCCGCTTGACGTGCAGGGGGCTGGGCAGCGCCGCCGGATACTCCGGAAACAGCTGGGCGCCCAGGCGGTCGCCGCCAGCCGCCGTCAGGCCGGCCGGGTCCGGCCAAAAACGGAACCAGGCGCAGACGTCCTCACCCAAATAGCTGAACGGCGTCACGCAGAACACCCGGGCGCCGTTCCGCCGGGCCGCCAGCGCGGCCTGAACCGCGCCCGCCGTCCCGCCCACCACCAGCACGTCAACCTCGGCCATGATTGGAATGTCTATTTTCATTCAGTCACTCCGGGACGGAAACGCACCCCGTACTTATCCAAAGGCCAGACACGCTAAAGCGTGAACTCAAACGATCTTCGCCCCTTGTTTGAGTCCAGCCTTTAGGCTGTCCTCGGAGTGCGACACCGACGGGCGCACGGTGAATCCGAAATTTTACGTACTACAAGGCACACACACAGACCGGCACGGACGGGGGCGCGCCGTTTTCGCACCCACTGTTGATTATAATCAAAACGCCAGACAATAAAATAGACTTTTCAACTGTCATGCTGTATTTTTCAATAATTATCAGAGGCAGACATGATCGATCCCCGGCAACTCTCCCAGGCGATTGCGGCAGTGGAACGGCGGTACGGCTGCCGGGTCAGTTTTCATGACTACACCGGCCGGTTGCAGGTGATTCCGGAAGCCGCCCGGGTGCACGACAACTTTTTCTGCGCCACCGTCAAATCCCACTATCCGCCCGGCGGGGGTGCCTGCGCGTTCTTCGACTTCCGTCTGGTGCAGAACCGGATCGAGGAGAAGCCGGAGCCGTTCTTCAAATGCTGTCCGGCCGGGGTGCTGGAGGCGGTGGTGCCGGTGCTGGTCGGCGGCCGGCTGGCCGGCGCGCTGTTCGCGGGGCCGTTCCGCAACGCCTCTCCCCTGCCCGCCGAGGTATTCCAGGCCGGCCGGCGCGCCGGGTTTCCGGACGCGGAACGGCTGAAGCCGCGGTTGGCCGCGCTGCCGCCCGAGGAATGGGCGGAACTGCTGGCACTGGCCGCCCTGGTCGCGGCCCAGTTGTCGGCGCTGGCGGAAAACCAGGGAGCGGCGGGAAAGCCGGGGGACCGCCGGGAACAGGTCCTGAATTTCCTGGCCGCGCACTTGCACCGGCCGACCGGCCTGCCGGAGCTGGCCGCGCACCTGCGGCTGAGCGTGTCGCGGAGTTCGCAGGTGGTGCGCGCGCTGTTCGCGTGCAGCTTCCCCCAGTTGCTGACCCGGCACCGGCTGGACTACGCCCGCTCGCTGCTGGCCCATTCCCGGCTGAAGATCACTGCCGTCGCCCTCCAGTGCGGATTCCGCGACGCCGCCTATTTCCACCGGGTGTTCCACCACCGTGAAGGCTGCTCCCCACGGGCCTACCGGCGGCGGCAGGAAAGCGCCGCCGGCCGGCCAGTTTGAGCAATGGACCTTGATTGGGAGAATCGGCGGTGGCCGGCCGGAACGCACAGACCTACACGGACTTTCACGGACGAGCACGGAGCGGCCGGCCACCACCGTCCGTGTGCGTCCGTGAAAGTCCGTGCCTTGACAGGGCGCCGGCCACAGGTTACGCTGAAGCCAGTTTTTTCACCTGCTTTGCCAGGAACCGTTGCCGATGCCCCGCGCCCACCGCCAGCCCACCATCATTGACGTTGCCCGGCACGCCGGCTATTCCAAGAGCGCGGTGTCTCTGGTGCTGCAGGGCGCCGCCAGCGTCTCCGACGAAGCGCGGCGGCGGGTGTTGGCGGCCGTCGCCGAACTGGGGTACCGCCCCAACCGCCTGGCGCGCGGCCTGCGGCTGGCCCGCGGCCAGGTGGTCGGCATCATTGTCCAAGACACGCAGAACCCCTACTTTTCCGACATCATCCGCCGGCTTGAGGAGTTCCTGCTCCGCCACGACCATGACCTGATCATCAGCGAGACCGGCCAGGATGTGCACCGCGAACAGCAGGCGCTGGCCCGGCTGTCCGAACGGGGGGTGGACGGCGTCATCGTCTATCCCACCGACTGCCGGCGGCTGGCCCCCGCCCTGGCTGCCTTGCAAGCCAGCGGTGTCCACGGCGTGCTGTGGGGCAGCGACGGGGTGGGCGCCGACCTGCCCCTCGACCGGGTGGAGGTGGCGATCCATGACGGCGCCCTGGCCGCCATGGAACACTTGATCGGACTGGGGCACCGACGCCTGGCGTTTGTGGCCGGAGTGTCGCCCCAGCAGAAGATTTCCGAACGCTCCGGGGCGTTTGCGGCGGCACTCGGGCGGCACGGCCTGGTCTGCACGGACGACCTGATTGTCCGCTGCGGTTTTCGCTTGCAGGACGGGTACGAGGCCGGGCGGGACCTGCTGTCGCGCCCGAACCGGCCCACGGCGGTGTTTGCGGTCAACGACTTGGTGGCCATCGGCGTGCTGCGGGCAGCCCGCGAACTGGGACTGGCCGTGCCCCGCGACCTCTCGGTGGTCGGCGTGGCTGACATTGAACTGGCCGCCTACCTGAACCCGCCCCTGACCACGGTCGCCCAACCCATCGACCAGATCGCCGAAGCCCTGGGCGACCTGGTGCTGAGCGGCATCCGCGGCCGGCGCGACCCGGCGGCGGCGCCCCCTGCCCCGCGCCATGTCGTCCTGCCCACCACCCTGGTGGTTCGGGGCACCAGCGCCCCGCCTG
>JBAZJM010000095.1:0-14243 GCA_041651315.1 Lentisphaeria bacterium | reverse complement strand
CGCCGGCTTGAGCCAGATGCGCGAATTGGAAAACCAATTCATGAACGAAATGACCCGTTATGTCATTGCCGGCGGCCGCCGGCCCATGGTCTGGTGCACGGAGGCCGTGCATCCCGCGGACACCCTTGTGCAGGCGTGGCAGTCCATCCTGGAAATCCATCGCACGCATCCCCGCGGCAATCCGATGGTCAATTCGGTTCACTACAGCTGCTATTTCGATTATCCCGCGGACAGCACGGAGCCCCGGTTGGCCTGGATGCCGGAACTGCCGGAGGAAAGCGTTTATCAGTCGTTCGAACCCTTTGCGGAAACCCTCGACCGGCTGTGCGGCACCGAGGCCTGCCTATGGACGGAAATCGTGCCGGAATGGCGGGTGGTGCCGAAGATCGTTCCCCGGCTGGCGGCGTTTGCCGAAACCGCCTGGATCCAAGCTGACGGCAAGAACTGGCATGATTTTCAACGCCGGAAACGGCAGCTGGAGGCCGTTGGTTATTGGGATCTGTTGCAATGGCAGACGTGATCCGGACCCCGTTTTCTGACGGAAACAAAACCATGAACACCACTCCTGTCTTGATTGATGTCAATGCGGTCGTCGGCAACAGTGCCACCGGCGCGTCCGAATTCCCGGAAATCGGGGACCGTCTGGCCTTCATGGACCGGCTGGGCATCAGCCGGGCCCTGGCCTGGAACACCGAGGCGCGCCAGAACCACGCCTTGTCGAGCAATCAATCGCTGATTGATGACATTGCCCGGACGCCAGAGGCCAAGGGGCGCATCATTCCGGCGCTCGCCGTTTCCGGCCTCATGCAGTACGAGCGCAATGGCATCCAGACCCTGAAGCGGCAAATGATCGCCGGCGGCACCCGCGCCCTGCGTTTCGCCAACGTGTTTGGCCGGCTTACCCTCGGCCAGCTGGAGCCGGTGATCCGGGGCGTGGCCAGTCTCAAGCCGTTCATCATCATGCGCCATGACGAGAGCAAGGTCGAGGACATTCTGGAATTTACGGCGCTGTTCCCGGACATTCCGGTGGTGCTGACCGAGGTGATGTGGGGGCCGTGCATCATCGTCTTCGACCTGATGCGCCGCCGGAAAAACATCCTGGTCGACAATTCCTGGTTGCATTCCTATGGCGCGGTGGAACTGGTGGTGGAGCAGTTTGGCGCCGAACGCCTGGTGTTCGGAACGGGCTACAAGTCGCATGGCGGCGCGGCCATCGCCCAACTGGCCCGCGCCGAGCTTACCGATAAAGACCGGCAACTGGTCATGCACGGGAACCTGGAGCGGCTGCTTGGGCTCAAGGGTGCCGCGAAGGCCGCACCGGTCCGGCCGGCCAAGCCGGCGGCGTCCCTGTGGGGGCGCTGCCTGGCCGGGAAAACCCTGGGCGTGGACATGATAGACGCGCATTTCCATTTGGGCCCCTCCGGCGGTTATGTCCTGAAGGATCAGGAGGAGCGCAGCCAGGTCAAGCCGGCCTTGCAGGCCATGGACGCGCTCGGCATGCGGACGGTGCTGGTGTCCGGGTTTCAGGCCATTCTTGGCGAACCCGTGGCGGGGAATGACCTGCTGGAACAAGTCCTGCTGCCCCATGCCGATCGGTTCAAGGGGTATCTGGGCTTCAATCCATTTTATGCCGACGCGCTGGTTAGCCAGTTTGATCGTTATTTTTCCGGGCCGTTTTTTGTGGGGTTCAAGACCCTGTGCAGCTATTGGGGGGTCAAGACGAATGATCCGCGGTTCAGGCCGATGTGGGCCTATGCCAACCGGCACCGGCTGCCCATCCTCAATCATACCTGGGGCAAAGAGGACATTCTCCTGCTCCGCGAGGTGGTGAAGAAATACCCGCACGCGCATTTCCTGCTCGGCCATGCCGGCGGCACCGACGACGGACGGGAGGAGGCCGAAGCCCTGGCGCAGAAAAATCCCAATGTCTATCTGGAGTGGTGCGGCAGTTTCTGCACCCCCGCCTCGTGGGAAAAGACCCTGCAGCGGGTCAGCCCTCGGCAGGTGGTGTTCGGCACCGATGCCATGGCCCACGACATCCACTGGGAACTCGGCCGCCTGTTGTCCCTGGACGTGCCCGACAAGATCCTGATCCCCATCCTGGGCCAAAACCTGCGCCGCCTCCTGGCCGCCCGCCGGTGAATATCTGGATACGGGACGATGTTGGGAACCCCCTTTTGAGGAAAGGCGGTTCCCAAACCCTCCGTCAAACCTTGTTGTTCCTTGTCCTCACGGTCCTCGGATTTTGGGATCGGGGCCAATGTCCTCCCCGTCCTCGGCGGCGGAGCGGGTTGGCCGTTTGTGGCGAGGGGGCGGGGCGAGGACCTTGAGGACGGCCGCGCCACAAGAGGACAGGGAGGACGGAGAGGACGCCCCGCAAGGGTGACCCTGAGCGCCAGTTTCACGGATATCCGACGGGCGCTATCAAAAGCGGCAAAGGAATTGCCGCACTCCACGACCGGTTGCCCATGGAGGGAAATCCGGAAGAAAACACGCCGATAACCAAGTCGGCAAAGTGAGGTTTTGCAAGAGCCTCCCAGGTTGGCGGTGCCGAATTCTTCGAGCCAACTTCGTGGTTTCGTGGTGAAGCTTTGGTTCTACGGCCGGCGGGTGGCGGCGCGGGCGACGGTTTCGATGGCGATGGCGGCGACGGCGGCGCCGTAGTCGAGGTCGATGTTCTCCAGGGTGTCATGGGTGTCGTGGTAGCCGGTCCGGCTGATGTCGTAATTTTCCATGAACAGGACCACGGGCGCGCCGACATCGGAGAAGATCTGGCCGTCGGTGTTGAACAGCGAGCTGGCCGGGTCGTCGATGGTGCGGACTTCGCCATGCAGGCGCGGGTGGAGCGCGACGGCGGGAATGGTGACGCCATCCGTGGTGCGCCGGCCGCGCGGGCAGCCATGCCGGTCGGGGCGGGCATTCCAGTCGGCGGTGCGCGCATTCCAGATCTCATTGGCCAGGTGGGCCTGGTAGGCCAACCCGAATGAGGCGTTGCTCTTGCCCGGCGAGATTTGGAAGATGTCCCGGCCTTTTTCGCGGTTGTGCGCGATCATGTCCAGGACGAAAATGCCGGTCACGGTGGTGGCCGACAGGTCCAGTCGCGTGCTGTCGGCCAGCCGCAGCTGCAGGGTGCGCTCAATCATGGCCTGGCAGAACTGCCTGGCCCCCATGCAGTCGGAGGGGAATTCCTCGCCCGTGAGGTGGAGCAGCCAGACGTCGCGTTCCAGCTTACCTTCTTTGGCCAGTTGGAGAAAGACCGGGGCGGCCTGCAGTAGGGTGGAGGTGGCGGAATGGTTGTCGTCGGCACCGGCGGCGGCGACGCGGGCACCGTCACCGCCGCGGTCCCGCTCGTACAGGTCTTCCATGTAGGCGGTGTCGTAATGGTCCGCCATGACCACGGCCTCGCCGCGGTGGTTGCCGGGGATGACGACCAGGAGGTCGCGTTCGCTGGTGCGGCCGGTTTGGTTGTCGCGCCAGCCGCCGAACAGCTCGAACTTGAAGTCGGTCTGCCAGCGGAACGGCAGGTCGCCGCACACGGCGCGGCCGTCCATGCCGGCGGCGGCAATCGCCCGCCGGTGGCGGGACAGCAGGTAGTCGCCCAAGTGTTCCAGGTCGCGCCGGTGATGGGGCGGCTTCCGCGCCAGGCTCGCGGGATCCTGGGCCATGTCGGCATTGTCCTTGTTGACATAGTGGCCGTGGGAGAGGAGGAGGATATCGTTCCACAACGCCTCCTCGAAGGCGCGGGTGGCGGTGGCCTCGTAGGTGATGGCGGCGGGCTGGGGCGTCGCGGCGGCGGCGGGCTGGACGACGGGGGCCAGGGCTTGGCGCATGCGGCGGCCCTGGGCGGCGTCGCCGGCCCGGTCGTCCAGGGAGGCCAGCCAGTCCGCGAACGTCTCGCTCTCGCCGATGCGGAGCATGGCCCGGGCGAAACTTTCCGGCAGGGGCCGGCCGCCGGCCCAGACGTGGGCGTCCAGCAGGGAGACCAGGTTGAGTGATGTTTGGTGGATATAATGGTCGTGCCGGCCAAAATCGCGCAACGCCTCCAGATACGCTTCGCGCCGGTCCAGGCGCGGCCACAGCTCGACGGGATGCGCCAGGTCGGGCGCGGCGGCGTCATAGGCCGTGAGGTAGCCCAGCGGCGCGTCAGGCAGCAGTTCGGCCCCGCCGCCGTTGCCGGGAACGGCGAACGCCGCCAGCGGTCGGTGCCAGTAGACTTCGTGGCGGCCGACCCGCATGGCGGGGAACTGGAAACGGTAGCCGAACAGGCCGCCGCCGATCACGGCCGCTTCCGCCCGCTGCAACTGTTCGCGGCCGGCGGCCGGCCCGTTCAGCAGCAGGTCGAAGGTGCGGGTCCACATCTGCGCATTGCGGGCCAGCGGCTTGTCGTACAGGGCGATGGCATCCGGGGCGGTGCTGAACAGGACTTTGGCGACCGGGTCCGGGCGCGGATTGAGCGCCAGCGGATCCTGATGGCGGTGGAGGCGTTCCCAGCGGTGGCTGCGGTGATAGGTGTCCAGGATCAACTCGCGCTGAACGGTGGCGGGGTCCACATCGGGATGCGGTTCGTGAATCCAGCCGGACTGGGGGACGCGCAGGCTGAACGGCGCCGCGTGCCGCGCCACCAGGCGCAACAGCGGAATCTGCATGGCCAGGGGCAACGTCTGCTGCAGGTGGCGATAGGTGGGAGAACCCCAGAACGCCAGGCTGCCCGGAAACGGCAGCAGGTGCAGCCGCCCCGCCAAATACCGTTCCCGGACCTGGGATGGCAGCTGGCTGAACGGCCGGAAGGTGAGCAGGTACCGGACATTCCCGAATGCGGCGTGGTCGTCCAGGCGATAGTCTTCAGCCCACGCGGGCAGGGCGTCGGCGCGCCAGTACGGGAATTGGGGGTCGTCCAGGGCCGGCAGAATGCGGAAACCGGCGGCGGTCAATTCGGCGGCGGTGGTGACCGTTTCGCCGTACACCGTGGTCAGGAGCCGGCAGAAGAACGTCTGGGCCTCCGCCGCCGGCAGTTCCCGGCCGGGGGCGGTGAAAAAGCTTTTCCAAAAGGCGCGCTCCGGGCCCTGTTCGCTGCCGCCGAACAGGGTCCAGCGGACGCGGCCCTTGTCGTCCTGGGTGCGGGAAAGGGCCAGCGGCAGCAGGATCACGTACCGCTCATGGTCCAGCTGGCCCGCCCGGGCGGCCAGTTCCGGCGGCCAGCAGGGGTTGTTGGTCAGGTTGGCATTGCCGTGGCCGGCCAGGTGCCAGACATTTTGGCCATGGCCCAAGCGGACCGCGCGGTCCATCACCTCCCGGGCGACCAGCTCCAATCCCGGCCGGATCTCGTATTCCTCCTCCATTTCCGGGACGTGCCAGCCGTAGGGGTCGTCGTCCGCAAAAACGGTGTCGCGGGCGCCGTATGGCGTCTGTCCCACCCGGGGCGGCGGCATGAACTCGGAATAGGCCTGGATCGGGTACGCGCCGGCGCCGGAAAACCACGGCCATCCCGCCAGCAACTTGCTCCAGCCCGGACTGCGGACGTCCATGGACCACCCTCCTTTTAAAAGTAGCTCACAACTCGGATAGCGGCATGGCGCGGAAGCCGTTTGCCAGCGGATAGCTGTTGGGAGTCCGGCAAATCACGGTCCCCGAGGCAATGCGCTCGTGTCCTTCCGCCGCGCGGACGAAGGCCAGGTTGACCGTGCTGGCGGCATCGGGAAGTTCCGTCCACTTCACCTCAAACAGCTCAAGCTGGCCGGCGATTTCGGCCACAAAATCCACCTCGCGCGTCCGGTCGCGCCAGAAAAACAGGCTGTTATGGCGGCCGGCCTCTTGTTCTCGGTGCCGCAGTTGCGCAAACACAAACGTTTCCCAAACGGCGCCGACGGAGGGCGATTGTCGCAACGCCGCCGCGGACCGAATGTTTAACAGGGCGCAGAGCAGGCCGGCATCCGCCACATAGAGCTTGGGGCTCTTGACGATTCGTTTTGTGCGGTTGCCAAACCACGGTTCCAGCAGCACGACCAGCCCGGACGCCTCCAGGATGGACAGCCATTGGTTGGCGGTGGAGGGGGCGATACCGATATCCCGGGCGAGGTCGGCCTTGTTCAGCAAATTGCCGGAACGCAGGGCGCAGGCGCGGAGAAACCGCTCAAAGTCCCGAAGGCTGCCCACGTGGGCCAGCGAGCGCACGTCCCGTTCCAGATAGGTGGCCAAATAGGAATTGAAGAATGTGGCGTCATCGATGTCTGGGTTGGCGCATAGTTCCGGAAACCCGCCACGAACCAGGATTTCCATCAGGTTGGCGGCCGGTTGGGCTCGGCGGATTTCGGCCAGGGCCAGCGTTTCCAGCTCCACGATGTCCGCCCGTCCGGCCAACGATTCGGCGACCCCATTCATCAAGGGGAATTTCTGGGAGCCGGTCAGCAGGTAACGGCCACACCGGTTTCGCTCGTTGTCGATGGCGACTTTCAGATGGCGGAAGAGGGCGGGAGCGTACTGGACTTCATCAAGGATCAGCGGCGCGGGGTGTTGGCGGAGAAACGCCTCCGGCTCATGTTCCGCCTGTTCCGCCTCTGAGGGCAGGTCAAGCGAGACAAAGCCATGCGTGGGGAACAACCGCCGCAGCAGGGAGGTCTTGCCGACCTGTCGCGGTCCGGTGAGGACGACGGCGGGGCGGGTGCGGGCGGAGCGCCGCAGGCGGCTTTCGATGTCGCGCGAGATCCACATATGCCAAATATACGATCACATCGAATAATTAGCAAGCCGGGCGGTGGGCATGCCGTCCAGGCACGTCTCGTCGGCCATGCCCAGCTCGGCGGCGACGCTCTGCTGCGCCGGCGGGCAATTTTTGCGGGGCCGCTTGCATTAACCAAACGTTTGGTTATAGTGCATGAAACGTTTGGTCTATGTATGGGAGCCTGCAAGATGTCGGTCCGTCTGCTGGATATCGCGCGGCACGCCAAGGTCAGCCTGGGCGTGGTTTCCACGGTGGTCAATCACAGCAAGTCCAACACCGTGGTCAGCCCGGAGACCCGGAAACGGATCCTGTCGGCGGCCAAGGAGCTGGGCTATGTGCCCAATGCGGCGGCGCGCTCCATGCAGCGCGGCCGCTTCAACCGCATTGCCTGCGCCGTGGTGCAGTATGGCAAACCCGGCACCACCTATGTGCCGACCAACGGCTATCTCGACACGGCGGCCGACACCCTGGCCGAGTCCGGCTACGCCCTGGTGCTGGAGCCGATGCATTTGGTGCCGGTGGTGGACGATTTCGTCACGCCGCCCCGCTTGTTCAAGGAACTGGCGGTGGACGGCATCCTGGGATTGCCGATGACCGGGTATGTGCCGCCACAATTGGACGCGCAGCTGGCCAGGCTGGGGGCGCCGGTCGTGTGGCTGAACCGGAAACCGGTGGCGGACGGCCAGCCGTGGTTGTATTGCGACGAGGCGGCCGGGGCACAGAAACTGGTGCGGCATTTGGTCGGCCTGGGGCACCGCCGGATCGGGTATCTGGGATTCAGCGGCCTGCATTATTCCGTCCAGGACCGGTACACGGCGGTGCGGGATGCCGTGGCGGCGGCGGGGCTGGACACGGCGCAGATCGCCCTGGCCGACCGGGAAGCCTCGATGATGGACGAGGCGGAGCGGCTGCTGGACGTGGCGCCGGCGTTGACGGCGGTGATCTGTTTCCAGCGGCGCGGTTATGACGCTTTGCTGCATGCCGCGGCCCGCCGGGGGCTCCGGGTGCCGGCCCAGCTCTCCATCGCCTACTTCGCCTCCGCCTGGGAGCATGCCGGCGATGACGTGCGGCGGACGGTGGTGGCTGTGCCGGAGCCGCGGATGGCCGAGGCCGGCGTCAAGTTGCTGTTACGGTTGATTGACGGAAAAAGCGCCGGCCGCCGGCCGGCCGGCATTCCGGGCGAGTTGCAAGTGGGGGAGACAACGGTAAAACCGGCGGCCGGCAAGCGGCTGGCCGGGTGAGCGATTTTTGACGCGCGGGCAGTGCCGGCGATGGTCGCCGGCGGCACCCCATCGACAAAAACAGGAGAAGAAAGCCATGAACAAGCTGATCGCGATCACGTTGCTGGCGGGCCTGGCCTTGGCGTCGCAGGGCCAGGCGGGGTTCATGAAAACCTGGGCTCTGCCCAATTTCACGGGCACTGTTGGCACCACGGATGGTAATCCGTACATCGATGCGGATGGTAATGTGTGGGGCGCATACGCGGCCGCCGACCGGACGACGGCAACCAACTTGACATTGATGAAATACTACACGGATTGGGGCCCGGAATGGAGCGGTGCCGCGAATGCCATCTATTGGCCCACGAACCAGTCCCTGCGCGGTTCCTACACGGACGTGGGGGCGCTGACGTTTTCGCCGGGGGTGAATGGCGTGTATTCCCTGACCGGCACCAGCGGCATCTTTTACCACTCGGGGGGTGCAAGCTATAATGTCAACTTTCGGGTCGTCAAGGTATCCAGCGGGGTTGAGACCGAACTGTATAACGGCAATATCCGGGGAAACATCGGCACCATTGCCTTTCCTGGCATTTCCGCATTGCAAAACATCTCCTTGACCACGGCTGACCGCCTCGTGTTCTTGGCGATGACCAATGATGGTGGCACTTATGGCGAGGCGCGTCTCGCGGGCACGGGCATCGGCCTGGTGCCGGAGCCCGCCTCCCTGGGGCTGCTGGCCCTGGGCGGTTTGGCGCTGGCGCGCCGCCGGCGGTGAATGATGAGGGACCTTGTGGCCCGGTGGACATCGTGGACACCGGGCACAAGGTCCACCGGGTCCACAGCGTCCACAAGGTTCAGGTTGTTCCCATGAAACGCTTCACGCTGATCGAACTGTTGGTGGTGATTGCGATCATCGCCATTCTTGCCGCCATGCTGCTGCCGGCCCTGGGGCAGGCCCGGGAGACGGCCAAGCGCTCCACCTGCGCCGGGCAGTTGCGCCAGATGGGGCTGGCGTTGGCCATGTATGCGGACGACAACCGGGGAACTTACCCGGTGAATGGCGACCCCGACTATTATTACGTCCGCTATATGACCCGTGCTTGGGAGCCCGCCAGCGCCTGGATTCCCTTCGGCACCGGCCTGACCACCAACTACCTCAAGAGCCCGCAGGTGATGTACTGCCCGAGCCATCCCTACAACACCTGGCCGCAGGACAACCGGATCGGCAACGACCTGCCGATGAACACGGTGCCGTATGCCGTCTGGAGCAACCTGGATGTCAACGGGAACTGGGCGGACTCGGGGAGCAACCGCGCGGTCTACGACAAGACGGCCCATTCGCTGCTGTCGCCGGCGAACACCTTCACCGTGACTGACCTGGTCGTGCCCCCGAACGAGTACAACTGGATCCGCAACAACCACAGTTCCACTTCCTGGCACGGCGACAGCCGCAGCGGCGGCAATGTCCTGTACAACGATGTTTCCGTCGCCTGGCGGCGGGATGCCGAGTTCGACGAGGTTTATCGGACTTATTACTATTATCCGTCGAAGCGATGAAGCTGGGAACGCCGCGCCCCAGCTCGGCAAGAATTTCACGTTTACGCCACGCCGAGCTGGGGCTCGGCGTTCCCAGGTTTAACAACCGTTCGATCGGACACCGACACATGCTGAATCTCCGTCCCCGTGCCTGGCTTTGCCTCCTGCCCACCTTGGCCTGTTTTTGTGCCGCCGCGCCGCCGGCCGGGCCGGTCGAATCCATCACCCTGAGTTCCCCGGTTCCGGCCCAGGTCACAATCAGCCGGACGCCGACCCGGGACATCCTGTGCCTGAACGGGATCTGGGAGCAGCAGATCATTCCGTCGCCCGCCTACACCTACCGGATGTTGCCGGAAGGCGCGGATTTTCCGGCGCCGGTGCTGGACGACCGGCCGGCCGCCAAGCCCGAGTACCACGGCCCCCAACGGCTGCCGACCCTGCCGCAACAGGCCGGGGACATGAACCAGGTCAAGTCCTGGAAATATTGGTACACCCGCAAGGTCATGGTGCCGGAGTCGTGGCGCGGCAACGATGTGATCCTGCAATTCATGGCGGCCGGCTTGGAGGTGGTTGCCTACGTCAACGGCCGGTGCATCGGCTCCCATATCGGCGATTCCACCGGGTTCGAGTTCGATGCCACCCCGGCCATCCGCTACGGCGCCGAAAACGAGATCTGGATCCGGGTCTGGACGCACTGGTCCGCCTATGGCGACAATTGGCCGCAGGGCATTATTGAATCGATCTGGAACCGGCGCTCGGACATTTGGGACGACATGTATTTGAAATCCGTGCCCCCGGCCCGCGTTGATTCGGTGTTCATCAAGCCGAGCTGGCGGCATAAGCGGCTGACCGTCGATGCCGTGGTGAAAAACGCACGGGGCGTTGCCGGTACCTATGTGGCCGGCTTCACGGTCACCGAAACCGACGGCGCCCCGGTTCTGTCCTGTCCGCCCGTGACGGTCACCCTGCCGGCCGGCGGCAGCCAGACGGTGGAGTTGGCCGCCCCCTGGAAAAAGCCGCGCCTTTGGCTGCCCGAGGATCCCCATCTGTACCTGCTGAAAACTAAGCTGTTGCTGGACGGCAAGGTGATCGACGAGCGCGTCGAACGTTTCGGGTTCAGTGAAACCTGGATTGCCGGCACCGATTTTTACCACAACGGCATCAAGCGCCGGTTCCACTGCATCACCGCCCACAGCATGGAGGTCAACTGGCGCGACAAGAACTGGGCGGCGGCCCAAATGCGTTTCTTCAAGACCCTTGGCTACAACATGATCCGCTCCTTTGAAAAGCCAAACTACCTGATGCTGGAGGCGGCGGACGAGGCCGGCATGTTCATCAAGGCCCAGGACGGTTGGCACCATGGCAACACCCCGCTGACCCCCGTCTTCAAGAAAAACACCGCCCGCTTTGTTCAGGAATGGGTGGCGCGCGACCGCAACCATCCCAGTATCATCTGCTGGGACGCTGCCAACGAGCCCGACGGCCATTACGAATCCGTGCAGTATGTGATGGATGAGATCCGGAAGAACGACCCCACCCGGCCGGTGGACGTCGACCGCTCCTACGGCGTGACCATTTACGACTGGTCCGGCATGCCCAAAAAGACCGACAACTACAACCCCCAGCACCAGACCAACGCCCTCGACCGGTTCGAGATCGCCAATCCCCATTACCCGATTACCTGCGGCCTGCCCGGCTACAGCATGCTGACGGCGGCGGAATATCCGGCCCGGTGGATGAAATACGGCACCCTGCCGCTGTTCTTCGGGGAATGGAGCGATTTTGTGAACCCCGGCCGGGTGCCGCTGGGCGAAGACCACTACACCGACCTGCGCAACCTCCGCTACTTTGTTTGGTTCCATGCCCACGAAACCACGCCCGCGGGGTGGCTGCGCTACTTGGGTGACATCTATCCCTACTGGCGGCGGTGGGGCGTCAGCGGCTATGACGAATGGCTCAACCAGACCGTCAAGGAATGGTTCACCGCCCCGATGGGCGACCACGGGTATCCGGTGGCCAGGACCGCCGACCCCTACGCCGCCAAGCCGATTCCGGTGACCTGGACCGCGCTCGACACCCCCGGCCTGAAGTTCGACCGTGTCGACTACGCCTCCAGTGCTTTTGTCAACCCCGGATGGTTCAAGGACTTGCCGGAATACGCCATGACGCCGACGTTGCAGCGTTTCAGCAACCTGTTCAAGCCCGTGTATGCCTTCTTCCCGGACCGCACCCGGCAGGTTTATGGCGGCGAGGCCTTCTCCCGTGAACTGACGCTGATCAATGACACGATTGCCGGCCAGCCCTTCAAGGGGCGGGTGGAGCTGGTCATGGCGGGGCGCACGGTCAAGGCGGTGGAGTTCGCCCGCGCCGTCAAGCAGGGCGCGGTCGGCGCGGTCACCATCGCCATGACGCTGCCGACGGTCACCGAACGCACGCCCGCCGAGCTGCGGATCAGCCTCGGCTCCGTGCCGGCCCAGACCCATGCGGAACCGCTGCCGCTGGTCCTCTGTCCGCCCGTGCCCCCCGGTGCGGACTCCGCCGGTGTCGCGCTGTACGATCCCGACGGCGGGACCGCGGCCGCGCTGCGGCGTCTCGGCGTCCGCGCCACCCGGCTGGACACGCCGGTGCCGCCGGCCGGGGCGAAGGTGCTGGTGATCGGACATAACGCGCAGGATGACAAGGTGATGGCCGCCGCCCCCGCGCTTTGCGCCTTTGCCGCGGCCGGCGGCAAGCTGGTAATCCTGCACCAGGACACGTGGCAGAACTTCCTGCCGGTCAGCCTGCTCACCCAGAACATCGACCTGCCGCAGGTCTGGCCGGTGGCCAACAGCCATCCCGCCTTGCAGGGATTGGACAAGCAGGCGTTTGCCTACTGGCCCAACAACCGCGGCCAGGAGTTCAAAATTCCGGGAGCCGTGTGCAGCCGCCCGTTCCGGGCGGTCCGCAGCGGCCTGCTCAAGCCGTTGCTGGTGGCCGGCTACAACAGCGACGAGGCGGCGCTGCTGTCCATGCCGTTCGGCAAGGGCGAGATTCTGCTGTGCCAGCTGGACCTGATCCCCGTGGCCGGCATCTGCCCGCCGGCCGACCGCCTGTTGCTGAACCTGGCCCGGCCGGCCGTGGCGGTGCCCCGCGCCCGCACCCTGTGGTTTGCCGGCCCCGCCGAAAACCGGGATGTCCTGGAGCGGCTGGGATTTCTGGTGCGCGAACTGGAGCCGGCGGCCGTCCCCCGGGTGGACGACCTGCTGGTCTGGTGGCCCGGCGACACGGCGCTTCCGGAAGCGGTGCGCCAGCAGGCCGGCGCCGCCATCCGGGCCGGCACCGCCGCGCTGGTGCTCGCCGCCAACGACCGCCAGCTCCCGCCGCTGCCGCGCCCGCCGGTCTTTGGCGACGCGCTTAAATATCGCGACGAAGTGTACGTCATGCAGGCCGCCAAGCCCGAGGGCTATGCCGCTCCGGAAGGCCGCTGCATCCATATGGCCTTTCCCAACCGGCAGGAACCGCTGGTGGACGGTGTCACCAATGCCGCCATGGCCCGGTCCTCCTATCGGAACGGCTCCTTCAAGCTGGCGGACTTCGAGATTGAGGCCGCCAACGGTTACCGGCAACTCACCGAACCGGGCGTGATCGCCGAAACTCGGCCGGCCGGCAATCCGGTCGTCCTGGTCACCGCCATCCGCACCGGCCCGGCCGGGGTGGTGCAGCAATTTGACGCCATGCTCAAGCCGCTGCTGATCAATCTGGGCGCGCGCGGGTCGGAACTCGCCGCCGCGGTCCCGGCGGCGCACAGCGAAAAGTTCACCCCGGTCGACCTGCGCCCCTATTGCACCATGGGCTTCAGCGATACCATTGCCGGCGACGGCAAGGGCGGCTGGAGCGACCAGGGGCCGCAGAATGATCTGAGCTGTTTCCCGGTGAACCAGAAGCGGTTCGAAAACATTCCATTCGACATCATCGATCCCGCCAAAAACAACGGCAAAAGCTGCGTCGTCCTGGGCAGTGACCAGTTGAAAGCCCTGTCCCGGAAGGTGACCATCGACCTCGGCTCCCGCAAGGCCCGCCGCCTCTATTTTCTGCATGGCGCGGCTTGGGCGCCGGGGCAGGGGACGGTGGGGCGTTACACGGTGACCTATGGGCAGGCCCTGCGGATGGAGCGGGAGATTCTGCTCACCTGCGGCGTCAATATCGCCGACTGGTACGTCCCGCAAGAGCTGGAAAAAGCCACGGTCGCCTGGCGGGGGGACAACGCCCGGTCGCTGGTCGGGCTTTACCTCTTGGTTTGGGAAAACCCCCATCCCGACACGATCATCGACTCGATTACCTTTGAAGCGACCGACGCCAACGCCATCCTCGGACTGGTCGGCCTCACCGCGGAAGAATAGGGGCCGCCGGATTATGAAAAACGTGGACGCCATGCGCTGGGTGATGGAGGTCGATTACCACGACCTGGCCCTGAACGGCATCACCCGCGACGGGCTGGAACGGCTGTTTGCGAACTCCGCCACGATCCACGAAGCCGATTTTCTGCTGCAACACCCGGAGTGCGAACCGATTTGGAAGCTGCCGCGGTGCCCGTCCTGATGATCCGGGGGCGCCGGTCGTTTGAGTTCACGCTTCAGCGTGTCTGACCTTTGGCATACGTACGGGGGGACGGCTTCGTCCCGTAGGGACTGAATGAAAATAGGCAGGGGCTTCAGCCCCTGTTCCGAAAAATGAAACGATGGCGTGCCGTAGGTACGCCGCGATTCGCCGCGTAGCTGACGGCACGCGAA
>JBAZJM010000094.1:0-14264 GCA_041651315.1 Lentisphaeria bacterium | reverse complement strand
CCTGCAGCCCGGCGCGCTGTTCCTGATGCCGGCCGGGCAGACCTTCATCTGCGACTACCGGGCCGGCGCGGAATTCGTCTACTTCCATTTTGAACTGGCCGACGCCTTCGGCCTGGAACTCCTTGAAAACCTGCCGCCCGGCGTGTTGCGGCTGGCGGCCCCGGAACTGGCGGCGGAGATTGTCGCCGCCTATCACCAGCAGGACCTGGCGGGGTTGCTGCGGGCCCAGGCCGGAGCTTTTGCCGGCATCTGCCGGCTGGTCGCCCCGCTGCTCCAAGACCGGGAGTGGCGGGTGGCTGTTCCCGCCAAGTATCGCGCCGCGCTGGAGCATGCCGCCCGGCACTGCCGGGCCTCGCTCACGGTCAACGAACTGGCGGCGGCGGCGGCGGTTTCGCGTGGCGTGCTGTCCAAATGGGTTCGCCGGGAAACCGGGGTGCCGCCCAAGGAATACCTGGCGCGGCTGCTGATGCGGAAGGCGTTGCGGCTGGTCGGCGGCACCGACAAGACCGCCAAGGAAATTGCCGTGGAACTGGGGTTTGACGACCCGCTCTATTTCTTCCGCCTGTTCAAGCGGCGGACGGGGCAGACCCCGATGGCCTATCGTGCCGCCGTGGCCGCCGGGGCGTACGAGCCGGCCGCCCCCGCCGTCCCGGAACCGTCGTTGCTGGAGGGGCACTGACGGAAGGCCGCGTTTGGGTGCCTGGTTTCGGTGATTTCACGGCGCCCCTTTTGGCCTTTTCCCCGGCGTGGCATGAAGGCCCCCCTCGCGGCTGACACCGCCGCGGCTACAGCAGCCGCCCATCCTGTAGCCAGGCGCCTTCCGCGGTTACGGTGCGGGCCGGGGCAGGGTGCGCGAGGGCTCCCGGCCATGGCCGGTGACGACCAGGCGGTCGGGGTACAGCGCCACCCGCGCATACGCGGTGGTGTCCGGAGTTTCCACCAGGCCGTGCAGGGTCACGTAATGGATGCCGCGTTTCTCGCCGTAATTGCCGCCGTGGTTGTGGCCGCTGAAAAAAGCCGCCACGCCGCCGCCGGCCTCCAAAATCCCGACCACCTCGCCATCGTCCCACAGGTTGTGGACATTGGGCGGGTAGACCGGGAAATGGCAGAACACCACGACCGCCTCTCTTGCTTTGGCGGCGTTGGCCAGGGTGGTGCGCAACCACGCCAGCTGCGGTTCGCCGCAGGCGCCGTTCCAAGGCATGGCGTTGGGGGCGCCCGCTTCCTGGAGCCGGTCGAGCATGGCCTGGGCCTGCCGGCGTTCCGGACTGCCGGCCGGGGCGGCGAGGCTCACCGCGTTGCCGTTCAGGACGATGAACCGCCAGCCGTTGACGGCAAAATCGTAGTAGCCGCGCTTCAGGCCGAATGTGGCGGCGACATCCGCACCGGCGCCCGCCGCGACGGCGGCATCATGGTTGCCGATGACCTGATAGCGCGGCATCGCCAGTTTGGCATAGGCCGCCAGCGGCGGCCCGAAATTGGCGGGACCGTGATCGACCAGATCGCCGAGCTGGATGACAAAATCGGGTTTGGCGGCATTGAACGCCTGGACGCTGGCCGCCAGTTTCGGCAGGGCCGCCCGGTAATGGCGGCTGCCGGCGGGGTCCGCATCGGCGTACTGGACGTCGGCCACCACGCCGAAGGTCACTTCGGGTTGGGCGGGGACCGGGCCGGCGGCAGGAAGCGGCTGGGCGGCCAGCAGGCCGCCGAGGGCGGTGGCGAAGAGGGCCCGGGCATGGCGGGCGCCTTTCTTCGATTGCGGCCGATTGCAGCCGACCGCGGTCGCTTGCAATCGAAAAGAGGCAGGCTTGGCCGGCTCCGCGCGGATCATGGTTTCGTTCCCGCGGTCAGCCGCGGCACCAGGCGGGTGAAGCGCTGGGCGGTGCGGTCGTTGTGGACGGCCATGGCCAGGGCGCGGCGCGCGCCGACCATGATCAACAGGCGGCGGGCGCGGGTCATGGCGGTGTAGACCAGGTTGCGTTGCAGCATGATGTAGTGCTGGGTGAGCACCGGCAGGACGACGGCGGGGAACTCGCAGCCCTGGGATTTGTGCACGGTCACGGCGTAGGCCAGGCGGATCTGGTCGGCCTCCAGGAAGCCGTACTCCACGCGTCCCAGGTCGAACTCGATGGTGAAGCGCTTGGCCGCGGCATCCACCCCGACAATCCGGCCGAGCTCGCCGTTGAACACGCCCTTGTCGTAGTTGTTGGCCACCTGCATGACGCGGTCACCGCGGCGGAACAGCCGTTCGCCGGCGTGGAATTCGGGGGCGGGCCCGGGGTTGAGCACCTTCTGCAACAGGGTGTTGAGGGCGGCGGCACCGCAGCTCCCCTTGTGCATGGGAGCGAGCACCTGGATGTCGGTGCGCGGGTCGAGGCCGAAATGGGAGGGGATGCGGTCGGCGACCATGCGGGCGATGAGGTCGGGGACGGCCTCGGGATCCTCCTGGTCCAGCCAGTAGAAGTCGGCGGCGGCCTCGCGCGGCACCGGGCGCAGGTCGGGCATCTCGCCGCGGTTGACGGCGTGGGCGTTGCCGACGATGCGGCCGCGGTCGTCCTGGCGGTAGACGTGGGTGAGTTCGGTGACCGGGATGCGGCCGCAGGCCATGAGGTCGTGGAGCACGGCGCCGGGGCCGACGGAGGGGAGCTGGTCCTTGTCGCCCACCAGCAGCACGCGCATGCCGGCGGGCACGGCGGTGAACAGGTTGCGGGCCAGCTCGACGTCGAGCATGGAGACTTCATCGACCACCAGCAGGTCGCCGCGCAGCGGGGTGTCGGCGTTATGGACGAAGGCGCCGCGGGCGGGATCCCACTTGAGCAGGCGGTGGAGGGTTTTGGCCTCCAGGTTGCAGCTCTCGCTCATGCGTTTGGCGGCGCGGCCGGTGGGGGCGGCCAGCAGCACGCGCATCTGCATTCGCCGGGCCTGGGCCACCACCTCGCCGACCACGGTGGTCTTGCCGACGCCGGGGCCGCCGGTGATGATGCTGACGCCGTTGAGGAAGGCGGCGCGCACGGCCTGGCGCTGGGCGTCGTTGAAGCGGTTCCAGCGGTCGCCGCCGGTTTCCGGCTGGCGGGAGCGCGGGGGCGGGGGGGCGGCCAGCAGGGGGCGCAGGGCGTCGGCCAGGCCGGCCTCGGCGGCGTGCAGGCGGCGGGTGTAGAGCCAGCGGCCGGTGTCCGCTGCGCCGGGTTCGGCCACCAAGGCGTTGTCGAGCAGGGCGCGCCCGAGTCCCTGGGCGGCGGCGGCGGGCTCCACCTCCAGCAGGCGCGCCGCCTCCTCCAGCAGCACGGTTTCGGGGCAGCAGACATGGCCGTCCTGCTCGGCCAGCTGCCCGAGCACGAACACCACGCCGGCCTCCAGGCGGAGCGGGCTGTCCTTGGCCACCCCCAGCTCGCCGGCGATGCGGTCGGCGGTCTGGAAGCCGATCCCCTGCACCTCCGACGCCAGCTGATAGGGGTTGCGCCGCACCACCTCGGGGGCGGCGGCGCCGTAGGCGGTCAGCACGCGCTGGGAGAAGGCGTGCCCCAGCCCCAGCCCCTGGAGGAACATCAGCGACTCGCGCTTCTCCGCCAGTTCCTTCCAGGCGGTGCGGATCTGGGCGAGCCGCGTTCGGCCGAGGCCGGGCACCTCAAGCAGCCGTGTCGAATAACGGTCCAGGACCTCCAGGGTGCGCTCGCCGAACTGGTCGACGATGCGGTCGGCGTAGCCCTTGCCGATGCCGTGGATCAGGCCGGAGGCGAGAAAGCGGCGGATGCCGCGCTCGGAGATGGGGAGCACGGTGCGGAAGCGGCCGGCGCGGAACTGCCGGCCGTGCTCGCGGTGTTTTTCCCAGCGGCCCCAGGCTTCCAGTTCCTGTCCTTCGACGATGTTGCCGAAGGGGCCGACCAGGGTTTGTTCCTCGCCCCGTTCGTCATGCAGGCGCAGCACCACATAATTGCCGTCATCGCTGGCGAAGACGATGCGCAG
The DNA here is from genome assembly GCA_041651315.1 of Lentisphaeria bacterium. Taxonomy (GTDB): domain Bacteria; phylum Verrucomicrobiota; class Lentisphaeria; order Oligosphaerales; family CAITYL01; genus CAITYL01. The sequence goes on along the minus strand of JBAZJM010000094.1, from coordinate 10,301 downwards.
CACCTCGCCGCGCACGGTTTCCTCACCCGGCGCCGCGGCCGGTGCCGGGCCGGCGGCCTCCAGGGCGGCAAACAGCGGTAGCGGGTTTTTTTCTGGCATGCCGGGTATTATACACGTCCCGTAAGATGGCGCTGGATTCGTTTCAGGGCCTCCAGCCGCTGGGCCAGAGTGGGGTGGCTGTGGTGGTAGAGGCTGTACCAGGGATGGGGTTCCAGGATCTGCAGGCTGTTGGCGGAGATCTTGGCCAGGGCGCTGATGAGCGGCTGAGGGCTGTAGGTGGCGCCGAGGGCGACCCGGTCGGCGTCATGCTCGAAATGGCGCTGCACGGCGTGCAGCAGCGGCGTCAGCCAAAACAGCAGCGGCCCGGCGGCCAGCACCAGGGTCAGGAGGGTCGGCGCCGTCTCGCCCGCCACGAACCCGAACCCTTCCAGGAACGGCGGATAGGCCAGCAGCCGGCTGGCCGCGAAAAAGCCGGCGGTCAGCAGCAGGGCCACCAGCAACGCCAGCTTCGACAAATGCCCGTTCCGGCAGTGGCCGATCTCATGGGCGACCACCGCCTTGATCTCGGCTTTTTCCAGCAGCTGGAGCAGGGTGTCTTGCAGGACGATCCGCCGGGCCTGCCCGACCCCGGCGACAAAGGCGTTCGAGTGGCGGGACCGCCGCGACGAGTTCAGCACCCAGAACCCGTTGGTGGGAAAACGGCAGTCGTGCGCCATTTCTTTGAGCGACATCAGCAGGTCGCCTTCCAGGGGGGCGCAGTGGTTGAACCAGGGCAGGATCAGCAGCGGATAGAGCAAGGTTGCCAGCAACTGGAAGGCCACCGCCATGCCGGCGGCCATCAGCCACCACCAGGGTCCGCCATAGCCGGCCAGCACGGTCAGCGCGGTGAACAGCGGCACGCCCAGGACCAGCGTCAACAGCAGGCGTTTCAGGCTGTCGCGCCAGAACAGGGCCGGGGTGCTGCTGTTGAAGCCGAAACGGGCTTCCAGGCGGAAGGTTTCATGCCAATCCAAGGGGATCCGGACCGCCGCCATGAGCAGCAGGGCGCCCGCCGCCAGGGTGGCGCTGGCCGCCACCTCGTCCAAGCCCTGGCCGGTCAGCCAGCGCCAGGCCGCGGGCAGCACGCCGCTGAACAGCAGGACGGCCAGTCCCAAGGTGTTCAAGACTTCTGCAACATGGCCGAAACGGGTGCGCGCCCGCTGATAAGCCACCGCACGCGCCATCAGTTCGGGGGTCAGCGGCGTGCCGCCATAAACCCCCACCAGCGGGTTGGGGGTCACGGCGCCAAAGGCCAGGTTGCGTTCCGCCAGCCACCGTTCCCAGGCCAGACGCACCAGAAGAACGAGGGCCACCACTGCCGTCACAAGAGAACTCATGGTCAAAAAAACAAGCAAGAAGGATGCCAGAAATGGGCATTCCCGCCGGATTGCGAATGCCTCCACCCAGCCGGATACCATACCGCCATCCCCCAATATTTCATGCGGGGGACGCCGTCGGCTTTTTGAACAGAAGGAAGCAACGATAGCGAAGGGTGGATAGTCCCGAGGCGGCAGCCTCCCTCGGAGTGCCGGCGGCTTCGCCGCCGCCCTGGTATTGTCTTCACCCCCCCCGGCGGCCGTCGCCGCCGGCCGGTAGGAGGGCGGCGTGAGGACCCGCCGTACTCCAGAGCGCCTTCCGGCGCAAAACCAAACATTGAAGGGCGCCGCCCGGCCTCGGGCGGACCGGGGGCGTCCGTTGCGCCGCAACCCTGCGGAAGGCCAGGACAGGCAGGATTGCCTGTCTCACCTTGGGGGCGAATTTCATTGTGGAAGCAAGGGCTACTCGCCGAAATACGGCAGGCGCATCAGTTCGGCGGCCATGGCATCGATCTGCGTCTTCATCAGCTGGGGCGAGTAAATGCTGCGCTGGGCCGCCAGGCCGGCGGCGCCCATGGCGGCACCCAGCGCCTGGTTGGCGGCGTGCAGATCATCAATGCTTTCCTGGACGTTGAACCGGCCGGGGCTGGTCGGCGGCGGGGGCCAACGCGAGTCGGAGACATAGGCGCCGGTCAGCCGTTCCAAGGCCACGCGCAGGTCGCCGTCAACGGTGGCCAGGGTCTTGCCGGTCCGGGCGGCGACCGATTCGATGCCCGCCAGGACCATGCGGCAGACCGGGTCGAGCAGGCGGGCGTGGACGGTGTTGGCCCAGGCCTTGGCGGTGCCGCCGTGCCAGGCGATGCCGTTTTCCACCTCGGTGATCTGGGCCGCCACCGGCAGGTCGCGGCGGCCGGCCAGCACGTCGGAGGGGGTGGCCAGCTCATAGCCCAGCTCGCGGGCGGTGTCGAGCATTTCCGCAAAACGGGTGACGCTGTCCGGTTCCGGCTCGAAAAAGCGCGCCTGCCCGAACTGCTTGACGTAGAAGTAGGCGCTGCTGCCGATGTACTCGGCGTCCTCGGCGAACGGCATGATGAAGCTGCCGGTCTGGGCGATCCGGCCGCGCCACTTTTCCAGGATGGCGCGGATCTCGCCGATGGTGACCGGCGTTTCGCGCACGCCTTCGGTGGCTCCCATCAGGTACCACAGCATCGGGTTGGCCATCATGTCGCTGCGGAACAGCAGCTTCAGGCCGTTGGGGGCGGCGGACGGGTTGGTCAGGAAGCGGATCAGCTCCGGGCGGGCGGCGATGGCGTCGTCGATGCGGAAGAGCTTGTCCTTGTTGGAGTGCCCCGCGACGTCGAAGGTGAGCCCGGTCGCCTGGCGGATCGCGTCAAAGGCCAGGTAGAAGGAATCGCCGTCCATCACCAGCGACTCGAAGCCGGCGGCCTTGAAGATCTCGGGGATGTAGTCCGCCCAGCTGCATTCGGGGTTCCAGCCGAGCGTCGGCGCCACGCCGGTGTGCTTTTCCCAGGCCTGCCGCCCCTTCTTGAGCGTCTCCAGGCCGACCGCCGGGTCGATGTTGCCCAGCATGATATGGATGTAGGGGGAGCCGACCGGCTCGATCTGGCCGGCCCGCACCAGCCCGGCCAGCCGGTCCATCACCCGCGGGCAGAGGCTGGCGATGGCGTCGACGGTGAAGCCCGAGGCCTCGAAGGCCAGCCGGTAGCCCTTGGCGTCGACCAGGTCGAACAGCGGCGCGTAGCAGTGCTCGATGACCCAGCGGCGCTTGCCGGGGGGCAGCTGGGAGTACTGCAGGTTGCCGTGGGGCAGGAAGACGATCTTCGGCGCGGGCTGGCTCATGGCGTTGGGCTCCTGGTGGCGGGCGCCCCCGTGGATGGTTTTCCGGGGCGTCCGGCGGTGATTGCATTCGAATGCAACGGCGATACGGTAGCCGTCGTGGCGGCGAATGCAAGGGGCTTGCCGGCCCCCGGGGGCAGGTCCGGGTTCATGGGGGCGGCCGCGGGTTCGGTGTTCATCCGAGCCCGGACCGTCAGTGACGGGTCAACTGTTCAACCGGTGCGGTCTTCGCCACCTTACTGTTCAAATTCAGAGCCGTCCCATGGGATGCCATCATTCATTACCGTGCCCCTGCCCGTGCCCGAACTGCCATCCCTTCTTTCGGGGTCGAAGCAGTCCATGGGCATCCTTGCTTTACGGTGTTCGGGCAGGGGCAGGGGCACGGAAAATGCAAAATGGGTCAGGATTAAAACAAACCGTCTTAAGCTTAGAATTTCAGGAACAATAGCGGTTTTTAAGCACCTGTGGGACGGCAGTGGTTCAAATTCATGAATAATTCAGGTTAGGGCTTGCAGCCCGGCTAGATTACCTCCAGCCAGAAATCTCCGGAAACCGGATCAACCAACCTGGCGCTCCTCTTGTCATGTCCACCACCTATGACATCGCCCAGCGGGCCGGGCTGAACCAAAGCACGGTCTCGCGCGCCCTGGCCGGCTCGCCGCTGGTCAATCTCGAAACGGTCCGGCGGGTGCGGCAGATTGGGCGTGAGCTCGGCTACGTGGCCAATGTCCAGGCCCGCGGCCTGAAGACGCGGCGGACGCAGGCGCTGGCCGTGCATCTGCCGCAGGGGTCCGAGACGGTGCTGGCGGACCCGTTCGTGCCGGCCTTTCTCTGCGGGATCAGCGGCGAGGCCGCCCGGCACGGCTACAGCGTGATCCTGTCCCATCTGGCGGCCGGCCCGCGGCGGCGTTCCGACCTGCCGGCGATGGTCACTTCGCGGCGGGCGGACGGGGTCATTCTGGCCTCGCCGCGGCGGGACGACCCGCGGCTGGAGGCCTTGGTCCGGCAGGGCATTCCGGTGGTGGCCGGCCGGGTGGAGGGGCCGTGGAGCGACCGGGTCGGCTGCGTGGACATCGACAACCGCCGTTCCGGCCGGCTGGCGGCGCGCCATTTTCTGCGGCAGGGCATGCGCCGGTTGGGACTGGTGGTGGAGGAGGAGGCGTGCCAGGTCGGCGGCGATTTCCGGGCCGGCTTCTGCGAGGCTCTGGCGGCGGCGGGGGTGCCGCCGGAACCGGGCTGGCTCCGCCACGTGCCGGTGTCTTTCGAGGCCGCGTTCCAGGCGGCGTCCGGGTTGCTGGCCGGCCCCGTGGTTCCGGAGGCGATCATCGCCGACACGGCGCTGACGGTGTTCGGGGTGCTGGAGGCGGTGCGGCAGAGCGGCCGCCCGACGGCCGTGCTCGGCGTCGGCTCGCCGTTGCTGCGGGCGTTGCACCCGGAGCTGGCATACATCCGGGCGCCGGTGGTGGAGTTGGGCCGGCAAATGGTCCGGGCGCTGCTGGCGCAGCTGCGGGACGGCAGCGTGCCTGCCCCCCGGCTGCTGCACACCACGATTGCCGGCGGCGCCTAGACGGGTGCGGTTTTCCCGTCCCAGCGGGACGGGGCGGGAATAGGCAGGGGCTTCAGCCCCTGTTTTGCCCCCCCCCCGTTTCGCGTGCCGTCAGGTACGCGGCGAATCGCGGCGTACCTACGGCACGCCATCGTTTCATTTCCCGGAACAGGGGCTGAAGCCCCATTCAGTCCCTCCGGGACGAAGACGCCCCCCGTACTTGTGCCAAAGGCCAGACACGCTAAAGCGTGGACTCAAACGACCTGCGCCCCGTGTTTGAGTCCAGCCTTCAGGCTAGTCCAGGGTGCGGCGGTAACGGACCAGTCCCACGGCCAGCATGACGGCGAAGAACAGCGCCACCGGCCACAGGTGCGGCAACGATTCCGCCCAGCCGTTGCCCTTGAGCAGCACCCCCCGGACATTGCGCAGGAAATGGGTGAGCGGCAGTGCCTCCCCGATCCACTGCGCCCACCGCGGCATGCCGCGGAAGGGGAACATGAAGCCGGAGAGCAGGATCGAGGGCAGGAAAAAGAAAAAGGCCATCTGCACCGCCTGCAACTGGGTGCGGGCCAGGGTGGAGAAGGTCACCCCCACCATCAGGTTCGCCGCAATGAACAACAGCGACACCAGGCCCAGCAGCACCAGGCTGCCCCGCATCGGCACGTCAAAGAGGAATTTCGCCGCCAGCAGGATCAGCGTTACCTGGACATAGCCGACCAGGATGTAGGGCACGATCTTGCCGATCATCACCTCCACCGGCCGCACTGGCGTCGCCAGCAGGTTTTCCATCGTGCCGCGCTCGCGTTCACGGGTGAGCGCCACCGCGGTGATGATGACCAGGGTCATGGTCAGCACCACCCCCATGAGACCGGGCACGATGTTGTACTGGGTGACCGCCTCCGGGTTGTACAGGGGATGAATCCGCAGGTCAACGGCGGGGGCGGGGCGTTTCAGGTGGCGGACGGCGCCGGTGAAATCCCGTTCCAGCGCCCGCTCGGCCAACTGGTTCAGGGCGGCCACGGCGTTGATTGTGGCGGCGGGATCGGTGGCGTCCGCCTCCAGCAGCACCTGCGGCCGCTCACCGCGCAACAGGCCGCGGGTGAAACCGGGCGGAATGGTGAGCACGAACGAGGCGTCGCCGCGGTCCAGCAGCTGGCGGACCTGGCGCTGGTCGTCGGCGCGGTCCCGGAAATCGAAGTAGCCGCTGTTTTTCATGCCCCAGGTGAGGTCGCGGGCGAACACCCCCCGGTCATTGTCCTGCACCGCGGTGGGCAGATGCTTGGGGTCGGAGTTGATGGCGTACCCGAAGAGGACGAGCTGCAGCAGCGGAATGCCCACCATCATGCCGAAGGTGAGCCGGTCCCGGCGCATCTGGATGAACTCCTTCAGCACCATGGCCGCGAACCGCGCAATGGAGAAGCGTTCCGACGTCACCGGTAGTTGTCCTTGGCCCGTTGCATCAGATGGATGAAGACGTCCTCCAGCGAGGTCGCGGCCGGTTCGACCGTCAACCCCTCCGCGCGCAGCGGGGCCAGGCTTTGGCCGAGCAACTCCGCCTGGGAACCGCTGAGGTGCAGGACCGTGCCGAACGGCACCACCTGCTCCACCCCCGGCAGGGCGCGCAACCGCGCCCCCAGGGCCGGTGCGGCCTCCCCCTGCACCCGCCAGGTGGTCAGGCCGGCATGGCGCACCAGCTCCGCCGCCGTGCCTGCCGCCAGCAATTCGCCATAGGCCAGGTAGGCCAGCCGGTGGCAGCGCTCCGCCTCGTCCATGTAATGGGTCGTGACCAGCACGGTGATCCCCCCGGCCGCCAGCTGGTGCACCTCGTCCCAGAAATCGCGGCGGGCCTTGGGATCCACGCCTGCGGTCGGTTCGTCCAGCAGCAGGAGTTCCGGATGATGCAGCAGGCTGGCCGCCAGGGCCAGGCGCTGCTTCCAGCCGCCGGACAGTTCACCGGCCAGTTGCCGCCGCCGGTCCTTCAGCCCCAGCTTGTCCAGGCATCCCGCCACTTCGGCACGCCGGTTGGGGATGCCATAGATTCGGCCGATGAAATCCAGGTTCTCCTCCAGCGTCAGATCCTCGTAGTAGCTGAACCGCTGCGTCATGTAGCCGACCCGGCGCTTGATCTGGGCGGACTCGCGCCGGAGGTCGAACCCCAGGCAGGTGCCGGACCCGGCATCTGGCGTCAACAGGCCGCAGAGCATGCGCAGGAAGGTGGTCTTGCCGCTGCCGTTGGGGCCGAGAAAGCCGTAAATCTCACCGCGCCGCACCTGCAGGTCGACCCGGTCGACCACCGTCCGGGCGCCGAAGCGCTTGGTGATTCCCTGCACATCAATGGCGAACTCTGCAGGCATGGGGTTAATTCCGGTTGGCAGGAACTGGGCGGGGGGATGTTTCTCCGGTCCCTCCCGTCCCTGGCGTCGCGGGAGTCCTGCTGCCGGGTGCTGTTTCCCGGCCCGGCGAAACCAGCACCTCCACCGGTAAGCCGGGGTTCCAGGGCGCGGCTTCAGCCCCGGTGCCGCCCGCCTCTGCCGCGGGGTCCGGGCTGAACACCGCCTCGACGAGATAGACCAGCTTGGCGCGCTGGTCGCGGCTGAACAGCACCGGCGGCGTGTATTCGACCTGGCTGGAAATGTAGCGGATCTGCGCCGTCCGTTCCGCCAAGCCGTCGGCCCGGACCCGGACCGTCTGTCCCGGTTTCAGGGCCGCCGCCTGCGGTTCGGGGACAAAAAACCGGATCTTGACGTTTCCGGGTGGCAGCAGCATCACCACCGGCGTGCCGGCCGGCACCCATTCGCCGACCCGGAACAGGGTGTCCTGGACCCGCCCCGCGGCCGGTGCCGCCTGCCGTTTCTGGTCGCGGCGCCATTCCGCCTGCCGCAGCTGTTCGCCGGCGGCGGCCAGTTCCGCCTCGGCGGCGCGGATCTCGTCGCTTCGGCCGCCCAGGCCGGCGGTGACCAGTTCCGCTTGCAGTCCGGCGATCTGCGCCAGGTTCTGGTCATGCAGGGAGCGGGCGTGGTCCAGGTCGGACTGGGTGGCCACGCCCTGCCGGACCAGCCGTTCCGCCCGCGCCTTTTCAATTTCCGACAGCGCCGCGGCGGCGCGGACGGCGGCCAGCCGGGCCTGCAACGCTTCGACTTCCGAGGGCCGCAGCCCCTTGCGCAAATTCTCCAGCCGGGCCGCCGCGGCGAGCCGCCGCCCTTCCGTCTCCCGGCAATTCCGGGCTTCCGGCTCGGGATCCAGCTGGAACAGCAGCGCGCCGGCGGCGACCGGGTCGCCCTTGGCCACGCCCAAGGTCTGCAGGGCGCCGGCGACCGGGGCCGCCACATACACCCAGTCCCCCTCGACATAGCCCGGCACCCCCGGCTCGCTCGGGGCTTGATTGCAGCCAGCCACCGCCAGCAACAGCGCCAGCGCGGCGGCCCCGGCACCGCCCCGATATCGCCCGTGTTCCGCTGCCATAGTCCGTGCCCCCGTCCCTAAAACGTATTTCCGTGCCTGTGAGGCTGTGAGCGGAAGTATAGCACTGTGCGCCCTGGCCTGACAACGGCGGCAGCCCGTATTCTGGAACCGGGGGGGGCGGTTAAAATGGCAAAAACCGCCGCTGAATGCCAAAATCGCCGTGTCCGCCCGGGATGACAAAAGAGGGCAGGGGCGGACAGGGGGTTGGCGGCCGCATTGAAGACCGCGGAAGCGGCATTATGGTAAACCCGAATTTTTGTTTTTTCACGGGGCCGATGGCGGCCCTGGGGCAAGAATTTTCCGGGACGACGGCTCCGGCCACGTCACGGCGCAGTCAACACAAGCAAACGCAGGTGAGCAACGTGAAGGGCAACAGTTTCCTTGGGAGAATAAGCGCGGTCCTGGCCACGGCCATGACGGCGGGGCTGGCCCATGCCAGCGAAGCGGATCTCGTGCTACCCGATCTGAACAAGGTCACGTTCCCGTCACTGGGTAACGTTTCCGGAACGGCCCTGATGGCCGTCGGGATCGTGGTGTGCCTGATCGGGCTGATCTTCGGTCTGGTGCAGTTTGCCAAGACCAAGAATCTGCCCGTTCACAGCTCGATGCGCGATGTCTCCAACATCATTTGGGAAACCTGCAAGAGCTACCTCTGGCAGCAGGGCAAATTCCTGGCCATTCTGTGGGTGCTGATCGGCGCCTGCATGATCTATTACTTTGGCGTCCTGCAGAAGATGCATGCCCAAAGCGTGCTGCTGATTCTGGCCGCCTCGGTGCTGGGCATTCTCGGTTCCTACGGCGTGGCCTGGTTCGGCATGCGCCTCAACACCCACGCCAACAGCCGTTCCGCGTTCGCCGCCCTGCGCGGCACACCGTGGGAGGCGCTGGCCATTCCGATGCGTTCCGGCATGAGCGTCGGCATGCTGCTGATCACGGTCGAACTGTTCTTCATGATCAGCATCCTGATCTTCCTGCCGCCCGAGTTGCGCGGCCCCTGCTTCATCGGTTTCGCCATCGGCGAATCCCTGGGCGCCTCCGCCCTGCGTATTTGCGGCGGCATCTTCACCAAGATCGCCGACATCGGCTCCGACCTGATGAAGATCGTCTTCAAGCTGCCCGAGGACGATCCGAAGAACCCCGGCGTGGTTGCCGACTGCACCGGCGACAATGCCGGCGACAGCGTCGGACCGACGGCCGATGGTTTCGAGACCTACGGCGTGACCGGCGTCGCCCTGATCACCTTCCTGGCCCTGGTGCTGGGCCCGAGCGTCCTCTGCGGCCAGATCATCGTCTGGATCTTCGTCATGCGCATCCTGATGATTGTCGCCGCGCTGGTCTCCTACTTCGCCAATGACGTCTTTTTCACCGGCAAGCTCAAGGATGCCAAGGAATTTGATCCCGAGCACCCGCTGACCATGCTGGTCTGGCTGACCTCGATCGTCTGCATCATTGTCACTTACGCGGCCAGCAAGGTGCTGCTCGGCGGCATCGAGATCAACGGCGTTGCCCAGCCCAACCTCTGGTGGGTGCTGTCGACAATCATCTCCTGCGGCACCATCGCCGGCGCGCTGATCCCCGAATTCACCAAGATCTTCACCAGCACCAATGCCAAACATGTGAAGGAAGTTGTCACCGCCTCCAAGCAGGGCGGCGCCTCCCTGAACATCCTGTCCGGCTTTGTGGCCGGCAACTTCTCCGCCTTCTGGGAGGGGTTGGTGATGCTGGTCCTGATGCTGGTGGCCGCGCTGCTGGCCAACAACCCGGCCGTGGGCAGCCTGATGCCCGCCGGCCTGGAGTTCGCCGCGCCGATCTTCGCCTTCGGCCTGGTGGCCTTCGGCTTCCTCGGCATGGGCCCGGTGACCATCGCGGTCGACAGCTTCGGCCCGGTCTCCGACAATGCCCAGTCCGTCTACGAGCTGAGCCGGATCGAGTCCCTGCCGAACATCGGCCGGGAGATCGAGCAGGAGTTCGGCTTCAAGCCCGACTTCGAGAAGGCCAAGCACAACCTGGAGAAGAATGACGGCGCCGGCAACACCTTCAAGGCCACGGCCAAGCCGGTGCTGATCGGCACCGCCGTGGTG
>JBAZJM010000093.1:0-14273 GCA_041651315.1 Lentisphaeria bacterium | reverse complement strand
GGGATGAGGCCCACCGCTTTGCCCTGGCTTACCACCACACCTTGCGCAACGCCCGCATCCGCGAGTCATTGCTGGATGACATTGAAGGGGTCGGCCCCATTCGCAAGCTCGCCCTGTTGAAACAGTTTGGCTCCCTGCGGCGCCTGGCCATGGCCCCCCCGGAGGCGGTCGCCGCCGCCGTGCCCGGCCTGGGACTGGAGGCGGCCCGCCGGCTCCTGCTGGCCATTCGCCGGAAATGACGTAATATTGGAGGTGTAAAAGGTGGAATTTTTGCCGGGCGACGTTATGTTACCGTGCCTTTCTCCCATAGGAACCGGTTGATGTAGCAAAAACCATCCCGACGGCCACGGCCCTCCAAGGTGAGCACCATGAAGCAGCCCGTCAAAAAGACCGCGACCGCAAAGACGCCGGAAGCCGCCAAACCTGCCGCCAAGAAGGCGGCCAGCGCCAAGCCCGCCAGCAACCCCGTGGCCGTCAAGGCCCCCATCATCACCCCAAAAACGGCGGGGGCCATGCCCGCCAGCAAGCCGATGACCATCAAGACGCACTCCGTCACCAAACCGGTCCCCGCTCCGGTCGCCCCCAAGACGAGTCCCGCCAAACCGGCGGCCGTCGTTTCCCCAAAGCCGCCGATGCAAAAGGCCAAGGGTGTGGTCCCGGCGAATAAGGACGGCGGCAAGGACGATGCCAAACGCAAGCCCGCCGTGCTCCCCGACAACCTGAAGGGGGAAATGCGCAAGTTCTACGACGCCCTGGTCGGCCTGCGCAATCACATTTTGGACCAATACCGGGATCTGTCGGCCAGCTCACTGTCCTCGACCAAACAGGCGGGCGAAGAGTTGGCCGACATCGGCAGCGACACCTTCAATCGCGACCTTGGCCTGTCCATGCTGACCGATGACAGCCGCAAACTGGCCAAGGTCGAGGAATCCATCGACCGCCTGCTGCACGACGAATACGGCCATTGCGCCGATTGCGGCAAGGCCATTGCCTCCGCCCGCCTGCTGGCCGTGCCCTTTACCGAGGTGTGCGTGGACTGCCAGTCACGCCGTGAAGACAACGAAAAGTTCAATCCCGGCGGCCGTTTCGAAGAGGAACAATTGTTCGGCGAGGGGGACGACGCGGTGGAAGGCGCCGCGGATGAGGAAGAGGAGGGTGAAGAGCCCGCCAAACCCGGAGCCAAGGCCGCCGCCAAACCCGCCGCCAAGAAAAAGGCCGCGGACGAGGATGAGGATGAAGGCGGGGCCGACGGGGAGGATGCCTGATTGAGGCCGGCCGTCGCATACCGCCTTGCCGGCGGCCTGGCGCTGTTCATCGCCCTGGCCGACCAGGGCAGCAAATGGCTGGTCATCCAACGGTTCGCTCTTGGTGACCGGCAGCCCGTGGTTCCCGGTTTTTTCGATTTGGTCTACTGGCGCAACACCGGCGCGGCTTGGGGCATGTTCTCCCACAACACCCTGGCACTGGGGGTGCTTTCCACGGTGGTGCTGGCCCTGATTGCCTGGCGCTTCCGGCAACTGACCGACGGCCGGCTGGAAAGGGTTGTCGGGTTGGCGCTGGTTCTCGGCGGGATTGCCGGCAACCTGGTCGACCGCTTCAGCCGCGGCGCGGTGGTGGATTTCCTTCTGTTCTATTTTCACCGCTTCCAATGGCCGGCCTTCAATGTTGCTGACAGCGGCATTACGGTTGGCGTGTTCCTGTATGTCGTGTCCGTGCTCATGGAAGGCTCCGGCCAGCACCAAACGGCGGCGGCGACCGTCCCCCGCGCCCCAGCCCCGTGAGGCCGTTTCTTGCCATTCTGGGGCCAACCGCATCCGGAAAAAGCGCCTTCGCCCATGAATTGGCCGCCCAATGGGATGCCGAAATCATCTCCTGCGATTCCATGCAGGTCTATCGCGGCCTGACCGTCGGCGTGGCCAAACCGACCCCGGAAGAACGCGCCCGATTCCATTATCATCTGGTCGACATCCGCGAGCTCCACGAGCCGTGGAATGCCAACCTGCATGCCCTGGCCGCCCGCCAGATCTTGGCAACAGCCCGAAACACCGGCCGGCGGGTGATCTTGGCGGGCGGCACGGGCTTGTATGCGAAAACCGTCATTTACGGGCTTGACTTGGAACCCAGTGACAAGCCGTTGGCCGCCGCACTTGAAGACGACTGGCGCAAAAACGGCCCCGGCGGCCTGACCGATGAGCTTCGGGCCTTTGATGCCAGCCTGGCTGAACGGGTTGCGGGCAATCCGCGACGCCTGTTGCGAACTATCGAAATCCTGCGTCTGACCGGCGACGCACCCCGGTGGTGGCGGAATACCCGCCAGCCGGAAACTGCCGCGCCGGAGTGGCGGCAAATCGTCCTGATGCCGGAACCGGCCCATCACCGACAGCTAATTGAAGAGCGCACCCGCGCCATGTTGCGGGCCGGCTGGATTGAGGAAGCCCGCGATCTCTACGCCGCCGGGCTGGCCCAGGCGCCCACGGCGCGCCAGGCCCTGGGATATGCCACCATTCGGGACTATCTCGATGGGCGTTTGGCGTCCCTGGAGGCGTTGGAACACGCCCTGGTGGCCCAAACCTGGCAGTATGCGCGCCGCCAGCGGACCTGGTTCCGGCATCAGCATCCCGGCGCCCAAATGGTGCCGGTTGAGCCCGGCGCGGCCGGCCGCCAACGGCTGGATCAACTGCTTGCGGCATGCGGGCGGCGTTGAAGGGGCGGATAACCAACAAGTTATCGACAGCCCGCATCAAAGAATACATAACCACCTAAAAACAAACCTCTTACGCTTCTACATCACCACGGGATGACCCCCCATCAATTATACATAACATATATTATGCGACGTTGAAATGGGGTGGAAAAATGACATGGGACGGCTAAGCTTTCGCCATGAGCGCAACGTCACTTCCACCCCCAAACGCCTCCCCCGGGACCGCCGGGGGGCGCTTTTTCTGCAAGCAATGCGGCAAGGAATCACTGGCCGCCGCCAAAACCCGTTATGACGGCTGGACCCGGATTGTGGAATGGCACTGCGCCTTTTGTGGCACACCGGCACCGGGAACCGGTTCAGCGGCGCCGTCCGACACGGCCGCGCCGGAAAATGATCGGGCCCGGCAGGCCGCCGAAGCGCTGCTGGGCGAACGGCTCCAGGCTCCGGCGCGCTTTGCCGCGGAAGACAGCGACGGGCGCTTCTGCAAATATTGCCGGCATTTTCTGCTGCATCCCTTCCAATGCCGCTGCCAATACTGGAAACGGCCGGTGGAACCGATGCAGGATTGCCCGCAATTCGAACGAAAATCCGAATCCAATCCCGGAACGTAGGGCTGCGGTGCAGCCGGCGTTTCCTGCCGTCGGGGCCGCGGGTGCGGCCGTTTACGGGGGCCCCGTGGGACGGTTGGCCGCCGCCTTCGCCAGTTGCTCCAGCGTCACCTGCTTCATGTCGGCGGTGAAGCTCGAGCGTTTGTTGCGCAGGGCGGCGATGGCCGGATGTTCCGGCGGGGTCAGTTTTCGCCAGCGTTCCGGCACCCCCCCCGCCTCGCGCAGGACCGATTCCACATCCGCGACCGTCAGGGAGTCCGCGGTCCGGCCGGGCACAAAGGCCCCCTCCTCGCCGGCCACTTCCAGCAGCAGGCCGCGGCCGGCCAAAAAACGGGCGCATGCCAGCTCCAGCGGGGCCGGCAAGCCGTTCTGCCGTGCAAAATCGGCGGCCCGCCAGACCGCCCCTCCCTGCCGGTAGGCGGCACAGGCATCGGCCATCGTCCACACCGCCAGTTCTTCGCGCCAACCCTGGGCCAGGCTGGCCAGGTTGAGGGCCGGATCCAGCACCTCCCGGTTCTGCAGGGCATAGCACAGCGCCGCCCCGAACAGCACAATCATCCAATTGGCATACAGCCAGGCGAGAAAGAACGGAATCACGGCGAAAGTGCCGTAGATGGCGTTGTACCCGGCCACCCCCACCTGAAATTTGATGTAGGCCCACTGGGTGGCCTGCCAGACCACGCCGGTGATCACCCCGGCCAGCAGGGCCGCGCTCCACTTCACCCGGGTGTTTGGCATGAATACGTAAAAAATGGCAAAAGCGCCGGTGATGCATGCCGTTCCCGCCAGGCTGATCAGCACTTCAACCGGCCTGGCCAGTGCGCCCAAGTGCGTGTGCAGGGAGTGAATGACGCCGGGGGCTGACAAGGCGGCATTGACGCTCATCGTGGCCAGGAACAGGATCGGCACCACCACCAGGATGCTGATGTAGTCCTCCATTTTTCGCACCAGGGTGCGCGGCGTCCGCACCTGCCAAATGTCGTTGAAACAACCCTCGATCTTCCCCATCACGCCGACCACCGACCACAGCATGAGCAGCAGCCCGACCGTGCCCAGGGTGCTGAAATTGGTTTGGTCCACATATTCGAAGACCTGGTTGGCAAACGTGCCGACCTGCGGCGGAAGGTCGTGCAGTTTGCCCCGGACCATTTCCATCAGTTTTTCGTGTGCCCCCAACCCCTTGGACACCGAGAACATCAGAGCCAACACCGGCACCATGGACATCAGGGTGATATAGGTCAGCGCCGAGGCCTGCAGGGGGCCGTTGTGGCGCAAAAACACCCGAACCGCGCCGCTGGCCAGGCGGGCCATCCGCACGCCGGCCCGCCGGGGCTTGGAAAGCGGCGCCAGTTCCAGCGCCCACAACCGTTCCTCCCAGCCCGTTTTGGGTTCCGCCATTTTGCCGCCCCCATCGAATCGGTTGCCGCTTCAGTCGGCCTGGATCCATCCGCCGCCCAGCAACTCATCCTGCTCATACCATACCGCCGCTTGTCCGGCGGCGACGCCCAGCACCGGTTCCGCCAGCTGCAGCCTGGCCTGGCCGTCTGCCTCCAGGGCCAGTTGCGCCGTCACCGGGCGCATGCGGTAGCGCAACTGCACCAGCACCTCCCGCACCGTTCCGGCCGCCGGCCGCCGGCATTGCCAGCAGGCCCCGGCGAGCCGCACCCGGGTGGTCGAAGCCGCCGCGGCGGTCCCCACCACCACCGTATTGGTGGCGGGGCGGACGGCCACCACGTACCAGGGCCCGCCGCCGAGACCGAGCCCCCGGCGTTGCCCCGGGGTGTAACGGAAGCAGCCGTGGTGCCGGCCCAGGACCCGGCCGTCGCCGTCCACAATCTCGCCGTCGCGCTCCAATTCCGGGTGGCGGGCCACCACCAGGCGCGCATAATCGCCGTCCGGCAGGAAACACAGGTCCTGGCTTTCCCCATTGGTTTCCGGCAACAGCCCCCAGGCCGCCCCAAGCTGTTTCACCTCGCTTTTGCGCAGGCCGCCCAGCGGGAACACGGCCCGGGCCAGTTGTTCCTGGGCCAGGCCAAACAGAAAGTAGCTTTGATCCTTCTCCGGATCAATGCCGCGGCGCAGCCGGCACCGCCCGTCGGCATCGGTCCAGGCCTGCACGTAATGGCCGGTGGCCAGCCGTTCACACCCCAGGGCGCGGGCCGCCGTCAGCAGGGCGCCGAATTTGATCCGCGGATTGCACAAGGCACACGGCGACGGGGTTTCCCCGCGGGCATACCCCGCGATGAAAGGCGTAATCACCTCCCGCGAAAAGAGGTCGGCCAGGTCCACCGTCTGATGGGGAATCCCCAAACGGACGGCCATGGCCGCGGCCGCGTCCGGTGCCGGAGCCCCGTTTCCCGCCCGGAAGGTGATTCCCTTCACCGCCTGCCCCGCCTGCAGCAACAGTCGTGCCGTGACCGCACTGTCCACTCCCCCCGACAGGGCCACGGCGATTGGGTTGGTCGCACTCGTTTCCGTCATGGTGGCCGGAATGTAACCGCCGCCCGGAGCATTTCCATGGAAGACTATATTGTCAGCCTTCCGGTTGTTGCCTGCACGCCCCCTGGGACGCCTCATGAAAAAGAACATCCTCCACCTGCTGAGCTTCCTGCCGTTGCTGGCGCTGGCCGTCGGCTGCCTGGAACTGGAACAGCGCGTCACGATCCAGTCCGACGGTTCCGGTGAAATTGAATTCCGCTACCGGGTGCCGGAACAGTCACTGCCGCTGCTGGCCGCCGGCCAGGCCCAGGTGCAGGAGTGGCAGGGACGCGCCCCGCCGCCCGCCACGCCGGCTCCCAAGCTGGCCTGGTTTCTCGATGAAGCGGCCACCCGCGCCTGGTTCTCGGCCACGCCGCTCACGCTCGTCAGCTATGCAACCACCTCGCACCGGCCAGACCGGAGACTTCACCCTGCTCCGCACCACCGCCGGCGACTACCGCCTCACCGCCAACCTGCCCGAAGCGGAAACCGCGCCGGACCACGCCACCCCCGCCCCGGAACGGTTGCGCGAGTTGCAGGCGATGACCCGCGGCCTGAAAATCCGCCTGCGCATCCAGACGCCGACGCCGATTGTCACCACCACCGCCCCCAACCCCAGTGTCATGCAAGCCGTATGGGACTTCGATCCCGCCCGGCAACCGGAACTGTTCTCCCACCCCCCCAAAATCGAAGTCACCTTCAGCGGCAAAGAGCTGGCTTGGGACCAGACGGCGGCGGTGCCGCCGCCCGCGGCCAGCCCGGTCCCGTCGCCGGCCCCGGCAGCGGCCACCCCGGCAGTGGTGCCGCCGGGACTGAGTCTTTCCATTCCTCAACCGGAGTAGCCGGGACCGGCATCGCCCCCGATGCCGCTTTTTTTACTAAATAAGGCTCGTTTAACATGCCCGTTTCCGACTCTTCCCAGCGCCTGGCCAAATATCTCGCCGCCTGCGGCCTGGCCTCACGGCGCGCCTGCGAGGAGGTGATTGCCGCCGGGCGGGTCACCGTCAACGGCACCGCCGTCACCACCCCCGCGTTCAATGTCACTTCCGGACGGGACCAGGTGGCCGTTGACGGCAAACCCGTGGCCCCCCAAAAACGGGTCTGGCTGGCCTTGAACAAGCCGCCCGGCTACACCTGTTCCGCCCAGGATGCCCATGCCGTCAAACTGGTGTTTGAGTTGTTGCCGGCCGACTTGGGCCGCCTGTTTACCGTGGGCCGGCTGGACCGTGACAGCGAGGGATTGCTGCTGCTCACCAATGACGGCGACTGCGCCCTGCACCTTGCCCATCCCCGCTATGAAACCACCAAGATCTACCGGGTGTGGACCCCCCGCCTGCCGACTCCCGAGCTGTTGCGGCGTCTCACCACCGGCATTGAGGACGACGGCCAGTTCCTGCAGGCCCGCCACGCCCGGGTCGCCGGCCGCGCCGGAGCCGGAGCCGTGGTGGAGCTGACCCTCACCGAGGGACGGAAACGCGAAATCCGCCGCATGTTCGACGCCCTGGAACTGCCCGTGCAGCGGCTCCAGCGCATCGCCCACGGTCCGGTCCGCCTCGGTTCCCTGCCCATCGGCCAGTGGCGGCACCTCACCACGGTTGAACGCAACACCCTGGAAGGCAACTCGGCCGCGGCGCCGCGGGGCGGGTTCCCCCGGCCGCAACCCCCTTCTGCCGAGCGGCAGCCCCCCCCGTCTGCCGGCCAGAATAACCGTGTTCACAGCCGTCCCCCTTCCGCCCCGGCGAGCCGCCCCTTCCCACGCCCCTACCCCCGCCCCCAGCCCGGGCCGCACCAGAGCCCCCGGCCGGCCGCACCGTCCCCGGCCACCAGTCACGCCCGCCCCGCTCCCGGCCCGTACCGGGACGCGCCGCGGGGTCACGTTGCACGCCCAGTGCCCCGCACACCGGAGCGGCCGGAAACCAAACCGGCCGGTCCGGGGGGCTTCGGTCATGGCCGTGCCGCCGTTCCGGCAGGACATTCCCGCCCCCGCCCCCAGCCCGGGGCACACCAGAGCCCCCGGCCGGCCGCACCCTCCCCGGCCGCCAGTCACGCCCGCCCCGCCCCCAAGCCCCACCGGGACGCGCCGCGCGAGCGCACGGCCAAGCTTGGGGCGGGGAATCCCGCCCCCAAACGGCCGGCTGAAAAAGCCAAAGCCTTTGCCAAATTCATGAAGAATTAAGCGGTTCGCAACTGCCCCTTTTTTTGCGGCTCTCATCACCGGGAAAGCGCCCATGGCACTTCTTGACGTCAAATTCTTTTCCGAAACCCTGGGGCTGAGCTGCTCCATGAACGTCCTGCTGCCGCAGCCGACCACGGCGCAGATCGGCATGGAGGGGCGGACCGGCGTCGGCAAACATCCCGTGCTGTTCCTGCTGCACGGCCTCTCCGATGATCACAGCATTTGGCTGCGCCGCACCTCGATCGAGCGTTACGCCGCCCCCCTCGGCCTGGCCGTGGTGATGCCCGCCGTGGATCGCAGCTACTACGCCGACATGGCCTGCGGCGGCCGCCGCTACTGGACGTTTCTCAGCCAGGAACTGCCGGCCCTCTGCCGCGCCTTTTTTCCGCTCTCCGACCGGCGCGAGGACACCTTTGCCGCCGGCCTCTCCATGGGGGGGTACGGCGCCTTCAAGCTCGCCCTGCACCATCCGGACCAGTTCGCCGCCGCCGGCAGTTTTTCCGGCGCCATCGACGTGGCCGGCTGGTGGCCCGACACGGATGCCGCCCACAACCAGGACTTCCACAACATCTTCGGCTCCCCCGAACAGTTTGCCGGCTCGGAGAACGACCTGTTTGCCCAGGCCGCCCGGCTGGCCGCGGCGCACGGGCCCCTGCCGCTGTTTTACCAGTGCTGCGGCACGGAGGACTTCCTGTACAAAGGCAACCAGCGCTTCCGCGACCACGCCCTCCGCCTCGGCCTGCCCCTGACCTACGAGGAAGGCCCCGGCACCCACGAATGGGGCTACTGGGACCGCCAGCTCCAGCGTTTTCTGGACTGGATCCCGCTGCGCACCCGCACCTAAACCCTAATCCCCCGTCCTATTTGTCCCGTGCAAAAACACATCTTCCAGTACCTTGTCCTGGCAACGGTGTTGATCGGCGTGCCGCTGGCCTGCGCCTGGCTGGGGGATCGGCGCGATTTGCTGGACGGCCTGCTCGCGTTCCCGCCGCGCACCGAGGACTGGGGGCTTGACCCGGCCAAGCTTTGGAACCTGCGGCGGCCTTTTTCGTGGCCCGTGTTCCTCGCCATGACAACGGGCGTGCTGGCAGTGATGGCACCGGTGATGTGGCGGCTGGTGCGGGGCGGCGGACGTGAAACCGCCGACCGGCCGCCGGTGCGCCCAGCGTTTGCCTTTCCTGGGTTCGGCTGGCTCGGCCTGGTATTGGGCGCGGCGACCTGGGTGCTGGCGTGGAACCGCTTCGCGTGGTTCGCGCCGCTGCAACCCCACACCTTTCTGCCATTGTGGATCGCCTACATCCTGGTGATGAACGCGCTGTGCGTCAAGCGATCAGGACGCTGCCTGCTGACGTCACACCCCGGGGCGTACGCCCTGCTCCTGCCGGTGAGTGCGGCGTTCTGGTGGTTTTTCGAATACCTCAACCGCTATGTGTGGAACTGGTATTATCAGGGCGTCGATGGCATGACCGCGACGGAATACACCCTCTATGCGACGTGCAGCTTTGCCACCGTGCTGCCGGCGGTCACGGCCACCGCCGAATGGCTGGGAACCTTCCGTCCGTTCGC
Organism: Lentisphaeria bacterium; assembly: GCA_041651315.1. Classification (GTDB taxonomy): domain Bacteria; phylum Verrucomicrobiota; class Lentisphaeria; order Oligosphaerales; family CAITYL01; genus CAITYL01. The sequence goes on along the minus strand of JBAZJM010000093.1, from coordinate 4,741 downwards.
GGACGGACGCCTGTGCGGCTTTGCCCGGTTCCAGGTGCACCGCCCCATGGCGCTGCTGTTTTTGGTCGGTGCGGCGGTCACCGGACTGACGGGCATTGTCTTTTGTCCGCACCTGACCTTCCCGCTGCTGTGGATCTCACCGCTGGCGGTGTTCCTCGCCGCACAGGTGCTGAGGGGCGAGGCGACCGTGCTCGACGGACTGGCGTGCGGCGACTGGCGCTTGCCGGTGCGGTTCGCCCTGGCATCGCTGATCTGCGGCGGGTTTTGGGAGATGTGGAACTTCCACAGCTTCGCCAAATGGGTTTACGCCGTGCCCTATGTCCACGCATTCCAGATTTTTGAAATGCCGGTCGTGGGGTTTGCCGGATACCTGCCGTTCGGGGTGGAGTGCGCCGCGGTGGCGGCCTGGATCCTGCCCGCACTGGCGGGAGCGGGGGAATCGCGCGAAGCACACGGGATGACCTGATCCCCACGGGGGTCGCCACGGCACCCCCCGAAAGGGGTGCATGACAATTTTGTTGGTTGGGAACCCCCTTTTGAGGAAAGGCGGTTCCCAAACCCTCCGTCAAACCTTTTTGTGCCTTAACGCGGAGGGGCGCTTCCGCCACAAGCACTCATCTCTGATTTGCATTTTGCCAGAACAGCTTGTGGCGGAAGCGCCCCTCCGGTTTAAGATCCAAAAGTTTTAGGAAGGGGGATGCAGAGCGAACATGTGAGCGACCCGGCGCGAGCCGGGGCTGCTGAGCGCGAAGCGCGGGGGGAGCACCCTTTTTCAAAAGGGTGGCCCCAACATCATCCGACAAAACTGTCCTACCCCCCCCCCGAAAGCGGCCGCGCTATTATTGGGCGTCCAGGTCGCGGAAATAGTCGCGGACCATGTCCCGGTAGGCGGTGTCGCGGACTTGGTCCAAATCCACTTCCTGGACGGCCGCCCCGCCCCGGGTCTCCGCCCCGCCGGCTCCGGGGGCCAGCACCGCGCCGCCGTCGCCGGTCACCCGCACGGCCTGCAGTTCGCGGAGCACCTGTTTGGCCAGCGGCGCCAGGGCCGGCAGCCGTTGCGCCTCTTCCAGCTTGCGGAGTCCGCCGGCCACCGCGCTCAGGCCGCCGGTGCCGAGATAGAGCAGCCGGGCGCGGGTGTAGAGCGCCTCGGCCTCCTGCCGCAACGCCACCGGATTCGGCGCATGGTCGCCCACGTAGCCGTCGCGCCGGGGGGCCTGGCCGAACATGCCGGTGCTTTCCGACTGGCCGCCGACCTTGCCGCCGCCGGTGCTCCGGGCGTCCAGCGTGGAGTCCGCCGCCTCGTCCACCTGTCCCTTTTGGAAGGCGTCGTGGGGGCGCCGGGCCTTGGTTTCCGTGCCCTCCAGCCCCTTGGCCTGGTTTTCCACCAGTTCGCCCGTGGCCTGCCCCTCGCGGCCGGCGCCGCTGCGCCCGGTCATTTCATTGTCGTTGGGCCGCATGTTGCCCGACTTGCCCTTGGCACCAAAACTGGGCATCGGCCCGTCCATGATCGCCCACCCCATTTCGGCGTCGGCCATCATGTTGTTGCCGGTGGTGTCCTGCGACTGCTGGGCCACGGCTTCCGCCTGCTCCAGCAGGTCGCCCACAATGTCCTCCAGCTCGTCCGGCAACGGCACCAGCGGCAGGTCGGGGAACTCGTCCGCCTCGAAGCTTTCCATGTTCCATACCACGTTGTCGGGGACATTGGGCAGCCACATCTCCACGTCCTTGACCCGCTCCTTGGTGGCGCGGATGGCCTCCAGCAGGCTGTCCTCCTTTTGCACGGCGATCTCCATGGACGGGGCATCGGCGCTGTGGGCCGCCTGCTGCACGTCCTCATAGATTTCGCGCATTTTGGAGTTGAGCTCATTGCACACCGGCAGGTCCGGGAACTGGTAGAGATCCTGGGCAAGTTTTTCCACCAGATCCGCCATCGGTTTCTGTTCGGCGTCCAGGGCGGCAAGTTGTTTGCGGGCCGCGTCGTCGAGACTCCCCTTGGCCGCCAGGGCCTTGGTGGTTTCGGTGATCTTGGCCTGCTGTTTTTCAAGCTGGTCCAGCGCGGCGTCCACCCCGGCCAGCACGGCGCCGGCGTCGGCCGTCTGGCGCTTGGTGTTTTCCACGGTCCACCGGTTGAGGGTGTCAAGCGCCTGCAGCAGCCCCTTGAGCGCGGTGGCCTGCTGGCCGGTGGCCCGGCCGGCTTCGGCGGTGTCGAGCGCCTCGGCCGCCGTCAGCATGGCTTCGTAGACGCCGCCCTGGTTGATCCGTTCGCGGGCCTCGCGCAACCGGCTGGCAAACGCCTCGTCGCCGGGCGCCTGCAACAGGTCGGCGGCCTGTTCCTGGAAGGCGGTCAAGTCAGTGGCCAACGCATCCTGCCGGCGGGCCAGCTGGACCGCCGGTGCCGCCGCGTCGTCCGCCTTCGGTTTTGCCGCCGCCAGTGCCCGGGTGTCGGCCCACAGCCGCCGCTGGTTGTCGGCCAGCCCGCGGAGCAGCCCCAGCAGGTCGCTGCGCTCCCGGTGCCGGGTTTCCCCGGCCAGGGCATCCGCCCCGCCGGCCAGGCGGGCCAAAATGCGATTCTCCAGCGTTTCGGCCTGCCGGAGCGCCGGATGGCGGGCGGCCACCGGGGCGGCCCGCGCCGTGTCAAAGCAGGCCACCGCGCGCGCCATCTCACCATCCGCGAGCTCCGTCAAAACCGCAGCCACTTCGCCCAACGCGTCGCCCGCCGTGCCCAGCTGCCGGGCGGTGCCGCGGATCCGTTCCTGCACGGCCCGGGCCGCGCGCAACGCCGGATCCGCCACGGCGCCGCCGGTGGCGGCATCCGCCAGGCGGCGCGTTTCCCGCAGATTGTCGCGCTGCCACTGGACCAGTTCGGCCAGGGTTGCCTGGGCGGCCTGGGTCTGGCCGCGCCGGTCCCGGGCCATGTCGCGCCGGTCTTCAATATGCAATTCCAGCACCGGGGTGAAGCTCCGGCGCGCCTCCGCCCGCGGGCCGGCATCCTCGGCAAACCCGCGCAGGCGGGCCGTCATGCCCGGCCGCAACCCAAGGGTGGCCAAATCGACGGGGAGACGGCCGCGCCACTGGCGCGCGGTCCCCGGCAGCGTTTGCACGGCCAGTTCGCGCGCGGTGCCGTCCTCCCCCAGCAACTGCAGGCCGGTCTTGGCCACCCCGTAATCGTCCGCGGCCGCCAGTCCCGGCTCCAGCCGGGCGCCGGCGGTGGCTGTCAGGGGGCCGGCGATTTCCCACCATTGCACCCGGGGCGGCGCATCGGGCAGCGGCCGCAACGGCAGCGGTGAGGTGCCGGTGAGCCGGTGGCGGTCGGTCAGTTCCACCACCAATGGCCCCGCCTCGGGCATGGTCCAGCCCAGGGCAAACGCCTCGCCGGCCGCCGGCGCCGCCGCCAGTTCACCGCCCCGGTCGCCGAGCAGCCGGCAACGGGTCAACGGCACATCCGCCCGGGCTTCAAAGCGCACCGTGGCGCCGACCGGCACCTGCTGGTCCGGCGTCTGGCGGTCCAGCACAAACGGCTGGCGCCGCGTGTAGGCGGGAGGCTCAACGGTGGCCTTCCAAGCCGCCAGTACCGGCGGCAGCGCCAGTTCCAGCTGAAACCAGGGCGATTGGCTGTCCCCCGCCAGCACCCGGTAGCGGCCGGCAAAAACGGCCGCCCCTTCCGCCCCCTCCCACCAAGCCCCGGTGCCGGCGGCGGCCGGTGCGTCCCCCACGGGCCGGAGGGCGGTCATGGCTTGAAGCCAGTGCTCGCCGTTGCGGCCGGAGAATTCCACACCACGCCTTTTGGCGGCACCCCGCCCACACAGGCCCGCACCGACCAGGGCGCGCCGCGCCGGACCACCAGGTCGCCGGGAACCACCCGCAGGATGCGCGTGGCCGCATAGGCCGTTTCGCCGCGGGCGGGGAACAGCGCCCGCCGCCACGCCTGTGCCGTGGCCGGCGGATTCACCAGGTACAACACTCCCAGCAGCAGGGTGCCGAGCCCCGCCGCCAGCGCCAGCCCGGCCAGCCGCCGCACCGGATAGACCCGGCGAAGGTGCGGGGCCGGATGCCGCTCCCGCAGTTCCGCCAGCAGCCGGGCGGCCACCTGCCGCGCGGCCGGATCGGTGGACTCCGCCAGCTGGACGGCATTGACCAGCCGGTTTTCCGCCTGGGGCAGGCCGCGCTCCAGCAGCAGCGCCAGCGCCGCATCCCGCCAGCGCCGCCGGGCCAGCCCGGCCAGGACCGTCAGCGCCAGCGCCGCCAGCGTCCAGGCCCCGGCGCAGGCCGCCCAGCACCAGCCCGGCGCCAGCCGCCAGGCGCGGTCGGCCGCGGTGAACAGCGCCAGCAAAACCGTTGCCGCCGCCAAAAAACCGGCGAGCACCTCCGCCACTCCCAGCAGCAGCACCCGCCGCCGCACCCGCTCGAGCATGCCGCGCCAAAAAACCTGCGTGTCCATGGGGGAAAACATAGCCCGCCGGCCGCGCTCTGCCGGCCCCCGCCACGGTTGGCGCGGAACCGGTCACCCATTGGGGGTACATTCAATAAAACACCGCACTCCGAAGACAGCCTGAAGGCTGAACTCAAACACGGGGCGCCTGTCGTTTGAGTTCACGCTTTAGCGTGTCTGGAGTTTGGCAAAAGTACGGGGGTTAGGGGCGGCTTCGTCCCGTAGGGACTGAATGAAAATAGGCAGGGGCTTCAGCCCCTGTTTCGGGAAATTAAAAGATGGCGTGCCGTAGGTACGCCGCGATTCGCCGCG
>JBAZJM010000092.1:0-14341 GCA_041651315.1 Lentisphaeria bacterium | reverse complement strand
CACCGTCTGCGGCATCGTCCTCCGCCCCGGCTACCAGCAGGCGGCCAAGCTGGACGAGGCGATCTTCACCCCTTCCACCAAGGCCGAGCTCGGCGCCCATGACGAAAACATTTCGTACGCCAGGACGGTGGAGCTGATCGGCGCCCCCCATGCCGCCGCCCTGCGCGACCATGCCCTCAAGGTCTACACCGCTGCCGCCGACTACGCCGCCGGCCGCGGCATCCTGATCGCCGACACCAAGTTCGAGTTCGGCTTGGACGAACAGGGGCGGCTCATCCTTGCCGATGAGGTGCTGACCCCCGACTCCAGCCGTTTCTGGCCCCGTGACTCCTACCAGACCGGCGGCAACCCGCCGAGCCTGGACAAGCAGTTCGTCCGCGACTGGCTCGACGGCGTCGGCTTCAACCACCAGCCGCCCGCCCCGGAACTGCCGGACGACGTGGTGGCCAAGACCCGCGCCAAATACCTTGACGCCTTCCGCCAGCTCACCGGCCGGGCGTTGGGTGCCTGACCGGCCGCCCGTCATCCCGTAGCCGGCCGCCCTTCCCCTGTTCCTTCACCGGCCGTTGTGCCGGAATTTCGGTGCAACCGCCTTTTCCAATCCCGACAACATAGGACCACGCCATGCAATTAAGCGACATCCGCACCCCCGCCCTCCAGTCTTGGATCCAGCAGTGGGCCGACCTCTGCACCCCCGACCAGGTGGTGATCTGCAACGGCTCCAAGGCCGAGTATGACGCCTGCTGCAACCAGCTGGTCAAAGCCGGCACCTTCATCAAGCTGGACCAGAAGCCAAACTCCTACGCCACCCGCACCGACGCCAGCGACGTCGCCCGTGTTGAGGAACGCACCTTCATCTGCTCCGAGACCAAGGACGCTGCCGGCCCGACCAACAACTGGTGCGCCCCCGCCGAGATGCGCGCCACCCTGAACGGCCTGTTCAAGGGGTGCATGGCCGGCCGCACGATGTACGTCATCCCGTTCAGCATGGGCCCGGTCGAATCCCCCATCGCCAAGTACGGCTTCGAGATCACCGACAGCCTCTATGTCGTGGCCAACATGCACATCATGACCCGGGTCAGCGACCGCATCGTGGCCAAGGTCGAGGCCGGCGCCGAATTCGTCAAGTGCGTCCACTCCGTGGGCTATCCGCTGGCCCCCAACCAGCCGGATGTGCCGTGGCCGTGCGCGCCCATCGCCAAGAAATACATCACCCACTTCCCGGAAACCCGCGAAATCATCTCCTTCGGTTCCGGTTACGGCGGCAACGCGTTGCTGGGCAAGAAATGCTTCGCCCTGCGCATCGCCTCGGTGCAGGCCCGCGACGAAGGCTGGCTGGCCGAGCACATGCTGATCCTCAAGCTCACGTCGCCGAAGGGCGAGGTGAAGTTTGTCGCCGCCGCCTTCCCCAGCGCCTGCGGCAAGACCAACCTGGCCATGATGGAGCCGAACCTCCCCGGCTGGAAGGTCGAAACCATCGGCGACGACATCGCCTGGATGAAGTTCGGCCCCGACGGTCGCCTTTACGCGATCAATCCGGAGAACGGCTTCTTCGGCGTCGCGCCGGGCACCTCCATGAAGTCCAACCCGAACGCCATGCGCACCGTGAACGCGGGCAATTCCATCTTCTCCAACTGCGCCCTGACCCTGGACGGCGACGTCTATTGGGAAGGCATGGACACGACGCCCGACACCTGCGTCGACTGGCAGCGGCGCCCCTGGAAGAAGGGCTCCGCGGTCAAGGCCGCCCATCCCAACGCCCGCTTCACCTCCCCGGCCGCCCAGTGCCCGGTGATCGCCAAGGAATGGGAAAACCCCGCCGGCGTGCCGATCAGCGCCTTCCTGTTCGGCGGCCGCCGCGCCCATGTCGTGCCGCTGGTCAACGAGGCCCAGGATTGGGAACACGGCGTCTTCCTCGGCGCCACCATGGCCTCCGAGATGACCGCCGCCACCATCGGCGGCGCCGGCCAGCTCCGCTTCGACCCCTTTGCCATGCTGCCGTTCTGCGGTTACCACATGGGCGACTACTTCGCCCACTGGCTCACCGTGGGGGCCAAGGCCAAGGATCAAAGCAAGTTGCCGAAGATTTTCTACGTCAACTGGTTCCGCAAGAACGAAGCCGGCAAGTTCGTGTGGCCCGGCTTCGGCGACAACGCCCGCGTCCTCAAGTGGATCTTTGAGCGCTGCTCCGGCGAAGGCAAAGCGGTCGAAACCGCCATCGGCAAACTGCCGACCGCGGACGCCCTCGCCCTCGACGAGCTCGGCATCTCCGCCGCGGACCAGCAGCTGTTGCTGACCGTGGACAAGGATGGCTGGCTGGCCGTCCTGCCGCAGATCAAGGCGCACTTGGAGAAATTTGGCACCCACCTGCCCAAGGCGCTCGCCGGCCAGCTTGCCGCCCTGGAAAAACGCCTGACCCAACAACCATAAAGGTCTCCTTCCATGCGCACGGCCTGGATCGCCCGGTTTGAATGGCGAAAGCTGACCGTCCAGCGCAAGAGCCTGGCCGGGTTCGGGGTGGTGGTGTTCATCAACCTGCTGTTCGCGTTCGCCTTTTGGCTGCGCGAACGGCACCCGCCCCGCAACCCGCATCATCGCCAGGACATCCCGACCGAACTGCTGGCGGAGGTCTTTAACGCCGTCACCTACACCGTCAGCATCCTGGCCCCGTGCATGTTTCTGCTGTTCCCGATGACGCTGGCGGTGCTGGTCGCGCATTCGCTCTCCGGCGATGTCGAGACCGGCGCCATCCGCCTGATGCTGGCACGGCCGGTGCCGCGCTGGCGCCTGCTGCTCGGCAAGTGGACGGCCCTGACCGGCTATGCCTTGGGGATGCTGGCGCTGCTGCTGGTCACCAGCTACCTGACCGCCGGCATCCTGTTCAAGCCGATGGGCGACATGGTCGTGATCGGCCCCCTGGTCGGCCTGTCCAGCGGCGTGATCGCGCATCCCTGGCCGGAGGCGTTTTGGCGGCTGCTGATGGCCTACGGCCTCGCCGGCGGCATGCTGGCGGCGACCGTGGCCATGGCGCTGATGTTCGCCACCCTCACCCGCCACTTCGCCTCGGCGGCCATCCTCACCGCCGCCGTGTTCTTCTGCAGCTACACCGCCGAAAACCTGCCGTTGCTGAGCGCCATCCGCCCCTATCTGCCCACCTACCGCCTGCCGTTTTGGAAATGGGCGCTGGCGGAACAGATCCCATGGGACCGGCTCGGTCAGGATCTGTTGTGGACCGCCGCCTACACCGTTATTTTCCTGGTGGTCGGCGGCGTCGCCTTCTCCCGCCGCGACTTCTGACCATCGGAACGGGGGCCGTAGCGGATGTCCTCCAAGCGGAAGGCGGGAGGCGGCAACGGCTGCCCGGCCAGGAAGGACTCCACCAGCCCGGCCGCGGCCGCCGGATCGCCGGCGGGCAGCCAGTAAATGGCGTGCCCCTCGCGTTCGAGCTTGCGGTACCAGATGTCCTGGCGCCGGCAGAACTGGCGGATGGCGGCCAGCAGGCCGTCGTGCATGGCCTGGCGGCTGAGTTCGCCGCGCAAAAAACGGCTGATCCAGCGGTATTCCAGCCCGAAGAAGTCCAACCGCTCCCAGCTCAGCCCGGCACGCTGCAGGCCGGCCACCTCCTCGACCAGGCCGGCGTCCAGGCGCGCCTGCAACCGTTCGGCGATGCGGCGGTGGATCTCCTGCCGCGGATAATAGGGGGCGAGCAGCAGGAACCGGCAGTCCAGTGCCGGCCCGGGCGCCGGCCGGTCCGGCTGGCGGCTGAAGGCGATGTCCAGGGCGCGCAGAATGCGCCGGCGCTGCGTCCGGTCGGTGCGTGCGTAAAGCTCCGGCGCGGTGTCCCGGAGCAGGGCCAGCAGGGCGTCGTCGGAACACGCTTCCCACTCCCGCCGCCGCTCGGGCGCCGGGCCGTCCCCCTCCAGCGCATACCCGTCCAGCAGCGCCTTGAGATACAGCGGCGTGCCGCCGACGGCGACCGGCAGGCGGCCGCGCGCCCGGATGTCGGCCAGGGCGCTCCGGGCCAGCTCGAGGAAGCGGAAGAGGTGAAACTCCTCGTCCGGCGCGGCGATGTCGATCAGGTGGTGCGGCACGGCGCCGGCACCGGCGCCGTATTCCGCCAAATCCTTGCCCGTGCCCAGATCAAGGCCGCGGAACAACTGGCGCGAGTCCAGGCTGAGAATGTCGCCGGCAAACCGGCGCGCCAGCGCCACGCCCAGCCGCGTCTTGCCGGTGGCAGTGGGGCCGATCACGCAAACGCAGGGGATGGCGGCGGACGCAAAGGGGTCCATGGCGAACCGGCGCGGTTCAGATTTTGAGATTGTCGGCGGCGTCCATCTGCTCCGGCGGAACCGGATAACAGCCGTCAAAACAGGCGCAGCAGTAGTCGGCCGCCGGGTGGGCCTTGACGCAGGCCAGCATCCCCTCCTGGGACAGGTAGGCGAGACTGTCCAGGTGCAGCACCTGGCAGAGGTCCTTCACGGCAACCTTGTTGGCGAGCAGTTTTTCGCGCTCGGGGAAGTCGATGCCGAAATAGCAGCCGAAGCGGTGCGGCGGGCAGGTGACGCGCATGTGAACCTCACGGGCCCCGGCCTCGCGCAGGGTGCTGATGCGGGCGCGGCTGGTGGAACCGCGGACGATGCTGTCCTCGATCAGGCAGATGCGTTTGCCACGGATCGCCTCGGGAATGGGCTGGAGCTTGCGCATCACCAGCTTGCGGCGGGAGGTGATGCCGGGGTCGATGAAGGTGCGGCCGACATAGTGGTTGCGGCTGAGGCCGAGGTCGAAGGGAAGCTTGGCTTCCTCGGCATAGCCCAGGCCGGCATAAAGGCCGCTGTCGGGCATCGGGATGACCACGTCGGCCTCCACCGGCGCCTCTTGGGCCAGGCGGCGGCCCAGCGCCTTGCGGACTTCGTAGACGCTGTCGCCGAAGACATAGCTGCCGGGACGGGCGAAATAGACATGCTCGAAAATGCACTGGGCCAGCGGCCCCGCCTTGGCAAAACGGCGGCTAGTCATCTGGTTGTCAGGCCCGAAGATGATCATTTCGCCCGGCTCGACTTCGCGCAGGTAATTGGCTCCGGCGACGTTGAAGGCGATGGTCTCGCTGGCCACCATGTAGCTGCCGTCGTCGAAGTCGCCGATGCACAGGGGGCGGAAACCGTGCGGATCGCGCACCGCCACCAGGTGGTCCTTGGTAAGCAGCAGCAGGCAGTAGGCGCCGTGCAGGCGGCCGAGGGCATCTTCCAAGGAGGCCCACAAGTCCCCGTCGTGCCGTTGCAGGCCGCGGGCCATCAGGTGCAGCACCAGCTCGGTGTCGGTGGTGGTCTGGAAGATCGACCCGCTCTCCTGCAGTTCGCGGCGCAGGCTGCGGGCGTTGCAGATGGTGCCGTTGTGGGCCACCCCGACCAGCTGGCCGGCCACATTGGCCATCAGCGGCTGGGCATTGGTGACGCTGGAGGAACCGGCGGTGGAATAGCGGACATGGGCGATGGCGCGGGACACCTCGCCACGCTTCCAAAAGGGCGGGATGGTGCTGAACGTCTCATCCACCAGGCCCGCCGCCTTGTGCAGGCACGGCACCCCCCCCACCACCGCCATCACCCCGGCCGCCTCCTGGCCGCGGTGCTGCAGGGAATGAATGCCCAGGTGCACCTGCTCCAACACGCTGTCGCCACCGCTGATGCCGCACAACCCGCAATATTCACGCGGTTTTTCCGTCATTTTCGTCTGGTCCTTAGTGATTGGAATTACAACAACGGCTGCGCCACCTTGCGGGCGGCGGCGACAAAGCCGTGAAAGAGCGGATGGGCGTGCAGCGGCCGCGACTTGAACTCGGGGTGGAACTGGCAAGCGACAAACCAGGGGTGCTGCGGAATCTCCACCAGTTCGACCAGCTTGTCATCGGGCGAGGCGCCCATGACCTTGAGGCCGAGCGCCTCCAGGCGTTCACGGTAGGCGTTGTTGAACTCGTACCGGTGGCGGTGCCGTTCCTGGATCGCGGTGGCACCGTAGACTTGGGCGGCGCGGCTGTCGGACCGCAGCGCGCAGGGATAGGCCCCCAGCCGCATGGTGCCGCCCTTGTCGGTGACGTTGCGCTGGGAATCCATGAGGGCGATCACCGGATGCGGCGACTGCTCGTCGAACTCGGCGCTGTTGGCGCCCTGCAACCCGGCCACGTGGCGGGCAAACTCGATCACCGCACACTGCATGCCCAGGCAGATGCCGAAGAACGGAATCCGGTTTTCACGGGCGTAACGGATGGCCTGGATCTTGCCCTCGATGCCGCGATTGCCGAAGCCGCCGGGAACCAGGATGCCGTGCACGCCGGCCAGCAGCTTGGCGGCGCCCTCCTTTTCGAGCTCCTCGGCTTCCACGTGGCGGATCTTGAGGTCGGCGTCGTTGGCCAGCGCCCCGTGGCTGAGCGCCTCATAAATGCTCTTGTAGGCGTCGCGCAGGCTGATGTACTTGCCGACCACGGCAATCTCCACGCTGGCCGTCTTGGGGCCGATGACCCGGCGGATCATGTCCTGCCATTCCCGCAGGTCGAGATCGCGCACGTGCAGTTCCAGCAGTTCCATGATGTACTTGTCAACGTCCTGCTTGGCCAGCTCGACGGGCACCTCGTAGATGCTGTTGGCCACATCCTGCTCTTCGAACACCAGTTCGCGCTCGACATTGCAGAACAGCGCCAACTTGTCCTTGTGTTCCGCCTGCATCGGCTTCTCGCACCGGCAGACCAGGATGTCGGGAATGATGCCGATCTCGCGCAGGATGCTGACCGACTGCTGGGACGGCTTGGTCTTCATCTCGCCCGCCGCCTTGATGTAGGGCACCAGGGTCAGATGAATGAAAATGGCGTTGCCGCGGCCGATTTCGTGGCGGAACTGGCGGATCGCCTCCAGAAACGGCATCGACTCAATGTCGCCGGCCGTGCCGCCGATCTCGGTGATGGCGATGTCCACCTCCGGACTCGACAGCGAGCGGATGGCCTGCTTGATCTCGTCGGTGATGTGCGGGATCACCTGCACCGTCTTACCCAAATATTCACCGCGCCGTTCGCGGGCGATGACGTTGCTGTAGATGCGGCCGCTGGTGTAGTTGCTGGCCTGCGAACAGGTGACGTCGGCAAACCGCTCGTAATGCCCCAGGTCCAGGTCGGTCTCGGCGCCGTCGTCGGTGACGTACACCTCGCCGTGCTGGTACGGCGACATGGTGCCGGGATCCACGTTCAAATACGGATCCAGTTTCTGCATGGTCACCCGGTAGCCGCGCCGTTTGAGCAGCAGCGCCAGCGAGGCCGCCGTGATCCCCTTGCCCAGGGAGGAAACCACGCCGCCGGTCACGAAGATATGCTTGGTCTGATGCGGGGTCGTTTTGGAACGCATAATGGCGGTCCTCTAAAAACAAACACTCCGAAACTGCCGTCTCCCGGCAGCCGTCGTCGATTGAAAAATGCAGACATCTGCGGCCGGTCAACTCATCCCCCGTATCTGGGGGGGACCGCCTGCGGTAAGTAGGACACTATAGGGTGGAAAAGACCATCCGACAAGCCCCCCCGATCCCCATGTAGGGGCGACCGGCCGGTCGCCCGTCCCCGCCCCCCCTCGCCGGCAGCCAAGGATCGCGAACCACGCCAGCGGAAGCTCCCGCAAGGGGGCCGCAGCGGCCCGACAGCCCGTCCCGAGTTGATCCGATTTGCGATATTATTGACTGAATTTACGAAAGAAAAGCGTATGAATAACGCTTATAGTGTGACTTATAAATACAAATTAACCAGCTCGAACAGGAGCATTACCATGGGCACCATGACCCGCCGGGAACGGCTACTGGCCAGCATCCGGGGCGAACCGGTCGACCGGCCGCCGGTTTGTTTTTATGAACTCAACGGCCTCGACCAGGATCCGACCGATCCCGATCCGTTCAACATCTACGCCGACCCATCCTGGCAGCCGGTGCTGGAACTGACCCGCGAGCGGACTGACCGCATCGTGATGCGTCACGTGCCCATCCGCAACGCTCCGCCGGATCCGCTCGCGGACCGCCGTACGGTGGAAACCTGGGAGGATGAGAACGGCTCCCGCTGCTGCCGGACCACCCTCAAAGCCGCTTCCCGCACGCTCACCAGCCTGACCCGGCGCGACCGCGACACCGACACCGTGTGGACGATCGAGCATCTGCTCAAGGATGCCGATGACCTGGCGGCCTGGCTGGATTTGCCGGAAACGCCGTGGGGCGGCGAACCGGACATCGCCGGCGTCCTGGCCACGGAACAGGCGCTGGGCGACAGCGGCATCGTCATGCTCGACACCAGCGACGCCCTGTGCCGGGCGGCCGCGCTCTTCGACCTGGGCACCTATACCGTCCTGGCCCTCACGGAGCCGGAACTGTTCCACCGCCTGATGGAACGCTGCCAGCGCCAGGTCCAGCCCCAGGTCGAGGCCGTCGCCCGGGCGCTCCCGGGCCGGCTGTGGCGGATCTATGGACCCGAATACGCCGGCGAACCCTACCTTCCGCCGCACCGTTTCCGGGAACTGGTGGTGCCCTATGACCGCCCCTTGGTGGACGCCATCCACCGGCACGGCGGCTACGCCCGCATCCATGCCCATGGCCGACTGAAAAAGGTGCTGGAAGCGATCACGGAAACCGGCTGCATGGGGCTGGATCCCGTGGAGCCGCCGCCACAGGGCGACGTCGCTCTGGCGTGGGTCCGCGAACACTACGGAAAACAATTCACCCTGTTCGGCAACCTTGAGATGAGCGAGCTCGCCACCCTGCCCACGGACCGCTTCCGGGCGCGGGCCGCCGAAGCCGTCAAGGACGGCACGTCCGGCACCGGCCGCGGCTTCGTGCTGATGCCGACCGCCTGCCATTGTTCCCGCCAGGTGCCGGATCGCGTCACCGCCAATTACCAGGCCCTGGTGGAGACGGTGGGGGCGTAGGGGCGACCGGCCGGTCGCCCGTACTTTTTTGGGGGGCCGCCATTTGGGGGCGACCGGCCGGTCGCCCGTACGTCAGTCCTTTTCCAGCCGCAACACCTCGCCCTGCCAACCGGCAACGGGCGGGCTGAGGCGGTAGCGGGCCAGCCGGGCCAGCAGGCGCCGGGCGGCGGCATCCTCCGGTTCGGCGGCCAGCAGCCGGAACAGGCAGGCCTCGGCCCCGTCCCAATCGCGCTCCCAATGCCGGTGCAGCGCCTCCTCATAGAGCACAACGCCGGGCCGGCGCTGGCGGGCCGCTTCCGCCTCCGCCTCGCCGATCAGTTCGAAAATCCCGGCGGGCACGGTTTTTCCGGCCACCACGATGCGGTCCAGCATGCGGACGGCCAGTTCCGGCCCGGCCAGCCGGCGGGTGTCCTCGCCAATGACGGCGTACACGCCGTAGTCCTTGCCCAGCGGCTCCAGGCGGGCGGCCAAGTTGACGGCGTCGCCGATCACCGTGTATTGGTAGCGGCGCTGCGAGCCCATGTTGCCGGCCGCCACCGTGCCGGAATTGAGGCCGAAACGGGCGCGCAGCGTGATCCCGAACCGCTCCTGCAGTAGTGGCCGCAGGCGCACCAGCGCCTCCCGCTGGCGGAGCACCGCACGGCAGGCCACCAGCGCGTGGTCCGGCCGCGGATAGGGCACGCCCCACACCGCCATGATGGCGTCCCCCTCATACTTGTCCAGATAGCCGCCGGCGCCGAGAATGATCTCGGTCATTTCGTTGAAATAGACGTTGAGCAGTTCGGAAACCTTTTCCGGCGCCAGTTTTTCGGCCATGGTGGTGAACCCGGCAATGTCGGAGAACAGCATGGTCGCCTCCGCGCGGCGCCCGGCCATCGAGACGCTGGCCGGGTTCTCTTCCAGGTAGCGGAGCACGTCGGAGGAAACCATGGCCGAAAACATGGCGCGGACCCGCCGCTTTTCGCGCTCCTCGGTGACGTGCCGGTAGGTGAACACGGCGGTGAAGGCCAGCCCCATGCCGGCCAGCGGCGCCGCCAGCGGCGGCAGCCAGTCGGCGAACACCGCCGCGAAGGCGGCCACCGTCCAGCCGCCGGCCAGCAGGGCGGCGCCGTGCAGGAAGCGGTCCAGCCCCGCCTGCAGAGCGGCCAGCGCGAAAAACAGCGCCAGCACCCCCAGCACGGCGGCCGCACCGCCCCAGCCGGGAACGTGCAGAAACCGGCCGGACAGCAGGTTGGCCGCGGCCAGGGTGTGGACATGAACATAAGGAGTGGTGGCGTCGATCGGGCAGGGGCCGATGTCCGTGGTGCCGGCCGCGGTCAGCCCCACCAGGCACAACCGCGCATGCACCGCCCCGCGGGCCCGCGCCACGGCGGCCGCGTCCGCCGCCGCCAGCGGCCGCCCGGCGGCGGCCAGCGCGAACTCGCCGGCCCGCAACAACGCCAGGAAGGAGATGTTGGGGAAATCCGTCAGCCGGCCGGTGTAGTTGAGCCGCAGCCGGCCCTCCCCGTCGACCGGCACCCGCAGCACCCCCCGCGCGCCCCGGTCAATGGTCAGGCAGCGGCCAAACTCCACCCGCACCGCCCGCGGCGTCAGCTGCCAATGCTCCAGCACCGCCAGCAAGGCGAACGAGGGGACAAAGACCCGCCGCAGCCGGCCGTCCGGCCGGCGGTATTCGAAGCCGAGGACCAGCGGCACGCGGCGGACCAGGCCGTCGGCGTCGCGCGGAACATTGATGAAGCCGTGCCCGACTTGGTCGCGCAGCACCGGCGCCGGCAGGTTGCCGTTGACCGCGTATCGGTACCCCGGAGGCACCCCGCGCAGGTTCTCATCCGGAATGGCCACGTCGAGCAGGTACGGCACGGTCAGGCCGCCGGACTCGTCGGCCGCGGCGGGATCCGGCCCCGCCACGTCCTCACGGCTCCAGGGCGGCGGCGGCGCGCCGCCCTCAATCCCGGCCAAGTCATAGGCGCAGACCACCGGCACTCCCGTGCCCCCCCCCGAAGGCGGGTGGGCCAGCCGCGAGAACGCCCCGGCCAGATAGCATTCCGATTCCAGCGCGGCATAACGTGACAGCCGCAGCAGGGTCTGCGGGTCCGGCGCCGGCAGTTCCGGCCCCAGGGCGACCGCCGGGGGCCGGTTGTCGGCCGCCGCCGCCCCCCCCTCGCCCGCCGGCCGGAACAGCAGGTCAAAGGCCACCACGCTGGGCTTGAAATACACCAGCACCGGGGCCAGCCGCAGGAACGGCTCGCGCACCGCCCAGGCGCCGCTGCCAAACTTGCCGAACTCCTTGAGGGCCGGCTCGTCAATCCCGATCAGGCAGACCTCGGCGCTCCCCGGCTGCTCCAGCTGAACGGCCCGGCCCACCCAGTGGCGGAACGCCAACCGCCAGTCTCCGGTCAGCTCCTCCAAACGCCATAGCCACGGCGCCAGCAGGGCCGCCGGCAGAAAACCGGCCAGCACCAGGCCGATGATCCGCATCCGCCATGCCCGGCTTTGTGTCATGCCGGCTAATATACAGGACGCCAGAAAAAAACCGCCCGCCGCCCATCCCATGGAGCCCACCCCGGCATAGCCGGAAGCAAATCGAACATCGAACCTTCAACCTCCAACGTGGATGATTCGACGTTTGTCGGGGTCGGTATCGGCATCGGTATCGATCAAAACTCTCCATCCCCTGGCTCATCAAACAACCAAGGCCATTCGATACCGATACCGATACCGATTCCGACAACGATGTCATCCCCCCAATGTGTGTGAGCTTTTTCCGTCACATGTCACGGCTAGCCGCCAACCTGGAATGTTCATGAGAACGGATCGGCGTGTGCTGTAGCTGAGCGCTTGTGGCGCGGCGGAGACGTTCCGCCGGGCTACAAGCCCAGAGCTACAGGTTGGTGAATAATCCAAACCTAACCGCCCCATTCGCCCCCCGCCTGTGCCAGGTGCCGTTTTTTTCCACCGCACAGGCTTGCAAAACGGCGCGGCGCGTCTTTAGTAACCCTGACGGTGTTGGGGCGGTTTTCCAGCTCTTCCGCCCGCCGTCCCGGAGCGCGCCAGAATGCCGGATGTGGACGGACCAGGGCTGCAAATGACCTTTTGGGGGGTGCGGGGCAATCTGGCCCCCATTCACCCCAGCACCGCCTTCGGCAACCACACCACCTGCGCCGAAGTCCGGCGCGACGGCCGCCCGCCATTGCTCTTCGACCTGGGCACCGGCGCCTATCCGGCCGCCATCGACCTGTTGTGGCGCGGCGAACGCGAACTCGACGTCTTCCTCACCCACCTGCACCTCGACCATCTCAACGGCCTGCCGGTCTGGCCGCCGCTGTATCTGCCCGACTGCGCCGTGCGCTTCTGGAGCGTGCACCAAGACCTGCCTCAGGTCTTTGAACGGCTGCTCGGCGCCCCCTTCCATCCCGTGCCCTTCCACAAGGTGCCCGCCAAGGTCAGCTTTGAGGTGCTGCCGGAACAGGGCACCCGCTTCCTCGAACGCCAGGGCCTGACCCTGAGCTGGGGGCCGCTCCCCCATCCCCAGGGCTGCACCGGCTACCGGTGCGACGACGGCGCCAACGCCCTGGTCTTCGCCACCGACGTCGATCTGGCCGCCGCCCGCCACACCGGCGTCCTGCCCGACCTCTTCTCCAAACCGTATCCGGCCGGCCTGGCCGCCGTCGACGGCTTCTTCACCGACCAGGAACACGCCCTCTTCCCCGACTGGGGCCACGGCACCTGGCGACAGGGGCGCGACCTGGCCGCCGAGTGCGGCGTGGGCACCCTCGTCGTCACCCATCACCACCCCGGACATGACGACGCCTTCATGACCGAGCTCGAAGCCGCCGCCGCCCCCCACCGCTGGGCCCGCGAAGGACAGACCTACCGCCTGTGCGGCAACCGGTTGCACAGCACCAAGATCACCCCGCCCAAAGGAACACCTCCCCGATGAAAGGTTTCCTTGTCTTCATCGTCATTTTCGCCCTGTGCGTCTCCGCCCTGGTGCCGATCGGCAATCTGCTGGTCAACCAGGGCTACAAGCACCGCGACCGCCCTTGGGCCGCCCGCGCCGTGGTCACCGGCGGCCGCATCCGCATGCACATGCTCCAGTATCCGGAGGCCCGCGCCGCCCTCGAACCCCTCCCGCAATACTTCCCCGCCTATCCGCGGCGCGACAAGATCTATTTCTGGATCGGGCTCTGCTATGAAAAGGAACACAACCCGCGCCTGGCCCGCGAGTGGTACCGTCGTTTCCTCAGCACCTGGCCCAACCACCCCTGGGCCGACCAGGTGCGCGAGCATGACGCCCGCCTGGAAGTCAGCGGCGTCACCCCGTGACCGGGCGTGACACGTGAAACGTGCCCCATGAACCTGAGGCGAAAGCCTCCGTGGAGTGTCGGCGGCTTCGACGCCGCCCTAATACGCCCCATCACCTACGCCCATCACCCGTCCCTACGGCCCCTCTGGTTCTTCAGAGCCGGGAACGCAGCGACCGCAGGGAGCGGGAGTGACCGGTCAAAGACAGAACCCTCCCCTGTAGCGGCGCCTGTGCCAGGCGCCCCCCCAATGGGTGCCCCACTTCACCTTACGGCCCTGCCGCGCGGCTGACACAGCCGCGGCTACAGCCCCCCCAATCGACCGCAATCGACTGCGCCCGACTGCGGTCGATTGCAATCGACGGTTGCCCACCGCCTTGTCCCTGCGGCCCTCCGGCGCTAAAGTGGACAAAATATTTTAAATCAGGGCAAGCAGCCGCTTGCCCCTACCGCCCCCCCCCCAGGAATCCCCGCCGCCATGCCGCCGCGTCTTTGCCCCCTGTTGCTGACCGTGTTCCTGCTGCTGTTGGGCGGCACCGTGGCCGCCATGCTGGCGGGGGTCCGGCCGCCGGACGCCATCGTTCCCGTGGCCGCGGTGGCCGGCTTCCTCTTCGCGGTGGCCCATGCCGGCCGGCGCTTGGGCTGGAAGCCGGCCGGCGTCCTGCTGGCGCTGGTCTTCGTCGTCAGCCTGGCGTTTGAAACGGTCGGTGCCGGCACCGGCTGGGTCTACGGCCCCTATCATTACAGCGACAGGCTGGGGCCGATGTTCCTCGGCCTCGTGCCCTGGCTGATCCCGGCCTCCTGGTTCATGATGATGTACCCCGCCCTGCTGGTCGCCGAACGGCTGCTGCCCGCCGGCTGGCAGGGCACACGCCGGGCCGCCGGGCTGGCCGCCCTGGCCGGCCTGGTCATGACCGCCTGGGACGTGGTGCTCGACCCGCTGATGGTGCGCGCCGGCTTCTGGAGCTGGGAGGTCGCCGGCCCCTTCTTCGGCGTGCCGCTGCGCAATTACGCCGGCTGGTGGGTGACCAGCACCACCGCCTTCGCCCTCTTTCTCGCCGTCTTCCGCCGGCTCCCGCAGCGCACCGAGCCGCGCTT
>JBAZJM010000091.1:0-14454 GCA_041651315.1 Lentisphaeria bacterium | reverse complement strand
GGTGGTGGTTGGGGAGCGGGGAGCGTTGCGGACGGGGGGGGAAAATATGCGGGAGGACTTGAATAACTGGTTATCCTAAATATGATAGGGGTAGAAAAAAATGCAAGTCCGACGCCCCAAGCCCCAGGGGTGTATGACAGTTTTTTCGGATGATGTTGGGGCCACCCTTTTGGAAAAGGGTGCTCCCCAAACCCCTTCCTAAAACGTTTGGATCTTAAACCGGAGGGGCGCTTCCGCCACAAGCTTTTCTGGCAAAATAAAAATCAGAGAAGAGTGCTTGTGGCGGAAGCGCCCCTCCGCGTTAAGGCACAAACAGGTTTGACGGAGGGCTTGGGAACCGCCTTTCCTCAAAAGGGGGTTCCCAACCAACAAAATTGTCATGCACCCGCCCCAAGAGGATGCCGCCCATGCCGCCCATGCCGCCCATGCCGCCCATGCCGCCCGTCCGCCAGTCCCGCCCGCTCTCCGTCCTGCTGCTGGCCGCGGACAGCGGCGAAGGCGCCCTGGGCGATTTTCTCGACCCGCGGCTGCGGGAGCGTTTTGCCGCGGCCGGCATTCAGTGCCGTTCCTGTTATGTCGCGGACCTGCGGCGGGCCTGGCTGGCCCATTTTCAGGTTGTCGTCCTGCTGCGTTCTCCGGTGCCGGGGCATGCCCTGGACGACCTGCCCGAGTTCCGTCGCAAGAGCTCGTGGCTGAAGGAGTTCGTTCGGACCGGTGGCAGCCTGCTGGCGATGTTCACCGAGTGCTACGGCAAGACCGAGGGGCCGCTCAATGAGCTGCTGGCGGACTGGGGGCTCCGCGCCTGCTTCAACCGGCTGGAACCCGCCCCCGGCGCCACGGTGGCGGAGGAACGGTTCCCGCGCTGTTACGAAAGCCGGATCCTGCCGTTCCATTGGGTTGGCAACCCGTGTTTCAGTTTGGCCGGCGCGGCCGGGCTGGGGCTGCTGGTGGAGGCCGGGCACGGCACGCAGCATCTGACCCTGGTGGCGGATCCGGCCGGCCCCGTGGCCTGGCAGCCGCTGCTGCGGGGCGGGCCGGAAATCGTCAGCCGCACCTACCGCGGCGGCGGCAACGGCTACCACAACTCTTCCGAGGCCGACATTGCGGATCCGGTCGTCGCGGCGGCGGCGGAGATTGGCCGCGGGCGCGTGGTGCTGTTCCCCGCTTCGGCGCCGTTTTGGCTGGTGAACGGGTACATCTGGCGGTTCCAAGGGTACCTGCTGGAACAGCGCGGGGGCGCGGGGTTCCGCTTCTTTTGCAACGCCCTGCGCTGGCTGGCCGGCACCCCGCGCAACCGCCGGCTGGGCGCCGCCGCCGTGCGTGCGGCGCGCGCCGCGGTGGGCGACGGCCTGGTGTTCAAGCCGGCGGCGTTTTCCTTCCGGCCGGTGGCGGGCGGCGAACTCCGCCAGTGGCGGCGGGCCGTGCCGCACCGGGTGTGGATCGGGCCGGCCAGCCTGGAGCCGGCCGCGCTTCGCGACTTGGCCGCCCGCTGGCGGGCCGACGGCTATCACCTGGCCCTGCCGCTGGGGCAATATGACGCCCTGACCCCGGAGGGCTGGC
This sequence comes from Lentisphaeria bacterium, assembly GCA_041651315.1. Taxonomy (GTDB): domain Bacteria; phylum Verrucomicrobiota; class Lentisphaeria; order Oligosphaerales; family CAITYL01; genus CAITYL01. The sequence goes on along the minus strand of JBAZJM010000091.1, from coordinate 12,894 downwards.
GCGCTGTCCTGGCGACGGCCCGTGCCGTCTCCGGCCAGGGCTTGCAGGTGCAGCCGGGCTATGAACTGCTGGACGACGAGGGGGTCTTCAGCTCCGTCATCAGCCCGGAAACCCTGCCCGCCCACGACCGGCATTATCCGGTTTCCACCCTGCTGGAAAATGTCTGGGTTCCCCTCGGCGGCTGTGCCAGCCTGCTGCGGACGCCGCTGGCGAACCGGCTGCCGCCGCAACGCTACGGCGGTTACAACCTGATCGAGTACGCGGACACGCCGGAGTGGCATGCGCTCTACCGCAACCTGGTGGCCTCCAAGCAGTTTGTCTCGCCGGTGGCCGTCAGCGGCCGGGCCGGGGGGCCGGAGACCTGGGTGCTGGCGCCGCCGGGGCGCGCCCCCTTTGACGCCCTGCGCCGCAACCGTCGGGACAGCTTTGTCTCGGACGGCCCGCTGCTGGAACGCTTCTGCTGGCTCGGGGACGGCGTCATCGATGACGAATGGGAGGGGCTGTGGGCCGGCTGGCAGGCCGGTGACCGGCTCCGGGCCGCCATCCGCATCACGGCGCCGGCGCCGCTGACGGAGGTGACGCTGTGGGACGGCGCCGAGGTCATGGCCCGGTTCACCCCCGGCACGCCGGTGTTCGAGCGGGAGATCCGGTTCGTTGTCTGGCGCGACCACCGCCTGCACCTGACGGCGCGCGACGCCGCCGGCGGCCGGCTGCACGCCACCTTCCCCCTGCACACCCGGTGCCGCGAGTTTTGGGGGCATGTCGGCTCGGACAACATGAACAACTACGTCAACCCCATGCAGCCGGCCGCGGGCGGTTTCCTCGGCGTCGGCCGCCAAACCTATGAGATGTTCGGCTTCGTCACCCTGGGCGCCGCCTGGGGCGACTACCTGCGGATCACCCCGGCGCTGCCCTATTCTGAATTCATGCCGCGCCAGGAGATCTCGGGCATCATCGGCTCCTTCAACGTCCATCATCCCAGCGCCATCCTGGAGGGACCGGACGGGCGGCCGCACTACCTCAACGACCACCGGCGCGTGTTTCCCTTCTGCGGCGCCGACGCCCAGGCGTTCTTCGATGTCGTGGCCGGCGAACAGGTGGACAATGATGCGCGGACGCTCCAGCAGTGGCACGGCCGGCCGGTGACGCCCACGCGCATCCTGCGGCCGGCGCCCGGCGCGGCGGGCGGGGATGCGTACGTCGTTTGGCGCTGGGCGGCCCATGCCCCGGTGCTGGTGGAGGTGCGCAAGTCGTTCCGGCTGGCGGCGGACTGGCCGCGCCCGGAGTGGCTCACCTTCGCCTCCAATTCCCATTACCGGCTGCCGGGACTGCGGATTGCGTCCATGACGGAGCCGGCGCGGCAGCTGCCGGCCGGGGCCGTGCCGCACTGCCCGGAGCCGCCGCCCCCGGGCAAGGAGTGGGACAACAGCCATTACCTGCGCTTCGCCGCCGCCGGCCCCGCCTGCCGTTTCGAGGCGGGGGATGAGGCGGGCGGCATCGAGATCGGCAACGGCGGCGCCGGCACCGCCGGCCTGGTGCTGCTGGGGCCGCCGCGCCCCCTGCGCTGCCGCCTCTTCCTCACGGACAAGGAGCTGACTGTTTTTTGGGAGTGCCGCCTGCTGCCGGAGGAACGCGCCACGGGCGTTTTCACCATCCACTACCTGCTGGCCGTCGATGCGACGGAGCCCGGTGCGGAGTCCGCCTTTGCCCGCACCCTGCTGCCGGAGCTGGTCACGGCCGCCGGCGGCCGGCGCGCCCTGGCCCGGGAATTGGACCTGACCGGATGCACCTATCCGTTTGAGGTGGATCTTGATGCGCATTTCCCTGACCGGCGCGGGCACCGCCTGTGCCTGGCCGTGACGGGGTTGCCGGCGGGCACCGTCCGCTGGCTGGGGGCGGACGGCCAGTGCCGTTTCGCCTCCCAGGCCCAGGCCGGCCGCAGCTGGCATATAGTGGAGGCCGATGCCCCGCGCCGTTACCGCCTGGAACACCAGCCCACCCTGGAGGCGACGCCATGAAACTCACTGGAACGCCGAAGGACGAGCGCTTGGAGCGTGGGGCAGGCCTTCCTGCCGGCCTCTGGAGTTTGGCAGAACTCAACGGTTTTGTTCCCTGCGCCGGCCGGCGCCTTGGAGTGACGGCGGGTGCCCACGCCGCCCTCCTATCGGCCGGCTGCGACGGCCGCTCGGGGTGGGATGAGAGAGAAGACAATACCAGGGCGGCGTCGAAGCCGCCGGCACTCCGAGGGAGGCTGCCGCCTCAGGATAATCCAGCCTTTGCCATCTTGGCTGCAATCTGTTCGGTCCCGACGGGACGAAACCCGTTCAAGCCAATCCACCTGGTGGCGGCGGCGCTGGTCGCGGCGGTTGTGCTGGCGCTGGCCGGCGGTTGCGCGCCGGCCGTGCGGGCGCCGGCCAAAACCGTGCCGGTCGCCCGGCCTGCCGCCACGGCCCTGACCCCGGTGCTGTGCCTGGCCTCGGAGGATCTGGCCAAGCAGGGGCTGACCACCATCGAACCCAAGGCGCTGGAAGCCTATCGCCGCCTGGGGTTCGACCTGCATTTCGGTTGCTACCAGACCACCGACGAGGCACGGCTGCGCCAGTTCCCGGTGGTGATCGGCATGATGCCCCAGCTGCATGCCGGCACCCGCGCCATTGACGCCCGCCTCGGCGCCGCCATTGAGCGGTACGTGCGGGACGGCGGCGCCTTTCTGCTGCTGCCGGCGCCGAGCTACTACGGGGTTGAGGACTTTGTCCGCCAGCTCAATCCCTGGCTGCAGCCGCTGGGCGCCGAACTGCTCAACGAACAGCCGCGCGATCCCGCCAACCAGCGGACGATCTCGCGGGTGCTGGGTTACCGCTATCTGCGCGTTGACGGGATCACGCCGCATCCCGCGACCCGGGGTATTCCCTTCCTGTGGGTGCCGATCGACTTCACCGACGCCTACCTCGTCACCCACACCATGCGCGTCTCGTCCGACTGGCAGGTGCTGGTCCGGGGCGGCGCGGCGTGCCGTAGCATTCCGTATCAGGCCTGCGCCGCCGGCCAGACGACGCCCGGCGCGTACGCTTCGGCCCCGCCGCTGCTGGCGGTGCGCCCGTTGGGCAAGGGGCGCCTGGCCCTGTTCGCCACCTCCTCGCAGTATTACCTCTTTGACGCCTACCACTGGTCCCTGGCCGACGGTTTTGTGATGGAGGCCGGCAACGGCCGGCAACTGATGGGGCAGTTGTTGGACTGGCTGGTGGCGGAAGGCCGCGCCGCCGGGTTCCGGCCGGCCCCGCTGCCCGCGGCTGCCGTTCCGGAAACGCCGCCGGGCAGTGCGGTTGCCGTCTCTCCCGACAAGGCGTCCTGGCTGGACGATGTCCTGCGGCGCCGCATCCCCTCCGGGCATGGCGTGGCGGGGTATGTGGACTGCGGCGCCCTGTCCGACCTGCCGTACCGTCCGGACCGGGGCCGGGGCTGGCTCCCCGGGGGGGCGCCATCCTGGCCGGTGCGTAGCGACACCCACGTCGTCTTTCACGCCACGGGCGCCAATGCCCGTGCCTTCGGCCCCGGCCCCCTGACCTACCGTTTCGACGGCTTGCCGCCGCGCCGGGCCTGCCGCGGCGCCATTTTGCTGTGGGCGTTCCAGGCGGGGGAGGGGGCGTCCGTCGCCCTCACGGCCGCCGGCCGCGCGGTGGCCGGGCCGTGGCGCCCGCCCCGGCTGGCGGATGGCCGCGGGCCGGCCTGGCTGGAATTTGCGGTGCCCGCCGAAGCGGTGACGGCGGCCGGCACCCTGGAGCTGGCCTTCAACGCCGTTCCGGGCGCCGCCCGGACGGCCGCGGTGGCGGAACTGTGGCTGTTTGTTCCGGGCACCCCGGTTCCGGACGCGGCCGGGCTCGTGGCCGGTTTTGAAAAACCGTTTGATGTCGGGGCGGCGGTGCCGCCGGCGCTGCCGGCGCGGCGCGGCCTGATCGGCGCCCGTTCCACCGTGTCCGGCGCCCCCCACGCCCCCGCCGACCTGTGCGGCGCCGCCCGGGCCGCCGGGTTGGACTTCCTGGTCTTCACCGAAGACGCCGCCCGTTTGGACCCGCCGCGCTGGGATGCCTTCCGGGCGGAGTGCGCGCGGCTGTCGGACAGCAGCTTCCGCGCCGTGCCCGGCGTCCGCTTCACGGCGCGCTACGCGGCCGCCGGCCCGCCGCGTCCCGACCACCCCCAGAGCTGGGGCACGGTCGCGGGGTATGTCTTCCAGCATGTTGCGCAGCCGCCGCCGCCCGCCGAACTGGACAACGGTTATGAGCTGTTCTGGCATTACCTGGGCGGCCAGCTGGCTGGCGGGCGGGGGGCCATGCCGACCCTGGCCACTCCGGGCCGCAACGCCATCCCCCCGTGGTATCAGCGCTTCTGGCGCGGCTTTGACGTGGTGACGCTGGACGGCACCGGCCGCGTCATCGAAGACGACCGGAAGCTGTTCGCCGAGCTGCTGGCCGCCGGTTACGGCCCGTTTCCGCGGGCGGCCGGCGACTTCACCACGCCGGCCGGCATCCGGCAGGCCGCCAACGGTTGGGTCACGGTCATTCCGGCGGCCCGCCTGGAACAACTGGAGGACGCCCACCATGCCGCCACCGCCGGCAACGGCCCGCTCATCCGCAACTGGCGCTTGAACACCGACTTCGGGGTCAACCGCGGCCCCGGCGAGGGGGTGCTGATCCGGGGGGCCGCCTGGGCCCTGGTCCATGCCGAGGTGGAGGCCGCGGCGGAGCTGGCCACCGTGACCCTGTTCAGCGGCCGGGAACCGCTGCGGGTCTGGCGCCCGCACGGCCGCCGGTGGACGGTGGATGAGCCGGTGCTGATGGCGCGCAATCATGAATGGCATCTGCAGGTGACGGATGCGGCCGGCCGCCAGGCGCTGTCCAGCCGGTTCCTGGTCGAGGACGGGCGGTTCATGATGGGCATGTGCGCCGACAACCAGAACACCATCTGCAACCTGACGGTGCCGCCGCCGACCTTCGATGCGGACGAGCGCGGCCTGTACTGGCCCCACAGCTACTGGCACACCGGCGAGGCGGCCGGCCAGCTCGGGGTGATGCGCAATCTGCGCGACCTGGTGCCACGGGTGATCGAGACCGGCATTGTCCAGCCGGTCAAGTACTTCCATCCGTCGCCGCTGCTGCGGTTTGCCGACGGCACGACCGAGGACCATGACGCCGGCGAACTCCGCATTGCCCGGGCTGGCGGCGACGCCAACGTCACCACCTACACCTTCGACACGCCCGGCTCATGGGCCCGTTCCTGGACGACGCTGACCACCTTCCGGCCGGCCCCCGGCGGCGACACCGCGATGCTTGTGGAGTGGACGCTGGAAGCCAAGGCGCCGCTCGCCTTTGCCGGCGACCGGCCGGGCCTGGTCGCCCTGCGGCTGGCCCTGATCCGGGCGCTGGCGCCAGGCTGGCGCGCCAGCTGGCGCGTGGCCGCCCCGGGCGGCCTGGTCACCCGGGCCCTGCCGGCCGACGACCCGCAGTGGCGGGCGGAGGCCGTGCTGGCCCCGGACGGCGGCCTGCTGCTGTGGCCGAACGCCATCGGCAACCTCGCCGTTCTGCCCCTGGACGGCACCGCCTACGGGCTCGGCCTGGCGGTGGCCGGCGACTCCAAGCATCGCGAATTTGTGGAACTGCGCCACCCGGTCCGGGCGCTGCCGGCGGGCGGCAAATTGTCCTGCCGCTACCTGGTCGTTCTGCATCAGGGGGAGGTCCGGGACGGCGGTGCTTTGGACGGGTTGCGGGCCGCCTATGTGGCGCCGGCGCCCGGCCTGCGGCTGGACACGGGCCGCCTGCTCTCCGCCGGCTGGCCTCCCGTTGCGGCGGCCGATCCCGCGCAGCGGGCGGTGACCGGGAGCGTGGCCACCGCCAACCGGCACGACCCCCTGCCGCTGGTCGTGCGCGGGGTCAATGACCGCTGGAGCTGCGGCCGCTGGTGGGACGGACGCCTGACCGTCATGGAAGCCCAGGACAGCCGGCTGGACGCAACTCTGGAACCGGGGCTGGCCGCGGGACCGTTCTTCGCCGGCAACCTGCTGCTGGCGGACCAGGAACAGGTGCGCCTGGAATGGGGCGGGCAGGCTGCCGACGGCGGGATTTGGCTCCACGCCCACAATCCGGGAAAACTGGCGGTAGATTGCCGGATTCGCACCAATCCTCTCTGTCCGGGCCTCCCCGCCGCCGATGTCCGGTGTGCCATTCCGGCCGGCGCCAGCGCCTGGTATTGGTGCCGGGGCACCGAAATTCGGCCGGCATCGCCCCCCAATTCTGACCACACCGCAAAATGAGTTTTTTGATACGAGATGAACATCCGCAAGCTCAGCGAATTGTGCGGGGTATCGGTCTGCACCGTCTCACGGGTGCTGAGCGGCCGGGCCGGCGAATTCCGCATCACGGCCGCGACGGCGCGCAAGGTCCTGGATGCCGCGGCGGCCGCGGGGTATCGCCCCAACTACCTCAGTCAAAGCATGAACACGGGGCGGACCCACACCCTCGGCGTGGTGTTTGCCAATACCGTCGACCTGTTTTTGGGCAGCATATTGGAAGGGGTTGAGGCGGTGCTGCGCGGCACCCCGTTCCGCCCCCTGGTCGAGACCTGCGAGAACTCGCTGGCCCTGCAGGACGAGGCGATCCGCCAGATGCAGTACCGCGAGGTGGACGGCATCCTGCTCTATCCGCAGGCGCTGCCGCCGGGCTCGGCGTACCGGCTGCCCGAACCGCGGCACCGGCGCAAGAGCTTCATCCCGGTGGTGCTGGTCGGCCGCGAACTGGCCGGCTGGCAACACGACCAGGTGATGATGGAGGACGTCGCCGCCGGCCGTCAGGTGGCCGAAGAGTTCCTGGCCGCGGGCTGCCGCCGGTTTGCCGTGATCACCCTGTTCAGCGACTGTTCGTCAAACCAAAGCCGGGAACGCGGTTTCATGGAAACCCTGCGGAAGCACCGGGTTCCGGAAGCCTGCCGCCGCCTGATCCGTCCGGATGCGCCGGAGCCCGGGGACGCGGAATTTCTGGCCCGGGCCGACGCCCTGTTCGGCATCAACACCGGACTGCTGACCGCCGTTTTGACCGGGTTGCGGCGGACCCGTGATTTGCGGGAACTGCGGTTGGCCTCCATCGGCCGCTTCGAGGCGGAGCCGTTGCTGGACTTGAACTGGCGCACCCTGCCGGTGCCGGGGCGCCGGCTCGGCGAGGAGGGGGCCCGCACCCTGCTGTGGCGCCTCGACGCCCCCGGGCGCCCGGCCCGGCAACTGCGGGTTCCGCTGGCCTGATCGGGGCGGGGCGCCATCCGGCACCCAAACACGAATAAGGAACCGTTAGTATCTTACGAGTGAAATCTGTTGCAAGATGCGCAAGATTTTAAATTGAACATTCAACGTCGAACATTCAACGTCCAACGTTGAAATCATCCATGTTGGATGTTGAGCGTTGAATGTTCGATGTTCGTTTTGGTTCCGGCTATGTCGGGTTGGGGTCACAGCCACCCGCTAAAGCGTTAACTCAAACGAAAGGCGCCCCTGTTTGAGGCCAGCCTTCAGGCTGTCGGCAGGGCGCGGCATCGGCGGTCTCTGCTTGGACAAAACCGCCGCCGCCCCGGCTTTCCTGTTCCGGTTGCAACCGCAATTTGCCGGGGTATAGTTATCCGCTTGTCCGTTCCGGCTTGCCGATGGGATGGTAGCTCAGTCGGTAGAGCATCGCACTTTTAATGCGGTGGTCCCGGGTTCGAGTCCCGGCCATCCCACTTTCATGCTCACCGGAGACGGGCGGAACAGGCAATCAACCGGTGCGCGGTCCGTCAGTGGGCCGCGGCCTTTGAGATGAGGTGGAGTCATGAGCCAGGTCTGCGCAATTTGCGGCAAGGGCAAGGTCGTCGGCGGATCCATCACCCGGCGCGGTATGCCCAAGAAGAAGGGCGGCATCGGCACCCACGTGGTGAAGAATGTCACCCGTGTCTTTTCGCCCAATGTCCAGCGGGTGAAGGTGAATGAGGCCGGCACGGTCAAGCACTTGAACGTCTGCACCGCCTGCATCCGTAGCGGCAGCATCACCAAGGCCTGACGCCCCCAAGGGAGCCGCGCCATGGTGCCAGCCGCCACCAAAGTCGACACCGCCGACCTTCACTACCAAGGTAACGTCTATCCGTTGCCGGTCGTGGAAGGGACGGAGGGGGAACGCGGTCTGGACATCCAGAACCTGCGCCGGGATTCCGGCCTGGTCACGCTCGACTACGGTTACAAGAATACCGCCGCCTGCAAGAGCGCGATCACCTTTCTCGACGGCGAGAAGGGCATTCTGCGCTATCGTGGCTATCCGGTCGAGGAACTGGCCGAGAAGTCGCGCTTTGTCGAGGTGGCCTACCTGTTGGTTCACGGCCGGCTGCCGGGCCCCCAGGAGAACGACCGCTTTTCCGGGCTGCTCACCCGGCATTCCATGCTCCATGAGGACATGTGCCAGTTCTTCAAGAACTATCCCGAGCACGCCCATCCCATGGCCATCCTTTCGGCGATGGTCGTCTCCCTGTCCTCCTTCTATCCCGAACTGTCCCAGGACAGTCCGGAGGAGGAGCTCGACTTCACCACTACCCGGTTGCTGTCCAAGCTGCGCACCATCGCGGCATTCTCCTATAAGAAGTCGGCGGGCGAGCCGTTTGTCTATCCGCGGCACGACCTCAAATACTGTGCCAACTTCCTGAACATGATGTTTTCCTCGCCGGTGTGCCCGTACGAGCCGAACCCGGTGATGGTCAAGGCGTTGAACGTGCTGCTGATCCTGCACGCCGACCATGAGCAGAACTGTTCGACCTCGACGGTGCGGCTGGTTGGCAGCGCCCGCGTCAACCTGTACGCCGCGGTGGCGGCCGGCATCTGCGCCCTGTGGGGGCCGCTGCACGGCGGTGCCAACCAGCAGGTGATCGAGATGCTGGAATCGATCCATCGTGAGGGTGGCGACGTCAAAAAGGTCCTCGAGCGCGCCAAGGACAAAAAGGACCGTTTCGTCCTGTCCGGTTTCGGCCATCGGGTGTACAAGAGCTACGACCCGCGCGCCAGGGTCATCAAGAAGACCTGCTCCGAGGTGCTGGACACCCTGGAGGTGAAGACGCCGTTGCTCGCCATTGCCCAGGAACTGGAAGAGCGGGTGCTGGCGGACGATTTCTTTGCCGAGCGCAAGCTGTACCCGAACGTCGACTTCTACAGCGGCATCATCTACCAGGCGATGGGCATTCCGTCCAGCATGTTCACGGTGATGTTCGCCATCGGCCGCCTGCCCGGCTGGATCGCCCAGTGGAAGGAAGCCATGGAAGATCCGGAGTTCAAGATCCAGCGGCCGCGCCAGATCTATACCGGGCCGGTGATGCAGCACTTTGTGTTGCCCGACTTGCGCTGACCCCATGCATGTCTTTCGCACCATTGCCGAGATGCAGGCCGCGGCCCGCCAGTGGCACCGCGCCGGCCAGACCATCGGCCTGGTGCCGACCATGGGCTACCTGCATGCCGGCCACCTCTCCCTGGTCGCTTTGGCCAAGGCCGACTGCGCCGTGGTCGTGGTCAGCATTTTCGTCAATCCGACCCAGTTCGGCCCCACCGAGGACCTGGCCCGCTATCCGCGCGACTTTGAGCGCGACGCCGCCCTCTGCCGCGAAGCCGGCGTGGACGCCATCTTTGCCCCCGAACCCGCGGAGATGTATGCGGCTGATGCGTCGGTCTGGGTGACCGAGGAACAGCTCTCGCAGCCGCTCTGCGGCGCCCGGCGCCCCGGCCATTTCCGCGGCGTCACCACGGTGGTGGCCAAGCTGTTCAACGCCGTGCTGCCCGACGTGGCGGTGTTCGGCCAAAAGGACGCCCAGCAGGCGCTGGTCCTGCAGCGGCTGGTCCGCGACCTCAATTTCCCGGTGGACGTCCGGATCGGCACGATCCACCGCGAAGCCGACGGCCTGGCCATGAGCTCGCGCAATGTTTACCTGTCGCCCGATGAACGCCGGCGCGCCGTCGCCATCTCGCGCGGGGTCCGCGCCGCCGAGGCCGCCTATGCCGCCGGCGAACGGGACGGCGCGGTGCTGTGCGCCGTGGCCCATAACGCGATCACCGCTGCTGGCGGCCGGCCCGATTATGTGGAGCTGCGCTCCCGCCACGACCTGCGCGAACTGGCCGAGGCCTCCGAGCCCGCCGTGCTCGCCGTGGCCGCCTTCTTCGGCGCCACCCGTCTGCTGGACAACACCTTTTTGGGGTGAGCCGGCGGCGACACGTCTCCGTTGGCGCCGTTCTGGAGTGCGGCAATTCCTTTGCCGCTTTCGCTCGCTCCTCGAATCTCACGCGGAACCGCGGAGTTCGCGGAGAGCCATGGCGGTCATTCAAGATGCGCCGCGGTAGAGGTTGCGGCTGAGAAATTCCTCCTGCATCTCGGCGTTCAGGTTGACGAAGCGCGCCGAGTAGCCGTAGAGCCGGACGACCAGGTCCGGGTGCCGTTCCGGATGTTTTTGGGCGTCGAGCAGCTGCGCCCGGTCGATGCAGTTCAGTTGCAGCATGCCGATCCCCGCCTTCGCGTACACGCGTTCGACCTGCGCCAGCACGGACAGGTTCACGCCGTTCAGGGGCAGGGACACGGTGAGCACCGAGTCGGCCGGGAACTTGTCCAGTTCCAGCGCCGCGCCGCTGTTGATGGCCGAGGTGATGTCGAGGGACTGGTGGAGCCGGGACGGCGTCAGCCCCTGGGTGAGATAGTCGCCGGCGCGGCGGCCGTCCGGCGTGGCGCCGGTCACTTTGGCCCAATCAATGATGTCGCGGTAGTTGTAGAGGCCGAGTTGGAAGGGGCCGCCGCGTTCGTTCTTCTGGTCGCGGGTCTGGTCATAGAGGTCGTTGAGGATGCGCCGGGCAAGTTCATTGGAGGCCGCGGTGTTGTCGCCGAAATGCGGTGCGGCCAGGGCGGCGGCCCGCAGCGCCTCGTGCCCCTCCCAGTTGGCGCGCACCGCGGCCAGCAGTTCCGCCAATGGATGCTTGCCGCCCTCAAAGCAGAGCGCGCGGATGGCCAGCAGCGAATCAACGAAAATGGCGAACCCGGCCAGCGGCACGGCGTGGGGGTTGTAACGCCCGCCGCCCGCCGTGTAGTCCCGGCGGCTCTCCAGGCAGCCGGACAGGCAGGCCGAAAAGAAGGGCGAGGGATTGACCTGCGGCCAGGCGCGGCCATGCTTCTCAATGAGCCCGCACATCTGCCGGAGGGCGCGCACCGCGTTTGCCATGACCGTCTGGTAGATGGCCTCGAACGTGGTGGCGCCGTCGACCGGGTCGCAGGCAACCCCGGTTTTGGCGGTGACTTCCGGATGGGGATGGACGGACAGGTCCAGAATGCGGGCAAGATTGAAATAGCAGTTGGCGCCAGCGGAATGCTCGCAGCTTTCTAGCATGACCTCCCAGCAGCCGCCGGCGACGTAGTTGCGGGCATCCTCCAGCCGTTTTCCCGCCTTGACCTGGGCCGGAATGATGCCGTCGTCGTTCAGGAAGGAAATGACGTTCCGGCCGCTGAGGAACTCGCGGTTGGCGGCATCCAGGAATTGCGGATCGGCCGCGGCGCTGATGCGGCAGTGGATTTTGGGGTAGATGAGCTTCAGCTCGCGGTGGGCCCGCAACACCATGAAGGTCAGGTCATTGCAGAGCGCCGCGCCGGTGTCGTCGCAGCCGCCGAGGATGAGGGTGCCGCCGAGTTCCTGGCGGTTGAAGGAGGCGTCGGCGGGCTTCGTGAGGTCGCACTTGCTGTCGGTGTAGAGCAGATAGCGGCAGAGGAGGTCGTAGGCGTCGTCCGGGGTGAGGCGTCCGTCCGCCACGTCGCGGCGGTACAACTCCCCCAGCAGGTGGTCGGGGCGTCCCAGCACATAGATCCGGACCCCGTCGACGACGGCGCACACCTCATGCAGGAACCACAGTGCGGCCAGCCCTTCGTAGAAGGTGGCGGGCGGGCGCCAGGGGACTTCCCCGGCGGTCTTGGCGATCAGCTCCAGAAAGCGGCGCTGCTCCGGGTCGCCGGCCCCCGCCGCCAGTTGCGCACGCGCGGCGGCGGCAAATTTTTCACCGATTCTTTTGACCGCCAGGAGGCCGCGCCGGGCGGCGTCCACGAACTCGGTTTCCGCCGGGCAGGTGCAGGCGTTCAGGGCGGCTTCCGTCCGGGCATAAATGCCGCCCAGCCCGGTTTTGAGGATGGTCGAATACGAGCAGCAGTGGTGGTCGATGTCGGGATAGAAATAGGACAGATGAATACCCGCCGAATCGGCCTGCGTGTACTGTTCATGTTCGGCGGGGGCCTGGTCGGAGAACAGGTGCTGGTTCCGCCTGAACAACCAGCCGCCGGCGCTGAAGAAAGGAATGCCGTCGCTCTCCGCGACGGTAAGGCCCATTTCCGAAAAGAACGGGGAGTGGGGAAAGAGGACCGGCTGGAAGTGCTCGGCGAGCATCTCATACTGGGCGGCCTTCAACTGCATGGCGGTGAGCCCCGGATGCGCCGCCGCGTAGGCATCCATCCGTTCCCAGAAGGGGCTCCTGAACTGCTCGCCGCCCAAGGCCTGGTAGGAGCGGCCGGCGTAATAGGTCCGCAATTCCTGGCGCAGGGTGTCGATGCTCATGGCGGCCTCTTGTTTTTTTATTGACGTGATGTTTCGTCAGGCTGAAGGTAATTCAATTTTCACCCTGACGCGGAATGTCAGGAAATCCCGCGGGGTGCAACTCCGCGCCTACAGGAGTTGAAGAGTTTCTGTAGGCACGGGCGTGCCGCCCATAGCCATCAGGTTAAGCCGTTTTTGAGCGCCAACGGCGCGCATTCATACCAGCCTGGGGCAACGCCCCAGGAAAAGAAAAAGATAACGTTTCAGCCCTGAAGGGGCGTTTCATGGAGCGGG
>JBAZJM010000090.1:0-14461 GCA_041651315.1 Lentisphaeria bacterium | reverse complement strand
ACCGGAACATTCGGGGACCGCCGGTGTCTAGGGCATACGGGGAACGGCTATTGAAGATCCCCCCGCGTGCCGGTGTTTCTTGTCGCAACGGGTGTGCCCACGGGGGGCCGGGGGCATCCATCAACGCCAGATCAGGAAAAGCGTGCCATGTTCACCGACCACCGGGCCACCCAGGGGCCGTCGCATCCGTTTACCCTCATTGAACTGCTCGTGGTCATCGCGATCATTGCGATTCTGGCGGGGATCCTGCTGCCGGCGTTGAATGCGGCGCGCGGCAAGGCGCAGGCTTCCAACTGCCTCAGCAACCTCCGCCAGATCAATTTGCGGATCAACGCCTACCAGCTGGACTGGAATGGCACCTTTCCCGCGGTTGGCGGGGTGGGCAACTGGGACAACGGCACCGGTTGGAACGCCTTGGTGGCGGCGCCGGACCTGTCCGCATCCAGCAAAAAGATTTTCAAGTGTCCCAATGACACGGCCCGGCAGTTCTCCTACTCGATCAACATGGTGGAACGGCAAGGCGACGCCGGCCGCAATGTCGGCTACAACGGCTATTCCGCCTGGCGCTCCTCCCAGCTTGACACCACCGTCCGCCCGTCCGTCTTCATTCTGGTGGAAGAGTCGCCTTCGGGCATCTTCATCGGCACCGATTCCGACCAGGACAACTATACGCAGAACACCAACACCTTTTCGGTTGGGGCGCGGCACCGCGGGGGGGCCACCATGGTCTTCTTTGACGGCCATGCGATCACGGCGCCCCAGTGGGATGCGGCGGGCATGACGTATGCCACCCGGGAAATGGCGGACTGGAGCACGGTCAGGGCCTGTTCACCGTAGGGATATCCCCCCTCACCGGTGGCGGCCGCCTGAACATCAGCCCGTACCGGCGGGAGAGCCCGACGGCCGGGGGCCAAGGGGTGTGCGTTCAAGCTGGAGTTGCGCCACCCAATCCTGAACCGGGTCGCGGGAGTGCCGGGGGGAGTTCCCCTTTGGCGCCGTTGAAGTGGGCAATTGTCCGGGGAGGCGTTAGATTGACGCTGATCGTCCGGCGCGTTTGGGTTGCGTGGGGACGATGCCCTGTTGGGTCGCATCGTTGTCTTCTGCTTGGAGCCGGGTGCGCATGAGCGCGGCGGCACCGGCGGAGGGCAGCTTGTTCCTACTGGAATTGCTTCACTTCTGGTATTTTAAGGTTTTCCCATGAGCTATCTGACGTTGTATTTTGAGGCGCACCAGCCGCGCCGGCTGAAAAAGAATCCGACGCTGGCCGCCCCCTTTGATGACCACCTGGACGAGCAGCTGTTCAACCGGGTGGCCAGCAAGTGCTACCTGCCGGCCAATGCGCTGTTTGCGCGGCTGATCGAGGAGTCGCCGGACTTCCGGATCTGCCTGGGGGTGAGCGGGACGCTGCTGGAGCAGGCGCGGCGCTTCAATCCGGAGGTGCTCAAAAGTTTCCAGCGGCTGGGCAAGCTGGCGCGGGAGACCGGCCGGGTGGAGTTCCTGGCCGAGACCTATTACCACTCGCTGACCGGCCTGTTCCGGGACGGCAACAAGGAGGAGTTCCGCGCCCAGGTCAACCTGCATGTCGCCTTGCTGGAAGAGCTGCTCGGGGTGGTGCCGACGGCGTTCCGCAACACCGAGCTGCTGTACAACAACAGCATCGCCCGGATTGTCGGCGACCTCAAGTTCAAGGCGATCCTGTGCGAGAGCCGGGGCGACTTCATTGCCGGGCATTCGCCCAATGCCGTGTTCACCGACACCCTGAAACGGCTGAAGGTGCTGCCGCGCAATGACGGGCTCAGCGACGAGCTGGCGTTCCGTTTCACCCACCGGCACTTCACCGCCGACGAGTTCGCCCAATGGGTCGGCAAGATTGACGGCGAGTCGGTGCTGATCGGCATGGATTACGAGGCGATCGGCGAGCACCAGTGGGAGGATACCGGCATCTTCGAGTTTTGGCAGCATCTGCCGCAGGCCCTGGCCAAGTTCCCGAACGTGGTGATGCGCAATCCGAGCGAGATCGCCGACACGCTTGACGGCGACCTGCCGGTGGCGGACATTGACGATTTGGCCACCTCCTCGTGGGCGGACGCGGGGCGCAACACCAATGCCTGGCTGGGCAACCGCGCCCAGCAGGACAGCTTTCAGCGCTACCAGGAGATGGAGGCGAAGGCCAAGGCCTGTCCGGACGGCAACCTGCTGGAGATCTGGCGGCATCTGGGCACCTCGGACCATTACTACTACATGTGCACCACGCGCCACGGCGCCGACGGCGGCGTGCACGACTATTTCAGCCATTTCGGCGACGTCAGCCTGGCCATCATGGCTTACGCCAGCGTGCTCACCGAACTGCGCTGCGAGCTGGGCGGCGTGCGCGGCACGTTGCAGATCAAGCGCCACGCCCGGCGGCCGCGCATCCTGCTGGTCACGCCGGAAGTCACCGAACTGCCGCCCGGCATCGGCAACCTGGCCAACTTCGTGCGCGCCAAGGGCGGCGGTTTGGCGGACATCAGCGCCGCCCTGGTGGCCGAACTGCTGCGCATGGGGCTGGACGTGCACATCGCCCTGCCCAAGTATGACCGGCAGATCTGCGACTATTCCCAGATTTCCGTCGGCGAGTTGGACCGCCTGGTCAGCCTGTTCCACACCTCCGAGGCCATCCACCTGGTCCAGGACTCCGCCTTCTCCCATTTGCAGCAGGTTTACGAGTACGGCCCCCCGACCAACTCCGGCCTGCATCGTGCCGAGGCGTTCCAGCGCACCGTCATCAACCAGATTTTCGATGTCGCCATGCCGGACCACGGCAAGATGCTGGTGCACTGCAACGACTGGATGACCGGCCTCATTCCCGCCGCCGCCCGGGCGCGCGGCATCCCCTCGCTGTTCACCGTGCACAACATCCACACCGACAAGGACACCCTGCGCAACCTGGAAAAATGCGGCCTGGACGTGGCCCGCTTCTGGCGCGACCTGTACCTGGAGAAGCACCCGGACTTTGTCGCCAACGCCTGGGAGACGGTCGGCGTCGACTTCCTGCTCAGCGGCATCAAAGCCGCGCATTTCGTCAACACCGTCAGCCCGTCATTCCTGCTGGAAGTGGTCAACGGCTATTTCCCCGACCTGGTGTCCTGGCAGGTGCGCGAGGAGCTGCGCGCCAAGTTCAACGCCGGCGCCGCCACCGGCATCATCAACGCCCCCAAGAGCAACGTCGATCCGCGCACCGCGCCGGAATTCAAGCGCAATTTCGACGAGAACACGGTGATGGACGGCAAGCGCGAGAACAAGATCGCCTTCCAGCAGCAGCTCGGCCTCAACGTCGACCCCAACGCCGCGCTGTTTTTCTGGCCGCACCGGCTTTATGGCCAAAAGGGGCCGCAGCTGCTGGCCGAAATCGCCATGTCGCTGGTCCATCATTACTGGAACGACCATCTCCAGCTGGCCATTGTCGGCAACGGCGACGCGCAGTGGGAGAAGTGTTTCGGCACCCTGGCCATGGGCAGCCAGGGGCGCATCGCCTTCTCGCCGTTCAAGGACAGCCTCAGCGAGCTGGGCAAGGCGGCGGCCGACTTCATCCTCATGCCGTCGCTCTACGAGCCGTGCGGCCTGCCGCAGATGGAGGGGGTGCGCTACGGCACCCTGCCGGTCGTCCGCGCCACCGGCGGCCTCAAGGACACCATCCAGCACCTGGACGTCGTCCGCGACACCGGCAACGGCTTCGTCTTCAACGACTTCAAGGCGGACGCCCTGTGGTGGGCCATCGCCGAGGCGATGCGTTTCCAGCGGCTGCCCGCCGACCGGCGCCATGCCATCATCCGCCGCGTCATGCGGGAAGGCATGGAGAACTTCAATTTGGAGAAAACCACCCTCCAGTATGTCCGCCTCTATGAGCGGCTGCTGGGGGAAAAGCTGATCTGAATTCAAGAAACGCCGGGCCCGGCGTTTCTTGAATCGTTGTGCGCGATGGGAAACGGGCGGAAACCGGGGCCGAAACGAACGGCATCCGGGAAAAACGTTCCTTCAAAAACGAAAGGGTACCACGATGATAAAGACGCAAGCAGTGGCGTTGGCGGCGGGACTGGCCTTGGCGGCCGGCCTCTCGGGGTGCGCCATGTTCAACCATGGCACCCTGCACTACAACCGCACCACGACCATCGGCCGGGAACTGATCGACCTCAAGGAGGCCAGGGACAAGGGGGTTCTCACGGATGACGAATACGCCAAGACCAAGAAGGAGATCCTGGAAGGCGGCCCGCTCAAGGTCGACGCCGGCATGACGCACTGCCGCAAACCCGATGGCAAGCACGGGAACAATCACGAAGACAAGGACTAAGGACAGTCCCGTTTAGTCAACGCCGCGCATTGAAAGCCGGTGGAGGGCGGACACGACCCGCTCCCCGCCGGCTTTTTTTTGCGGCCCATTTGGCAGGTGTCCTCTTGGCGGCTATAGTGGCTTATGTAATTGGTTTATGTTCGGTGGCGATAGTGGCTTAACCTGGTGGATGAAATGACGCACGGCAAAGCACAATCCGGGCATCTGCGGGTGCAGCAGAGCATCCGCAAGCGGATCTTGGACGGCACCTGGGGCGTGGGAGCCAAGATTCCCGCGGAGCGCGAGCTCGAACTGGAACTGGGGATCAGCCGGCTGACCATCAGCAAGGGGCTGGCCCATCTGGTGGCCGAGGGGTTGCTGACCCGCCGCCGTGGCCAGGGCACCTTTGTGACCGATCAAAGCCAGCAGACCCGTCACAAGGGATTGTGGGTCAAGTCGATTTCCCCCATGGCCGAGGCGCAGGGCGGGGTGCCCGTCAAGCACGGGGTGATGGAAGGGCTGTACGATGCCGTGGGCGGTTCGGGCTTTCAGGTGGGGGTGGATTTTTACCGGACACCGGCGGAGCAGATCGCCCTGCTGGACCGGCCCCATGACCCGCGCACTGGCGGCCTGATCATCTGGTTCGAGCCGGCCGCGGACAGCGAGGCGGCGCTGGCGCGCCTGCAGGAGCGGGGCGTGCCGTTTGTCCTGCTGGATGCCTATTCCGGGAAACTGGAAAGCGATTACGTGGTGTCGGACAATCTGGAGGGCGGCCGCCTCTTGGTCGAGCATTTGGTGGCGATGGGGCACCGGCAGATCGGGTATGTCTCCCGGCCGATCGACCGCACCAGTCTGCGGGACCGCCAGGCCGGTTTTCTGCAAGGGGTGGTAACCCACGGCCTGCCGCTGCAGGCGGGGCAGGTCGTCCAACTGACCCAGCCGGGCGAGGCGGCGTTGGCCGAGGTCCCGTTGACGGTTGAGCATTTGCTCGCGCTCACCCCGCGGCCGACCGCGCTGTGTTTCTGTAATGACGACCTGGCCCTGGAAGCGGTCGATTATTTGCGGAAGAAGGGGATCCGGGTTCCGCAAGATCTTTCCGTGGTGGGCTATGACAATGTGGACCGGTCCAAGTACGGGTTGGTTCCCCTGACCACCGTGCAGCAGGATTTCTACGGCATGGGCAAGGCGGCGGGGGAGGTTCTCGGCGAGCGGTTGAACGGCGCCGGCAACGGCCGGCCCAACCAGTTGTCCCTCAAACCTGAACTGGTGGTCCGGGAGTCGGTGTCCCGGATTTCCACGGCTGATTAAATACGTTTAGGAGGCGCAGCGCATGCAACAAACCCGTTTCACTTTAATAGAACTGCTGGTGGTGATCGCCATTATCGCCATCCTGGCCTCCATGCTGCTGCCGGCCTTGGGCAATGCCCGCAAGACCGCCCGGCGCACCGCCTGCATGAACAACCTCAAGCAGCTCGGCACCACCATGGTGCTGTACGGCGACGACAACAACGGGAAAATGATCAGCCTGCCCTCGCGGTCGCCCTATTATTACTGGTATTTCGGCTGGGACGCCCCGGTGGTCACGGCGTTGCTCTATCCAACATACGTCAATGCCAAGAACATTTTTTACTGTCCAGAAAACAAATTGATGACGGCGGCGGAGTTTCCCAACCGCTGGGCGTTCATTGTCAACGCCGACGGGCGGGCTTTGTTTGAATCCAATCCCGGCATCATGATCTGGGACTCCTCGTACCGCGGTTGGGGTGACGGCAGTTACAACAACCACCTGGACGGCATGAACGGCCTGTACACGGACATTCATGTGACCTGGATTCCCCGGTACACGCCGGCGTTCATCGGCGACTGACCGGCGGCCAGCGGGCTGACGGTCCATATATACGCATCAGCAACCAACCGAAAGGAGGTGCCCGGAACAGACAGGCTAGACGAAGCAGATGAGACCCGATTCGGTTCATGCGACTCAAGGTATGGCAACACGTTCTTGAACAGCGACAAGGAGCACCGACTATGGAAAACATGATGCAAAAACTAATGGTCGTCGGTTTGATGCTGGGGCTGGCGGCCACCGCTAGGGCTGACATCATCATCGGCGATTTCTCAAGCGATAATGATGGTTGGGGCCTGATTGGCAATGCGGAGAATCCGGAGAGCCGGTCAATGGAACGGGTTCAAAAGGTGGACACAACTTGGGCGTTGCGTCTCAACTACTACCCGTCCTCCCTTGATCCACTTACTTATCCGGGATGGGCTGGCATTGGCACGACATGGGATCCTGCCGGTCAGGTTGGTGTTACCCAGTTGACGATTCCGATCGATAGCGCATCTCCTTGGTTGGTTCGCGTGGCCGCCAGTTTCCAAGGCAAGGGCGAGGTGTGGTCAGGGGGCATCTACTGGGCGAATGGAACGTATACCTTCACAAAAGAGAATTTTCCCGAGGTGACGGCAGAGCAGTTCAATCAAATCAATGGCCTTCGTCTCTTCATGGATCAGGGATCTATTGGCGGTGGCGGTGGCGGAAATCCGATGTGGTTCCAAGTTTACAATGTTACTCTGAATGGCGTGGTGCCCGAGCCGGCGTCTCTGGGGCTGTTGGCCCTGGGCGGCCTGCTCTTGGCCCGCCGGCGGAGTCCGCGCTTCACCAGCCTGTGATCGTCGGAGACGTGCAAGAGAACGGGCGGGGGTGACGCCGTCGTTGTCCGCCCGGGGCGGGCGGCTTTAGGTCGTGTGGAAACGCCGCGACGTTTCAAGGTTGCGGTGCGGTGGGCAGAGGTCTTTTTTTGTCAAAAACCTCCCGTCTGGGCAGGCGGGGAAGCGGAGCTTGTATACCGCGGTAGGGTGAACTTTTTTATTTAACGGCATTTCTGTAGGCACGGGCGTGTCGCCCGTGGATGACGCGCCCTCGCGGCAGAGTTGCACAACATGGTGCAACCACGTTCCTACAGAAAAAAGACAAGCAGCGAACCTAACGCGGTATAATTTTAAGGACGCCGTCATGCCAAGCCATTCGTTTTCATCCTGCCTCGGCGCGGCCTGCCTGCTGGCGTTTTTTTCTGTGACCGTTTCCGCCGTGGAGACGGAAGCCGAGGCGCTAGCCCGGATCGCCCGGCAAATCGCCGGCCAAACTGTTGCGGGGCAACCGGTCGCCGCCGTTGACGGCGTGTGGGTCGACGGCCTGGCGGCGGAGGATTGGCAGGAACTGGGCGCCTGGCGGTTGGAAGGGCAGGGCGCCGGGCCGTATCCGCAGGATGTCGCCGCCATCACGGACGGGGCCGCTCCGGCCATCGCTTTCACCTGGCGGAAAACCAACGGGCACGCCAGTGTCTATACGCCGGCCATTGACTGCCGTCCCCTCCGGCATCCCGCGAAAATCAAGCTGCGGCTCCGGAATCTGGGCCAGTATCCCAAGACCTTCATCTGGCTGGCGGACGAATCAGGCAACCACTGGCAGGCCGTCACGGGGCTTACCCCTGACTGGAAGGAGTATGTCTTTACTCCGGACCAATTTGGTTTTTTCCAGGGGCCCACGCCCGGCAAGCTGGCGGATTTCAGCCGGGTGAGTGCCGTGCGGATCGGGCTTGATCCGCGGCTGAACAATTCGCTCTTTCCGGCGTCAATCGGCATCGGTTCAATCCAGTTTTACGGCAAGCCCGAGCCGTTTGACGCGGCGGCGGTTTTCGCGGCGCTCAAGGTGAAGGCCACCCCGCAACAATGGGCGGCCGGCCGGCATGCGGCGGTGATTTATGAGGATGGTCTTTACCGGAAGGCGGCGGACTCGCTCCGGGTGCTTTCTTCCATCAAGATCCTGGTCGGTCTCGGGTTCCGGGTTGAGATCTTGGGGGCGTCGGCGGCCGCCGACCCCCGGGCGCTCAATTTCAGCGCGGTTGACGTGCTGGTGCTGCCGGCCGCCGTGTTTCCTGAAGCGGCCGCCGAAAACATTCTTGCCTACGTGCGGTCTGGCGGGTCCGTGGTGTGCCTGGGGGGGCAGGCCCCGCTGTCCCGGCCGCTGACGAAAAGCGCCAGTGGCCGCTGGCGCGAAAAGCCGGCGCAGGGGTGTCCGATGGGCGCCAGCGTGGCTGGCGCCGAACTGGCCAGGGCTCTCCTGCATGAGATTGACGCGTCCAGTCTCACCTCTGCCATGACGCTGACCCCGGCCGGCCGACAGCTGTTTGGCGCCCTGCCGCTGCCCGCCGCCCCGACGCTGTTGGTCCGCTCCCTCACCAACTCCGCTCTTGGCCGGATTGCGCCCCTGGAGTGCGAAATCACCGATCTGGTGGCTTGCGTCTACAAGGCGAAGAATTGGATCCAGCAGGAAGATGTCTTCGATGCCGCCCCGGTCTTTGTGGCGGAGAGCCGCGATTGGGACTATTCCGGCGCGAAAGTAGCCTTTTGCGGCCTGCCGGACATCAAAGGCACCGCCACCGATCCGGCAGAGCCCGCCTACGCGACCCTGCTGTCCGGGCTGGTGAAGGCCGTCATGCGGGACGGCACCAGCGTCTACGTCGCCGCTGCCCGGCCGGTCACCACCACTAACGGACGTCAACTCATCCGCATCAAGCTGGTGAATGCGTCGCATGTCCCGTCCAGTGAGGGTTCCTTGAATTTTGAGATCAGAAACGCCACGGGTGCGGTGGTGCCATCGTCCGGTCTTTTCGGTCGGTGGACTGTGCCGGCCCGCACGTCGTTTATGGCGGAATTCGGCGTGCCGAAGGAGATGCTGAAGCCCGGGCTCTACACGGTGTCGGCCCCTGGCGCGGCCAGTGCGCAATTTGTTGTGCAGGGGGTTGAACACGTTGCTTTGTCCAAACGCAACTATCAACACTACCCCTACATGATCAGCTCCCCGCTCTCCTTTGCCCTGAAGGAATACGGTCCGCGTCTCTTTGAGGTCATGGACGGCGTGGGCGCCAACTGCATCACGCTGACCATCCCGATGCTGGCGGAACAACGCGCCGACGGGGAGATTATCGACCTTGATGCCGTTGAGCGGCAATTGGCGGCCGCCGACGCCGCGGGCAAGGGGGTGGTCTTCGACGGCTGGACCATGAAGTCGTTCCCCTATTTCGACCCCCCAATCGGGTCGGCCGGCACTGTCGATTTTGGCTTCTCCATCTATTCGGAGCGGAGCATTTCCATGTTTACGGCGGCGCTGAAGCGCATGGCCGGCCGTGCCAAGGAGCATCAGTCCCTGATGGGCTATTTTCCCTTGTTGATCACGGGCTGTGAAGTGCAGTTCGACTTTTCCGAGGTTGGCAAAAACGCCTTCCGCACCCATGTCCGCGACGGGCTCAAGCTCTCCCTGGCGGCGGCCTCCAGGCGCTACGGGGAGAAACTGAAGACGTGGGATGACCTGGTCCCGCCCCGGCCCGATCCGCAGGCGCAATGGAACACCACTCCCAAATGGAAGGACTACATCGATTTCTCCACCCAGGCGGCCATCGCCCTGCGGACGCGCTGCATTGACGCGATCCGGAGCGTTGACCCGGACGCCCAGATCTTCCTGCGCGCCAATTACCTTGAGGGTGGCGTCGTCTTCCAGGTCGCTTCCCGGTACCGCGGTGTGTATGCCCACATGGAATGCTGCGAGACCACCAGCGACACCGAAGGCTATTTCGCCGGGGCCGGCCGGGCTTGGAACGTCCCGATCTCCTGCGAGAACGGCTGGTGCAAATGCCAGGGGCCGGCGTTCAAGATGGCCATGGGCGACATCCTGCTGGGCGGTTACACCGACTACCACTTCTCCTGGGCCGGTCCGTTCTTCATGCTTCCTTCCACGGCGGACCATCTCAGAATGATTTGGGGGGCGGCCATCATTCGCGGCGGCGTTTATCCGGAGCCGCGGTTCGGCATCCTGCTTCCCGACACGTCCGTCTTCGCCAGCAAGGAGTTGAATTTTTTCGGCACCCGCTCCCTCCCGCAGATCGAATACCAGGTTGAACGCCTCGGCATCCCCTACCAGTCCGTCAGTTCCTACCTGCTGCCCATGGACCGGCGGCTGAAGGTGCTGATGGACGACGGGCAGAACATGGTTCTTCCCCTCGCCAACATGGACCGGATTTTGCAATGGGTCCGGGAGGAGGGTGGCGTCTTCATTTTCTACCCCCATACCGGCATGCTCTCAAGCGCCGGCGAACTGAATGCGCCCGGCCGGAGCGCGTTCCTGCGCCGGGCGTTGCCTGGCCAGGAGATCGCCGTGTCGGACGAGGGCACGTGCACCATCGTGAGCGGCGGGGAGTCCGCCACCTTTGCCGCCCACCGGAACGCCGTGCTGCCCGGCGCGAAGATCGTCCTGGAGGATGCCGCCCACCGGCCGGCCGTCCAGGAACTGGCCTATGGCAGGGGCAAGCTCGTCATGCTCTCGTTTGTGCCGAGCGACTGGGGCAAACAATGGGACGCCGTGACGACCCCGTTGAACAGCACGGCGGGGCTTGCCCTGATGGACACCTTGCTCACCGGTTACGGCCTGACGCGGCCGGTCGCGGTCAGCCCGGCGGTGTCCACGGCCTATTATGAAAAGGACGGCGCGTTGTATGTGGTGCTTTACGCGAAGGATCCGCGGGTGGTCGGGGCAATGTTTTCGGAGTCGGTTTATAAGGGCATTGGCAAGTTGCAGAAGGATCTCACGCTGACCTTGGCGCCGGCTTTCCCCTTTGCCAGGGCGGTCGACGCCATCACCGGCGAGACCTTCGCCACCGGGGCGGGGCCGTTCAAGGTCAAACTCCCCGGCGGCGAATGGCGGATCATCCGCCTGGACAAGCGATAACCTGCGATTTCCGTCATGGGGTGTGAGGGTATACGTTGTCAGACATAATCTTGGTCGGGTGGTGAGTGAATCAACAGCGCACTCCGACGTGATTTGGCGGTCTGAACGATTGATTTTAAGGTGGGTTGGCCATGAGTCATCGTACGGTCAAAACCGGTTATCTGAAAGTCCAGGAGACGATCCGGCAGCGCATTCTGTCCGGGGAATGGGAAGTGGGCGCCCAACTGCCGTCAGAGCGGGAATTGGAAAAGGAGTTGGGGATCAGCCGGCTGACCGTGAGCAAAGGCCTGTCGCACTTGGTGGCGGAAGGGTTGCTGGCGCGGCGGCGCGGCCAGGGCACCTTTGTGGCCGACCTCAACCACCAGTTGCGCACCCGCGCCGTGGGAGTCCGCTTCATTTCCCCGATGCCGTTCGGGAACGGTTATGAGATTCCCCGGCCCGGCATCATGGAGGGGTTGTATGAGAGCCTCTCCGCCAACGGGTTTCAGACCGGCGTCGAATTTTACCGGACACCGGCTGAACAGGTGGCCCTGCTGGACCGTTGCCAAGGCTTGCAGCGGGGCGGGGCGGTGATCTGGCTGGAGCCGGGGGCGGACAATGTGGCGGCGGTCAGGCGCCTGCGGCAGGCCAAGGTGCCGTTTGTCCTGGTCGATGCCTATGTGGCCGGGGAGGAGACGGACTTTGCCGTGACGGACAACGTGGCCGGCGGCCGGCTGTTGGTCGACCACCTGGTCGGCCAAGGACACCGGCGCCTGGCCTATGTGTCGCGTCCCGCCGACCGGACCAGCATGCTGGACCGTCTGACCGGTTTCATCCAGGGGCTGGCGGTCCACCGCCTGCCGTTCTCCTCCGAAAGTTTGGTCATGCTTGACCTGCCGGGTGATGGGGCGATAGATGTGCTGCCGGCCGCGTTGGACTCGTTGCTGGCCGCCCAACCGCGGCCGACCGCCATCGCCTTCAGCAACGATGATTTGGCCCTGATCGCCGCCAGGCGCTGCCGGGAACGGGGATTGCGCATACCGCAGGATCTTTCCCTGATGGGGTATGACAACGTTGGCCATTCCACCTATGGGGATCTGGCGCTGACGACGGTGCAACAGGATTCTCTTGGCATGGGCCGGGTGGCCGGGGATGTCCTGTGCGAATTGCTGACGGGCAAAGCCGGCCGTCGGCCGGTCCAAGTCTTTCTGAAACCGCAACTGGTGATCCGGGACTCCGTGGCCCGGATTTCCCAGCCGGATTGAACGGATTTGGCGGTGCGGTGGCTGGCGGCACGTCCGGCTTTTGGAACGGAACGGAGTCTTCGAAATGGCAATGCCCAAGGAAACTGGTGATTATGGCCACCATCAATGAAGCTCCGGCCAACGTTTTTTTTACCTGCGCGGTCCATCTCCAGCACGTTCCGCCCTGGCTGATGAAATGGGATCCGCCCGCCGTCCACGGGCTGGAGGAGGCGATCACCAAGATGGATCGCTTCTGCCACCAAGTCTACCAGGTGCCGGTCACCTGGCTGTGTTCCTATGGGGCGTTGCAAAAATATGGGGACCGCCTGGCCCGGTTCATCCGCGAGTACGGGGATGAGGTGGCCATCTTGGAATCCGGTATCTCCACCCGCGAATCCCTCAACGGCCAGGAGGCGGAATACCAAGGGTGGGTCGAGGAATGTGGCCTGAAACGGCCGGATGACGATTACCAGTCCAGGGAACCCGGGGTCTCCTCCGCCCGGGCCTTTCATGACATGTCCGCCGCCGAGCAGACCACCGCGCTGACCTATCTCAAGCAGACCTATGACCGGGTGTTGGGGCAGAATACCCGCATCCTCGCCTGCCCCCATCAGAACCAGAACACGATCCGGATCATGGGGGATCTGGGGTTGGAGGTTTCCTGGGCCTATAACTGGGATTATTTCTGCGAGGGGATCAATAACAAGGGGTGTCTGTTTTACCCCTTCTACATCAGCCCGTTGAATCACAATATTCCCGAACAGGAACCGGGCCGGAACCGGGTGCTGGCCGTGCACTGGGGGCCCATCTCCCCGGTCATCATGAACCATGTCGGCACCCACTGCCGCAACGGCCTGCCGGGCTATTGCCTGAATGCCCTTGAAATGACCCAGCGCGGCGAAGGACTGGACAAGTTCAACTTCCACCGCAAGGTGATCGAGGAATGGGCGGGCTGGGGAAAATGGAATCCCTTCGTCCACATCCCGTTGCAGTTGGAAGCGGTCTGGATGGACGAAGGGCCGTCCCCGGCGGGCGTGTACGACATGTACCCGGCCTTCAACCCCGCCAATACCGAGGTTTTTCAAACCCAGATCGAGACGGCCCTGCGCGTCGGCGCCCGCCCCATGACCATCTCCGGATTTGCCGACTGGCATCGCGCCACGGTCGGCGACACCGCCGAAATGATCTGGCACTCCACCGATCCGCTGCCCGACCTTCGTGGCAAAGGCAAGGACCAGGCGTACCAGCCCCTGGTCCTGTACGGTGACAAACACCGGCAGTACTGGTTCGACAAGTCACGCGGGTTCAACTATGTCCGCAAGTACACCTACAACCCGGTAGTAAAGGAGGCGGACATCGAAGACGAGTACCCGTTTGCCACTGAGCCCCGGGTTTACCTGCGGGTCAAGCACCAGGACAACCTGCGGGCGGGCATCGCCATCCGCCACGGCAAGGCCCGTTACGAACTGACGGACTTTGACCTGACCGCCTATCAGGACGATCCCGACTATGCCGCCATCCTGTGGGAGGCGAACCTGCCCTCCTATGTCACGGATGCCGATCTGGAAATCGGCGGCGCGGTCACGGGCTTCCGGACGGTCCGCGAAAAGAACGTGGCCATTCTCTTTGCCAACCTGAAAAAGGGGACGAACCACACCGTGTTCCGTTCCGACCAGCCCGGCCGCTTCATTCGCGTGGTGTCCAGCGAACGGGTCGGCCGCCGCCATGAAATCTGGATCCAGAACGACGGCGCTCCGGCCGGGCTGCACACTTTTGAGGCCGACCTGCCGCCCGGGCTGGCGTTCGGTGGTTTTTGGTGGGACGGCCAGCGGCATCCGAGCCTGTTCCGTTTCGGCTGGTTCCACTATGATCTGGAATCCGGCCGCATGACGCTCTCGATCATGTACCCGATCACGTTGCCGATCCATTCGGGCCTGACCCGGTTCAGCCTGGAACTGCGCTGACCGGCCGGCTCACTTTTGCCATAACGGAATCCTCGCGCACGGAGCAGTTGTCATGCAATTGAAAAACTGGCTGGTTCGAACACTGGTGGTTGGAGTGATGCTGGCGGCGGGTGCCGCGCGGGCTGAAGCAGTGGTGCGGCTGGATGATTTTGAGGACGGCAGCGACAGTGGCTGGCAGGTGGTTGGC
>JBAZJM010000089.1:0-14488 GCA_041651315.1 Lentisphaeria bacterium | reverse complement strand
CTGGAGTTTGGCAAAAGTACGGGGCTTAAGGCCGACTTCGTCCCGTAGGGACTGAATGACAATAGGCAGGGGCTTCAGCCCCTGTTCCGAAAAATGAAACGATGGCGTGCCGTAGGTACGCCGCGATTCGCCGCGTACCTGACGGCACGCGACATGGGGGGGGACGGGCAAAACAGGGGCTGAAGCCCCTGCCTATTCCCGCCCCGTCCCGCTGGGACGGGAAAACCGCAACCGTTGACTTTCGCCAAACTCCAGTCCTGGGGCGTTGCCCCAGGCTGGTATGAAGGCGCGCCGTTGGCGCTCAAAAACGGCTTAACCTGATGGCTATGGGGTTGCACCCCGCGGAGAGGCGCGGCCGGTCCGGGAGTTGCCAAACGGATCACCAGGGAATCCCGACGGAAATGACATGCGCCCCACGGGAAACCCAGCCCGCCGTCCCGCTGTCCGGCGGGGGATATATTAATCGGCTGGAGATTTTGCACGCATGTTTGACCCCACCCCCGCCTCCGCTCCCACCCCGCGCCGCACCGCCGGCGCTCTGGTTCTTTCCGGCGACCGGCCGCTGCCCCACGACCTGCGCGCCGAGGGCGCCGTCCTCGGCTGCATGCTGATCGATCCGACCGCCGCCGATACCGCGGGCAACCTGCTGGCCCCGGACAGCTTCTTCCAGCCGGCCCATCAGGAGCTGTTCCGCACCATCAAGGAACTGACCGGCGGCAAGGTCAAGATGGCGCTCGACATGGTGACGCTCACCGCCGCCCTGGACAAGGCCGGGGTGCTGGAGCGCATCGGCGGCGTGCCGTACCTCACGCAATTGATGAACAGCGTGCCGTCGGCGGCCAATGTCGAGGAATATTCCCATATCGTCCGTGACCATGCCGTGCTGCGCCGGCTGATTGAGACCGGCATGCGGATCACGGACCGCTGCTTTGAGCCGCGGGAAGAGGTGAACGAGATCCTCGACAGCCTGGAGAAGGAAGTTCTTGAGCTCTCCATGCACCAGGGGCGCACCGATTTCGTGCACGTCTCCCAGTGCATCAAAAAAGCCGTGGAGCACATGGAGAAGCTCAGCTCCCAGGATGCCGACAGCCGCGGCCTGCAGACCGGTTTCACCGACCTGGACAAGCTGATCACCGGACTCAAGCCGGGCGACATGATCGTGCTGGCCGCCCGCCCCTCCATCGGCAAGACGGCCTTCGCCCTCAACATTGTGGCCAATGTCGCCCTGGGCAAGAGCCGCGCGCCGGTGGGGGTGTTCAGCTTGGAAATGAGCACCGAATCCCTGGTCCTGCGCCTGCTGTGCAGCCTGGCCCAGATCAGTCTGGGCGACATCCGTGACCGTGCCATCTCCACCGCCCGTTGGGCCGAGCTGCTCCGGGCCGCCGGCCAGCTCAAGGAGGCGCCGATTTACATTGACGACTCGGGCGACCTGGACGTGCTGGAACTGCGCACCAAGGGGCGCCGGATGGTGCGCGAGCACGGCGTCAAGTTTCTGGTCATCGACTACCTGCAGCTGCTCAAGGCGGTCGGCGGCAACCGCAACACCACCCGCGAAAACGAAGTGTCCCAAATGTCGGGCCGCATCAAGGGACTGGCCAAGGAGCTCGGGGTTCCGATCATGGTCCTGGCCCAGCTCAACCGCCAGGCCGAACAGCCGGGACAACGCCCCCGCCTGTCGCATCTGCGCGAATCGGGCGCCATCGAACAGGACGCCGACATTGTGGCCATGCTGCACCGCGACCGGGAACTGGAGACCACCAAGGGCAGCATCGGCGAGGGCACGGACGCCGAACTGATCATTGCCAAGCATCGTAACGGCCCCACCGGCATTGTGCCGCTGACCTTCCTGTCGCAATACACGCGGTTTGCCGACCGCTCGCCCGTGGCTGACGCCGACGTCCCGGCGTGACCTCCGCATTTGCATCCGCAGGCGCGGCTTGTATATTTAATCATCCTTGCGGCTTCCTGTGGCTGAAGTCGGACGGTCCAAAATTTTATCATAAGTTAAGAATTTAAAAGGGGTTAACGTATGAGCACGCATTCCATGAAGTGGTTGATGGCGGGAACGTTGGCGGTGACCGTGCTGGCTTCGGGCTGCACCTCCGCCCAAAAGGGCGCGGCGGCTGGCGGTGCCATTGGCGCCACCTCCGGGGCGATCTGGGCCAACAACGCCGGCAAGCTGGACAGCTGGGAAGGCGCGGGCGTCGGCCTGGCCACCGGCGGCCTCATCGGCGCGCTCATCGGCGACGGCTGGGACTACTACCAGAACAAGCAGAAGGATGACGCCCAGGGCGTTCAGATCGCCGCGTTGCAGGGCGACCTGGCGGGCAAGGACCGCACCCTGGCCGACCTCCAGGCGGAATTGGACAAGCTGCGCGGCGAGTTGTCCCAGAAGCCGGTGTCGATCGAGAGCAAGGACGGCACCATCCGCTTCACCATTCTCAATGAAGTGCTGTACGATGCCGGCAAAGCCGAGCTGCGTCCGGCGGGGCTGGCCGCTCTGGACTCGGTGCTGGACGTGATCCAGAAGGAGTATCCGGGCCGCGCCATCATCGTGGAAGGGCACACCGATTCCGATCCGATCAAGAGCTCCGGCTGGAAGTCCAACTGGGAACTGTCGGCGGCCCGCAGCCTGACGGTGGTGCATTACTTTGTCGAAAAGAAAGGCGTGGCGCCGGAACAGCTGTCGGCCGCCGCCTTTGGTGAGTTCAAGCCGGCCGCGGCCAATGACTCGTCGGCCAACAAGCGGCTGAACCGCCGCGCCGTGATCGTGGTCATGCCGGATGCCAAGAACATCCAGGTCGACCGCCAGTCCTGAAGGTCAGACCGCCGGGGCGCCCAGCCCCGTGCCACCCGCGGCGGTGGGAGTGCGCGAGCACTTCCGCCGCCGTTTTGTTTTCTTCAGCGGCCGTGGCCGTTGAGGTTCCAGTAGGCGGGGGCGGTTGACCGGGGGGGGGCCTCTTTCACCGGCGGCTGGGTCAGCGGGTTGGAGAACCCCGGCTGGCGTTCCGCCACGGCGGGAAACACATAGACGCCCCGTTGGTCGTTGCCCGTGCCGGGGAACAGCAGCAGGGTTTCGTGGGTGCGTTCGTTGCGCACCCGCAGCCCGTTGCCGTTCCACCCCTCAATGCGGAAGGGGGTGCCGTCAAAGTAGAGGGTGCTGCCGATCCGGCCCTGGCGGAGTTCGCCCTGGGCGCCGCGGACGGTGATGGATGCCGGGTGGTTTCCGCCACGGTCCGGCAGGGGGGCGGTGGCCGTCGTACCGGTCTGGAAGGCGCGGTCAGAGTCCGGGAGCGAGGGTGAGGTGGCGGCCTCCGGCGTGGCCGGAGTCAGGTTCTGCTTGATGCCGGGAAAGGGATTGACGGCGGTTCTGCCCGGTGCCGGCAGGTACGGGTTCCTGCCACTTTCGTAACGCGCGGTCGGTAGCGGCTGGGGCGCGTAGGGATTGCTGCCGACGGCCGGCGGTGCCGGCAGGTACGGGTTGCGCGGCGGCGGGGTGGCGGCCGGTGCCTGGAGGCCGGGCGCGGTTGCCGGATAATATGGCGACACCTGTTGCGCCAGGCCCGTGGAGGCCCCCCCCAGTGCCAATGCCGCCAGTGCGGGGCCCGGAAGACGGAGAAGGTTGCGGGTGGCCATGATTTGGGTGCCAGGTTGGGGGGAACGCTTTGGGGCCTATTCCTCGCCGAGAACCTTGCGGATGACGGCGAGCAGCTGATCGTTGTCGGCCGGTTTTTGGAAAAAGGCGTCGGCGCCCATGTCGAGGACGGCGTTTTGCGCCTCACCGGGGTCGCGGGCGGACAGCACGATGACCGGGATGAGGGCGGTGGTGGTCAGGGTTTTGAGCCGTTCCAGCACGGAAAAACCGTCGCCCACCGGCAGGCCGAGGTCGAGAATGATCAGATCCGGCTTTTCCCGTTGCGCCTTGGTGATGCCGCCGAGGCCGTCGGCGGCCATGATCACGTCGTAGCCGCCCACCTTCCGCAAGCGGACGGCCAGGCCGACAACCAAATCCTGGTCATCATCCACAATCAAGATTTTTTTGCGGGGGGGCATCGTCTTTGGGTTCCTCATCCAAGTACCGGGCGAGCCAGGCATCCAGCATGTCCGCCAACACCGCCGGATCGGCGCTGGCATAGATGGAAATCATAACCTCATTGAGGCTGGAGGTCAAGCCGCTGCCGCCCGTCCCCAAAACCGGGGTGGCGGCCAGGGCGGCGGCGATCGCCTCTTGCAGCCGGCTCCGGCCGGCGGCGGTGCGCCGGGTGAGGCAGAACAGGCGCTCCCCGGCGGTGGCGTCCACCTGGGTCGCGGGACGGGGCAGGGGCAGGTCCAGGACGGGATCCAGCACCGGCTGGATGGCGTCGATGGCCAGGTCAAAGAAGTGGTCGGTGGCATGCCGGCCGCGGTCGCCGTTGTGCTGCAGCACGATTTCCAGCCAGACCAGCTCGGGGCCGGCTTCGGCGGCCGGGACGGCGAGAAACCTCGGCAGGCGGTCGCGGAACGACCACAACGGCAGGCTGAAATTGAAGGTGCTGCCCTGGCCGGCCTCGCTTTCCACCCAGATCCGGCCGCCCATCTGGGTGACCAGTTCCTTGCAGATGAACAGCCCCAACCCCAGTCCCTGGCGGCTGTTGGCGGTGCTGCGCTCAACCTGATACAGCTCGTCGAAAATCCGCGCACAGTCGGTGGCTTCCATGCCGCAGCCGGTGTCGGCGACGCTGACACAGAGCTGCCCGGGCGCCTCCAGGGTGTCCCGCCCGGCGCAGACACTCACCCGGCCGCCTTCCGGCGTGAACTTGAGGGCGTTGGTCAGCAGGTTGGCCAGCACCTGGGTGACCCGGGCCGGATCCGCCACCACGGGGGGCAGCGATTCGGGCAGCGGTTCGAAGGTCAGGGTGATGCCGCGGTCATGGGCGGCGGGTTTGAAGGAGTCGACGGCGGGCGGCAGCAGGCGGCCGGGGACCAGCAGCCGCGGGTGCAGGCGCAGCTTGCCGGTGCGCACCCGGGTTGCCTCCAGCAGGTCGCCGATCAGCTGCTTGAGCTGGTTGACGTTGCGGAACGCCATTTCCAGGTACTCGCGCTGCTCCGGCGTCAGGTCGCCGGCCAGCCCGTCCAGCAAAAGCGACAGGCACTGGTAGACCGCCGCCACCGGCGTGCGGAGTTCGTGGGACACGTGCGAGAGAAAGCGGTCCTTGAGGCGCCGCTGGGCGATTTCTTCCGACAGGATCTTGGCCCGGTCCTCCGCCTTCTTTTCCAGCGTTGCCGTCAACTCTTCCAGCTCCCGCTTGGTTTTGAGCAGTTCGCGGTTTTGGCGGATCGCCGAGTCGAAGGAGGACAGCAGCAGGTTGAGGATCTGGACCCGGTCGGAGGACAGTTGCAGCCGCTGGCCGCCGTACACCACCTCGACGTTGCCCGTTCGCGGCGGCTCCCCGGGCAGGCGCCGACTTTCCAGCATGTCCCGGATGCGGGCCAGGAGCTGTTCACGGTCGAACGGTTTGCTGATGAAATTGTCGGCCCCGCACTCCAGGCCGAACAGGATGTTTTGGGCGTCGGTGAGGGCGGTGACCAGGATGACCGGCAGCTGGTGCCAGGCCGGTTCCGCCTTGATCCGCCGGCACAGTTCATAGCCGTCCATGATCGGCATGACAATGTCGCTGAGCACCAGGTCCGGGAGCCGTTCGCGCAGGCAGCCCAAGGCCTCGTCCCCGTTGGCGGCCAGACGCACGGCGTGGCCGTGCCGTTCCAGCAGCCGCTTCAGCAGCGTGGCCTGCAGGCGGTCGTCTTCGACGACCAGGATTTCGCCGGCGGTGTCAGGGAGGGCCATGGGGGGTGCATCCCGAAACAACAAAGCCGCCGGGGCGTGGCGCCCCGGCGGCCGATGAATTCACGCATGGAACGGCGTGGCGCTTATCGTCCGCCGGGGGGCATCATGCCCATGAACAGGTTCGGGAATTCCTTGGCCGTCTGCTCGACGGTTTCCGGGGTGACCAACAGGTAGCGCTTGGCAAACGCCTCGTCCAGGTTGGAGGGGGGCTTCTGGTTGTCGTAGGTCGCCTTCGGGTTGAAGGTGACGGCCGCCGCCACGAAGCCGGCCTTGATCGCCTCGGCCAGGTTCGAGATGTTGCCGGAGGCGATGACCATCTTGGGCGGCTGCGGCTTGACCTGCCAGAACTTGAGCTTGCCCACGTCCATCGGCAGGCCGATGGTGGTGATCACCAGGTCCGCCCCCTTGAGGTGCGGCTCCAGCATGGCGTCGAACTTCTCCGGGGTCAGCCAGAACTCGATCGGCCCCATCATCATCATTTCGCTGCCGGGCGGCATGCTCTTGCCCTGCGGGCCGCCGGGCATGGCGGGCATCTTGGGGGGCTCGGGGCTGACTTCGGCGATGATCGTCACCTTGCCGTCCAGCCCGCGTTTCAGGCCGGCCATCAGGGCGTCATTGTTCGCCTGGTTGAGCTTGGCCATGGGCGACACGATCACCACCGCCTTGGTGCCGGGATACTTGTCCGCCAGGTATTTGCCCAGTTTTTCCGTGGACACTTCGACGTAGCGCATCTGGGTCTTCATCACCGACTTCGTGCTCGGGCCGCCGCTGGTGACGATGTGGGACAGGGCACAGATCAGGGCAATCACCGCCGCCAAGGTGGCCAACGGCTTGCCCCAAGCCATGCCCTGTTTCTGCTTCACCAGTCCAAAGATCATGACGGCCGCCGCAACGACCATGATGCCAATCAACATCTTGCTCATGTGATTCCTCCAAATTTAGTGGATTGTGTTACCAGATTCAGTCTGCTGAACGGCGCACCGACGGCCGGGCACCGGTGACGGTACCACAAGCCGCACGAGACGTATGATGCGTACGATATCATGGGGCGGCCGCGAAAACAAGTCGTTTCTTGCCGCGGGTTGAACCGTTTCCCGTACCGGCTATATTTCCGGTCCTTTGCTCTGCGCGCCCGTAGCTCAGCTGGATAGAGCGTCTGTCTCCGAAGCAGAAGGCCGTGCGTTCGAATCGCACCGGGCGCACCATGTTTTCCGTCCTCTGATGGATAATTCAGCCCAGGGGCAAACCATGGTTTCCTCGCGCTTTCTGCCCGTTCTCGACCTGGTGCATCAGGCCGGTGCCCGCTCCCTTGAGCAGTTCGGCCAACTCGCCGCCGGGGCGGTCGAATTCAAGGGGGACACGGATCTGGTGACCGTGGTCGACCGTGATGTGGAGCAGTTCCTGCGTGCCGGCATCGCCCGGTTGCTGCCCGGTTACGCGTTTCTCGGCGAGGAAGGCGGCGCCACGGCCGCCGCGGCGGGCTGTGCCGGGGCGGTGGTGGTGGATCCCATTGACGGCACGGCCAATTTCGTCCACGGCCTCCCCCATTACGCCGTCTCGCTGGCGGTGCAGGAGGCGGGGAAAACCGTGTTTGGCGTGGTGTACGCCCCCGCGCTGAACGTCACCTACTGCGCCGAGGCTGGGGGCGGGGCTTGGAAAGACGGGACCCCGATCCACGTTTCCGCCACGGCGCGCCTGATCGAGGCCCTGGGGGCCACCGGGTTTGCCTGTGTCCGCGCCCGGCTCCGCCCCGACAATCTGCCCATTTTCAACCGCGCGGTCTATCTTCTGCGCGGCATCCGCCGTTTCGGTTCGGCGGCCCTCGACCTGTGCCTGGTCGCCGAGGGGCGGCTTGACCTTTACTGGGAGATTTATATCCAGCCGTGGGATATCGCCGCCGGCGCCCTGATCGTCCGCGAAGCCGGCGGCCAGGTCAGCGACCTCCACGGCGGCGACGGTTTCATGGCCGGCCGCCAAGTCCTGGCCAGCAACGGCCGGCTTCAGGCCGCTTTTCTCCGCGAGGGGGTCGGCCCCGACGCCCCACCCCTGGCGGGCGGCGGGGGGCAACCGCAAACCGCGGATTGACGGCCGATGAGTCCCGAATCATGAAGGGCTGGCGCCGAGAATCGCCGTCTTGGCGCAACCGCCGCCGCGGTGCTACGTTTCAAGCCACAACCGTTTTGAACCCGGATCGCACCCCTGCTTCCACCGCCCCATGCCGTTCCATCTTCGACATGACCCGGATTGGCGCCGCCTCACCGCCGCCGAACGGGCGGCCGTGGCCGCCCCCACTGTGGCGGCCGCCCCGGCCGCCGCCGTCCCCTGGCAGACCTGCCGGTTCCGGGTGGTGGCGCCCGGGACCGCGCCGGCGCGCCTGCTGTTCTTCACCGACCTGCACTGGCGTTTCAGCCGCTGGCAGGAGAATGAGCCCCTGCTCAACGCCATCAATGCGGCCGGCGCCGACTGGCTCCTGTTCGGGGGCGACCTGGCCTGTTACCTTGAGCAGCTGCCCGCTGCCCAAGAATGGCTGTCCCGCCTGCGCGCCAAGCGGGGCAAGCTGGCCGTGCCCGGCAATTGGGAGCACAAGAAATACTGGCTGCCGGTGGAGTACTGGCGCCGGGTCTATGACGCGGCCGGTTTCCAGTTGCTGGTGAATGAACGCTGTATTCCGCCCGACCCCGGGGCTCCGGTCTTTGCCGGCTACGACGATTACCGTTTCGGCCGGCGCGACCCCGGGCTGGCCGACGACCTGCCCCAGACCCATCCCGGCCGCTACGTGGTCGGCCTGATGCATTCCCCCGCCACCGCCGGCCACACCACCGGCCATTTCCTTGGCCATCTGCTGCTGGCCGGCCACACCCATGGCGGCCAGTGGCGGCTGCCCGGTTTCGGCGCCCTCTACACCTCCAATCCTTATGGCAAGCAGTTCGAGTACGGCTGGCTGAAGCGTTCCACCGACCAGGCCCGGATGCTGATCTCCGCCGGCCTGGGGGTCACCGGGCCCGGCTTTCTGCGCCGCCGTGTCTGCTGTCCGCCGGAAATCGTGGTCATCGACCTCGTCCCCCCCCCCGAACCGGAGTGAGCGCGATGTTGAAACGGCTGCTGGCGCTCGGTTTGGCGCTGGCCGTCCCGGCCGGGGCGCGGGCGGCGGAGTCCGCCGCCGCGCCGCCGCCCCCCGGACTGTCCGCCCTGGACGATTCGCTGGCGCTGGAGTCCGCCGCCGCCCTGCGGCGCGGCGCGGCGCGCCTGGCCGCCCTGCAGGCCGCGGACGGCGCCTGGGCCGGCCAGCCGGCGGTGACCGCGCTGGCTCTGGTCGCCCTGCTCAACCTGCCGCCGGCGGTGCCCCCCGCCGATCCCGCCGTGGTGGCGCGCGGTCTGGACTGGCTCCGCCACCGGCTGCTGGCGCCGGCCGGCGACATCCGGCTGGA
This sequence comes from Lentisphaeria bacterium, assembly GCA_041651315.1. Lineage (GTDB taxonomy): Bacteria > Verrucomicrobiota > Lentisphaeria > Oligosphaerales > CAITYL01 > CAITYL01. The sequence goes on along the minus strand of JBAZJM010000089.1, from coordinate 5,236 downwards.
GGAAGCGGCGGCCGGCGCCCTGGGGCTGGCCCGGGCCAACCGCCCCGAGGACCGCGCCGCGCTGCTGGCCGTGCGTGCCCGGCTGCTGGCGGCCCAGGTCACCGGTGAGGGGGCGGATGCCGGCGGCTTTGCCTCCGCTCCCGGCCGGCCCGCCGACCCGGCGGTGACCGCGGCGGTCTTGGAGACCCTGTTGCTCACCGGCTCCCTCGATCCGGTGCCGGAGCACCCGGCCGACCTGGCTTTTTTGGCGGCCCGCCGTTACCTCCACCGTTATCAGGCGGCGGGCGGAGCGGCCACCGCCCAGTTGGTTCTCGGCCTGATGTATGCCCGGACGGCGGCGGCTGATCCGGCCCTGCTGGAAGCCCTGGCCGCCCTGCCGGCCGCCCTGGAGGAAAGCCGGCCGCCGGCGGCCGGGCAATACGCCGCCCTGCTGGCCACCGTCAAGGCCTGCGGAGTTTGGGAGCGCAGCGTGCCCGGCGGTACCGCCCGGCTGCCGGCTGACTGGCGGGCGACCGTGGCCCGGCTGCTGTTGGAGCGGCAGGACGCTGACGGCGCCTGGCGCGGCTCTCCCGGCGCCGGGGAGGACCGGCCGGAACTCGCCACCGCCCTGGCGCTGGCCGCCCTGGAGCTGGCCGCCCGCTGATCCCGGCCGGGGTCAGCGGTAGGTCACATCCGGCGATTCTGAAAAGCCCATGGCGGCATTGGCCGGGCGGGCGCCGAAGGGCAGCACCACATGGCTGGGTTTTTTGGCCCAGGTGACACCCGGGGCGAAGTTGTGGCCGTGGTTGGCCGTCGCCAGCTTCAGGCGGATTTCCCCGACATGCCCGTCCTGGAAGGTCGCATTGAGGGTGTTGTTGCCGTGCCGGAACGCGTATTTGTTGAGCGTGCCCGCCGCGGCGCCTTTCATGACCGCCCCGGTAATCGGCGTCGTGTCGCCCGCGGCGGTGGCCTGGAACTGGTAATCCATCCACATGCTGATCTTGGTCGGGGAGGTGTTGGCCAGCGCCGGGTCGTCTTTCCGGACCCAGTAGACGACCGCGCCGGTGCTGCGGCCACTGACGGAATCCGAGATGTTGTTGCCGTTGGCGCCGATGCTGATCTTGACGGACACGCTGCCCTGCACGCAGTCGCCCAACCGCCCGAGCGCTTCGGTCATGGCATCGCCCGGGCAGCGGGCGATCTGCTGGGGCAGGGCGTCATTGCTGAAGTAGCCGATGAACCCCCGTTCCGGTTGCAGATAGTTCTGCACGTCCGGGTAATAGTTGTTCCAATCCATGGTGTAGTACTCGGTGGCGTAGGCGTACTGTTTGAGCAGGCCGGCACAGGCGATTTTCCGCGCCTTCTCCCGGCCTTTGCCCACCGCCGGCAGCAGCAGGCTGGCGAGGATGGCGATGATGGCCATCACCACCAGCAGTTCGATCAGCGTAAACGGCTTTATCCCATTGGGTCGCGGTGACATGATCGTCTTTCCGTTTCTTCCGTGCTTCCGTGTCTCGTTCGTGCCCGCGGCGGGGGCGACCGGCCGGTCGCCCCTACGATGAGGCCCGGCCGGCTTGCAGCAGCCCCAGCGGCTCCGCGCGCCCGGTCATGACCGCCGGCCACAGGGCGGCCAGCAGGCACAGCCCCAGTGTCCCGGCGAAACCGAGCCCGATCCGGCCCCAGGGAATGACCAGCGACGGGTTCAGCCCGCCGAAGAAGCTCACATACTGCGAAATGCCGGTGCCGCACCAGCCGGCCATGACACCGAACCCCAGGCTCAACAGGCAGGCGACCAGCCCGATCAGGACCGCCTCGGCCAGGATCAGCCGGACCAGGCCGGAGCGGGTGACGCCGACGGCGCGCAGCACGCCCATCTCCCACCGCCGCGCCCGCACCGATGCCATCACCGTGTTGACCAGGGCCAGCGAGGCGATCAGCAGCGTGATCAGCGGCAGCTGGCACATCCCCCAGATCATGCCGTCCGCCCGCTGGCCGATCCGCTCCCGCACGCCGTCCCGGGTGGTGATGCGCAACGACTTGCCGAACTGGTTGGCGCCGGCGGCCCAGGTGCCCTGGTCGTTCACCGGCTGCCGCATCCCCAGGTTGCGGTCGGCAATCGGGCGCAACGCCGTCCCCAAAGCTTCCGGGGAAATGTCCTTCCCAAAATTCATCCAGAAGAAATTGGTCTGTTCCAGCTGGAAGTCGCGGCGCACGCTGTCGTACGCGGCGAACACCAGGGCGGCCGACCGGCCGCTGCGGCGGCGCAGGCCGGAAAACTTGGTCATCCAGTGCCAGCCCGGCAGGGACACGACGCCGGCAATGGTGTATTCCACCGGCTGGTCCGGGTGCTCGGGCGGCAACAGCTTGAAGCGGCCGCCCACGCCCAGCCCCGTCGTCCGGGCGAAATGGTCGGGCACCAGGCAGTGGCGCCCCTGTTTCAACAACGGCATGGCCGTGGCCAGCGACCCTTCGGTAAAGGTCAGCTTGAGCAGCGGGTCGGCACCGCCCAGGCCCCGTTCCGGGTCAAGGCCGACCAGCACGACATTGTCCTGTCGCGCCACCGACGCGCGCTCTTCGCTGCCGGTGATATCCGCGGCCAGCTTGGGCTGTTCGACAGCCAGCGGCAGGCAACGCTCCGCCGGCATCCCGGAGGCGCGCTGGACGGTTGCGATCTCCGCGTCGGGAAGGCCGCCCACCTGGAACGCCACCAGCACGTCCGGTACCCAGTCGCCGGGCACGAACGGCTTGAGCATGGAGTATCCCCAGATCAGGGTGGCCACGAAAAGGCCGAGGCCGATGGTCAGGGACACCGTCGTCCCCAAGGTGCGCCACAGGTTGCCGGTCAGCTGCGACGTCAGCAGCCGCGGATCCAGCCCCAGCAGCCGCGACAGCAGCGGGCCGAACAATTTTTCCGTGGCCAGGATCAGCAACGGCGACAGCAGCAGGAACCCCACCGCCATGCTGGTGCAGCCAACGGCGGCGTAAATGAGGTAGCGCATCTTGTCCGCCATCGGAATGACAAACACCAGCAGCGGGTTGAGCGCAATCAGGAACACGCCAATCACCACCGCCGTCCATGACAGGCGGGTCGGACGCGTGGCACGCGGCGGCGCAAAGGCGTCCATCGGGCTGACCCGGGTGGCGCGCCAGGCCGGCTGGATGGCCGCCAGCAGGGCGCCGCCAAAGGCGCTGGCGCCGGTCAGGACCACGCACCAGGTGCCGAGGGCCGCGCCGTTCCTGAACAGGTCCGGATGGGCGCCGCTCACCACTTTCAGCAGCCCCCAGCCGGCCGCCAGGCCGCCGGCCCAGCCGATGAGCGCCAGAAACAGGCTTTCGACGGCAATCATGCCCGCCACCTGCGCCCGGGTCAGCGCCACCGCGCGCAAAACGGCAAACTGGCGGATGCGCTCGTGCACCCCCATGCTCAGGGTGGTGAAAATGATGAACAGCGCCGCCATCAGCGACATGCCGGTGGCGGAATACGCCTGCATCTTCGCCCCGCGCGTGGCCCGGCCCTCTTCCATGGCGTTTTCCACATCCTGCTCACTGACCGCTTCGGCGGCCGGCGCCGCCGCGGCCAGCCGCGGCGCCCACGCGGCGGCAAAGGCGGCCGGCGTGACCCCGGGCTTCAGCCGGAGATTGACCAGGGAAACCTCGGGATCACGCCCGGTGACCTGTTCCGCCAGCGCCCGCGGCACATACAGGGCCGAGGTCGCGGGCCCGCTCATGCCCGGCATGCCGCCCTTCTGCCTGCCGAGTTCCGCCCGGATCGCGGGTTGCTCGGTGATGCCGATGATTTTTAGCTCGAACTCGCCCTCGCGGGTCATCACTGTCACCGCGTCGCCGACCTTGACCTGAAGTTGTTCGGCGGCGCCGCTGCTGAGCACGGCCTCCTCGCGGTCGGCACCCTGGCGGGCGTCAATCCATCGGCCCTCCACCAGGGCGGTGGGCGGCTCGCCGGCATCCGTGCCGACCAGCGTGGGCCCGCCAAAGCCGCGGGGCCCGCCGCGCGGCGGCGGTTTTCCGGCGCCCCCCGCGGGAGCGGCGCCCCCCGGTCCGCCCGGCCCCGGGCCGGGCCCCATGGGAACCCGGTCCGCGGCACCGGTTTTGGACACCCGCGCCCGGGCCTGCATGACCGGGTTCGCCTCGGCCACCATCGGGTCCTTGGCCAGCGCCTCCACCAAGTCGGGATTCAGCACGGGGGTTTTGGGCGACGCCGGCATGACAAACAGGTCGTAGCGTCCCAAGGTTTTGACGGCGGAGTCGTGGAACTGCGACACCATGGCGTCATAGCCGCTCACCACCCACACCACCACGCACGCCGCCGCCACCATGGCCAGCGAGGTCAGCAGCACCCGCGCCCGGTGCAGGCGGAATTCGGCCAGAACCAGCTTCAGGATGACCCTCATCGGCCCACCTCCGCGCCCGCCTTGACCTCAACCACGCTCTGATAGTGCGCGGCCAGGGCGTGGGCGTCGGGAAAGTCGGCGGTCTTGAACTGGGTCAAAATCTGGCCGTCCCGCAACACCACCACGCGCCGGGCCCAAATCGCCACCGCCGGCTCATGGGTGACGACCATGATCGTCCGCTTCTGCTCGTCGCACAGTTCCCGCAGCAGCCGGCACAACTTCTGGCCGTTGATGGAGTCCAGGCTGCCGGTCGGCTCGTCCGCCAGGATCAGCGCCGGATTGGCCGCCAGCGCCCGGGCGATCGCCACCCGCTGCTGTTCCCCGCCGCTGAGCGCGTCCGGCCGGTGGTGGCTCCGGGGCGCCAGGTCCAGCCGCTTCAGCAGGCCGTCCAACATCCCCCCGGCGGCCGTCGCGCCGTCGCAGAACAGCGGCAGCAAAATATTGTCCGCCGCCGTCAGCGACGACACCAGGTTGAACGCCTGGAAGACCAGCCCGATCCGCCGCCGTCGGAACACCGTCAAGTCCCGGTCGGACATCGCCGACACATTCTGGCCGTCAATGAAGATCCCGCCCGCATCGGGCCGGGTCAGGCCGGCCAGCACGTGCAGCAGCGTGCTCTTGCCGGAGCCGCTGGCGCCCATGACCGCGACAAACTCGCCGCTCTCCACCGTCAGCGACAGGTTGCGCAACGCCTCCACCGTGGTCTCACCCTGCCGGAAACGCTTGGTCACCTTCTCCACGCGCACCAACGCCGTTGCGGACTCCGCCATTGTCACATCTCCTTGCCTGCCATAGAAAAATTAGTAAATTTTTGTCAGACGATGTTGGGGCCACCCTTTTGAAAAAGG
>JBAZJM010000088.1:0-14688 GCA_041651315.1 Lentisphaeria bacterium | reverse complement strand
CGGCAGGTGGGGGTGGTACTGTCCCAATGGGATCATGCCGGGGCTCTGAGCTGGAATGATGCGCGGATGATGCCCGGCATTTTGGATGTGGCCGCCGCCAACGGCATCGCCATTCAGATGATCCCACATGAGTTGACGACGCAGCCCCCCGCCCAGTTTGACCGGTACATTCAGGAGCACCAGATCGACGGCCTGATCTGGCTGATCATGCGCTATCCGGAGGCGGTGGCGGCGACACGCTGGCTGGAGCGCGGCCTGCCGCAGGTGGCGGCCCTCAGCCGGGTGGAGGGGGTGGCGATCCCCATGGTCTGTGAAGGCAATGCCGTGGCGGCCACCGAGGCGGTCCGGACCGTGCTGGCCGAGGGGCACCGGCGGATCCTGGTCGTCCATGCCGGTACCGAGGACAGTTGCAATGCCCAGCGCCTGGAAAGCACGCGGGAGGAATTGCGCCGACAGGGAGTGGACTTGCCGGAGGAGTGGTTCCTCAAGGTGCCCGAGTGGCCGTTCCCCAGCTGGCTGCCATTGCACCTGGAGGAAGCCTTGCGGCGGATGAAGCCGACGGCCGTGCTGATGCTGGCCGCCATCACCTCGGAACTGGTCGAGGCGGGGCGGGCCGTGGGGCTGGAGTTTGGCGGCAACTGCCGGCTGGTCAGTTTCCATCCGCCGCTGGTCATTGAAGGCGCCAAACCGACCCGGTACACCTATTTCTGGCCGCAACTGCGCGAGATCGGGCAGGGGACGGTGACGTTGTGGCAGCGGGCGTTGGCGGAATTTGAGCGGGACAAGCAGGCCCGGCCGGACTGGACCGAAACCCTGCCGATGGAGCGGCAGGAGTTTTCCGTGGTGGACAACGGCAGCCCGGCCGGCGGCAATGGCTAATGACAAACACTTAATGAAAGGAGGTGCTGGCAACTGTCAATAAAACGCAGATCAGGCATCCTCCTCCCTCTTTTCTGATGCAACCAGGTCAAGATCAACTGAAAAACAAGGTGAAGAACATGAAGAAAACCCTCATCAGCTGGTTGTCTTTGGCGGCCGGCAGCCTGTTGGGAACCGCCTATGGCGCCATGGAGTACACGACCGATGCCAGCACCGTTTTTCTCTGGCACATGAACGAATCCAGCGGCAGTGTCATAACAGACTCAAGCACCAATGGTTACAATAGCAACGACGGAGTAGCGCGGGTGGCCGGGAAATTCGGCAATGGCATTGCCAATGCGGGGGTGGTGCAGTTTGGCGGCCACCAAGGCACGCTGGTCAACAGTTCCTTCACGGCCGAGGCCTGGATCAAGGCGCCGGCGGGGGGCTGGCAGAGTGGCTTGGTCACCCTTGTGGGCATGCAGGAATTCGTTTCGCCGTGGGGCCACAATTTTTATTTCGGCATCGACAGCGGCAAGCCCGCGTTTGGTTTCTACAATGGCGGCGCCTGGACGTCCGGAACAGCGGCCAGTGCCATCGGTGTCACCGACGACTGGGTGCATGTGGCCTGCGTTTATGACCTGAGCAAGCCGCAGTGGAACCGGGCGGTTTATTATGTCAACGGCGTCTTGGTGGCCACCGGGGGTGATAATCTGGACGGCAATCCCACGGGCAGCGGCTATCTGTATCTTGGCCAGTCCGGCGCGTCCGGTGTTTCCTTCACCGGCGCGATCGACGAGGCGCGGCTCAGCAGCGTTGCCCGTGCGGCCAGCGAGTTGTCGCCGAACCTGGTTCCAGAACCGGCGGCGGTGGCGTTGCTGGCGTTGGGCGGGCTGGCCCTGCTGCGCCGGCGGCGGAACTGAAGGACCAAACCGCCTGAGGATTCCCGAGACTCCCGTGACGCGAGGGACCGGAGAAAACACCCCAACCCGTTCACCTCCGGTCTCTCCTGTCCCGTGCGTCACAGGAGCCTTCCCCCAACCCCCGTCAACAGCGTCTTCCTTGCCCGGTGCCGCCCGGGCGTCAGCAGAAGGCCATTCCTATGAAACGCTTCACCCTGATCGAACGCAGGCCCAGTAAGGGCCGTGCTTATTTGTTGGCAGCAAGTGCCAACCCGGCCAATTTCCCAATTCAGGCCGGTAGTCTGACTTGCGCGGCGACCCGGGCGACCGGGATGCAAGGCGGAGTGACAAAGTCGCGCGACGGGAAGCCCGTCCGGCTAGCCAACACAGGGCGCGTGTCAATGCGACACTCTCCAGCCTTCACGGCGGAGAGCCCGTTGGATTGCGGCCTGACCGCGCTGGAAACAACCGGGGGACTCCTAGCCAGTCGGAGCGGCGAGGCAAATGCGCAGGCTGTAGGAAGACGAACGTCCGTAAGCATCGTAAAGGGTAACGTGGCGGGAATTGCTGGCAGAGCCGCGGTGATCCGGGTAGGCGAGCCCCTGTTCGATGGGCGAAGCCTGACAGGCACGGGGAAGAAAGTGGGAACATGCACCCGTGTCACCGGCGGTGTAAAAGGCGATGGCATGCGCAGAAGGGTGTTCCAAGCGAATTCTGGGGAGAGCCTGTCAGGTTCCGCCGGCAGTCCGGTGGATAAGGCGCGGTATAAGCCCTCCGGTGAAAGCCGCGTCGAAGCCTTGCAGGAAGTCGGAGATGGCCATAGTACCGAGCCGCCAGATGCGGCGCATCCGCGGGAAAGCAACGCCCGCAGAGAGGGAAGGGCCATTAGCCTGGGAGGACGTTTCCTCCGGAAGCCTCTGCGTGATTGCCCAAGTGGCTATCTCCACGCATTACTATGGGGGCCGGTACGGAGGGAACGACTATGCGCCGCTGCCAAGGCCATTGGCCGAATGCAGTCCGCGAATGCCCAGGGGGAAAGCCGTATTGGGGAAAACCCGCCGTACGGTTTGGTCTGTGGGGTGAAGCCGATGCGCCGCAGGCGCAAAGGCTTCACCCTAATAGAGCTGCTGGCACGCCCAGCCGTAGCCCCGAGCCATGGCGAAGGGCGGAGGCAAGTTCGAGCAGCGTTTACGCTGATCGAACTGTTGGTGGTGATCGCCATCATCGCCATTTTGGCGTCCATGTTGTTGCCGGCTTTGGGGCGGGCAAGGTCGGCGGCCCGGGCCATCAAGTGCGCTGGCAACCTCCGGCAGATCGGGCTGGCCTACCAGATGTATGCCGGCGACTACCAGGGGCGCCTGCCGCCCAACTGGGACACCTCGATGGCCGATCCGAACTGGTATCACTGGCATGAATACGTGTCGAACTACGTGCCGGGCCAGATCTTCATTTGTCAGGATCTTTCCATGGCGCTGGGCTTCGATTTTTGGAGCTATCCGATCAACGCCGCGGTTTCCGAGCTCAACGACACCAACACCAATGTCTATGAACGGTGCGCCACGTCACGGGCCCTGCTGTTCGGCGACGGCCCCGGCGGATGGAAAAACATCCGAGCGGGCTGGGGACCGCCCGATGTGATCAACTATTCCTTTGGCTGCCTGGCGCTCCGGCACGACCGCAAGGCCAACTGCCTCATGCTCGACGGGCACGTCGAGTCCAAGTTCAAGACGGCGGTTCCCACCGATCCAGACGATCCCTTTTGGGACGGCATCTGATGACGTTCCAGTCTCCCTGTCTCTTTGGCAATTTTTCATGGAGTCGTGAATGCGGATTTTTCTTTTGACGGTCACTTTGGCGGCATGCGCGGTGGGGCCGGCGCGGGGCCAGGCGCTGCGTGGGGAACTCGATCTGACCGGCGGCTGGCAGCTGGCCGAAGTCGGGGAGCGCTTTGCCGGCGCCAAGCCGCCGGGGAACGGGGGGAAGCCGGCGGCCTTGCCCTGCCTCAGCGGCGGCCGGGCGGTGTGGCTTCGGCAGAGGGTCACGCCGCCGGAAGCGTGGGCGGGGAAACGGATCGCCCTGCGGGTGCAGCAGGCCAATTATCGCACCGAACTGTTCGTCAACGGCGTGTCGTGCGGCACGCATGACGGCGGCTTTGGTTCGTTTGAGATTGAGGCGGACAAGCAGCTTCGGACGGGGCAGCCCAACGAGTTGTGGCTGGCCGTTTCCGGCCCGCCGGTGAATGAGGCCGGACTGTCGCCGGACGGCGTGGGGTACGGCACCAACTGGGTGTGGGGCGTCTGGGGGAAAACGGTGCTGACTGCCACCGACCGGGTGCATGTCCGCGACTTGTTTGTCAGCCCGTCGTTTCGGCACCGCCGGCTGACGGTGCAGGTGGATGCCGCGGCCGGCCGCGCCGCCCAACTCCGGGTGCGGGTCCTGGATGCTGCCGGAAAGATGGTCTTGGAAAGTCCGGCCGTGGCGCCGGATGACCAGGGCCGCGCCGAACTGCGCCTGCCCTGGGCGGCGCCGCATCTGTGGAGTCCGGACGACCCGTACCTCTACCGTGCCGTCGCCCAAGTGCTGGTGGCCGGCCGGGTGGTGGACGAGCAGGCGGTGCGGTTCGGGTTCCGCGAGTTCTGGATTGACGGGCCGCATTTCCTGTTCAACGGGAAACGGATCAATCTGCGCGGCGACGGCTGGCACAACCGGCTGGACTGGACCAAACCGCAGATCGAAACCCTGTTTTACAAGCTTAAGTCATTGGGCATCAATGTGTACCGCGGACACGGTCCGCATCTGGAGGTGTGGCAGGAGACCGCCGATGAAATGGGCATGCTCCTGGTGGCGGAAGGACCGTTTTACCAGATGCAGAACACCGACCTCAAGCATCCTGAGTTTTGGAACAATGCCCGGCGCACCTGCCAGGAATGGGTCCGCCGCGTCCGCAACCACCCGTCCGTCATCATGTACAGCGCCAACAACGAGGTGGTCAACGGTTACGACAGCCTGGGCGGGTACGCACCGGAAAAGGAGAAGGCCCATGCCGAACTGGACTTGGTGAAATCGGTACAGCGGCTGGCTGGCTTCATCCGCGAAACCGATCCCACCCGGCCGGTTGAGCACGAAGGTGACGGAGACTTGGGCGATGTCGTCAATATGCATTACCCGCATGAGGCGCCGTTCTTTCCGTTGTACCCCAACACCGCCTATTGGCCGCTGGACGCACCGGCCGCCTGCACCTGGAAATACAAACCGTGGGATGGCCGTAAGCCGTTGTACATCGGGGAGTTCAGCAAACTGTGGGAAGGCTCGCCGCGGACCGTCTGCTTTTTGGGCGGTGAGGCGGTGTATGCGGATCTGGACGTCTATTACCAGGCCTTCGGGGAGCTGATGCGGCAGTCGATCATCGGCTACCGGGCCAGTGGTGCTGCCGGCATTGCCTTGTGGAACACCAGCGTTTACGCCATGACCTGGCGTGCCGGGCAGCCGCCCGTGGGCACGCCGGTGCTGGACGGCATTGCCGCCGGCTTCAAGCCGGAAGCGCTTTTCATCAAGGAATTCTTCACCCGGTCCGCCTCTGGCGGCGACTGGTGCCGGACGCTGCAGCTTTTCAATGACAGCCTGTACGACCGGACCTACCGGGTCGGCTGGCGCCTGGCGGACGCCCGGGGGGCGGTGCTGGGGCAGGGCGAGAAAAAGGTGGTGCTGGCGGCCGGCCACCATGCCGAGCTTGCCGTCTCGGGACGGATGCCCGTGGTCACGGATGGCGTGCGGCCGGTGGTCTTCACGGCTGACATGAGCGACGGCGCCGCGCCGGTGGCCCGGGTTGTGCAGGACTTGCGGGTCTTTCCCGCATCGGACCGTTACCGGGTCCTCCGCCACGTGTCGGTGATCAACGCCGGGCTGGCGCCGTTTCCGTCTCTCCCTGCCTTGCCGGAAACCGCCCGATCCGGCGACGTGCTGATCCTGGCCCGCGCGGTTCTGGACGAACCGACCCGCGCCCGGGTGGAGGCCTTGGCCGGCCGCGGGGTGCATGTCATCCTGCTGGAGCCGGCGTCCTGGCCGGCCGGGTGGCTGGGCCTGGCCGAACCGGAGGGGGCGACCGCCTGCACGCTGGCGTTTGGCTTGGCGCCCGGACATCCCGCGCTGGCCAGGCTGGACGCCAAAGACTTCTGCTATTGGGCGGATGACCATCTGGTCTCGTCACGGCTGCTCTGCAAGCCGTCCGGCGGCCCCCTGTTGACCCTGGTGGAAAGTGGCGGGAACCGGATGGGAATGAAATTCGCGGCCCTGGCCCAGGGCCGCATCGGCAACGGCATGATCACCGTGTGCGCCCTCAACGTCTTGGAGAAAATCGAACGGGAACCCGCTGCCCGGCAACTGCTGTACAACCTGGTCAATCAGGCCGTGCCCGAGGTTCGTCCGGCGGCGGTGGAGCAACTGACGGGAAGGGCGTTGGCCGCCCAATCCCCCGGACAAATAACGGCGTTGCGCGCCACGGTCATGGCCGGCAAAACCGTTCTGATCACGGAAGTCGAACCCGCCGGATTGCTCAATCTTCGGTCGCTGACCGGCCAGCCGCTGGCATTGGTGCCGGCCGAGACCTTCCAGTTGCGGAAAAACGGGAGCTCGCCGTTGCTGTGGGGCATCAGCAATGACGATCTCTGCTCCATCATCTACAATGAATGGGGCTCGGAATTCCGCGCCGAGGGAACGGTCCGCTGGCCAATCACCCGTTTTGCCTTTGAGCCCGCTTCGGTCCGCGGCGAGGTGTTGCTCCTCACCACCCGGCTGCTGGAAGTCAGCGGATTGTACTATGGCGACGCGCTTTGCCAATTGCGCAACGCCAGTCGCGACGATCTCTCGGTTGCAACCAACTCGCTAGCCGCGATGATTCGCATTCCGGCAGGCAAAGGCGCCGTCGTGGTCAGCCAAGTTTCCCGCACCGTGTCCCTCCCGGCGACCGGCAAAAAAAATACTGGGACCGCGTTTTGGGATCTCGACCGTTACGATCCCAACGCGGTCCGAGGACGCTTCTATTCCGCCCTGTTGAACAATCTCAAATAACACGAGTTGCTTTCAAAAAAGTGGGGACTCATGGCGGACCGGAAATTATCCAAGACCGAACAGGCGTACCAGAACCAGGTTGACGCCACCCGCGACACGCGCATGAATTGGTGGCGCGAGGCGCGTTTCGGCATGTTTGTGCATTGGGGGCTTTACGCCCAGCTCGGACGTCACGAATGGGCCATGAACCGCGAGCGTATTCCGGTCAAAGAGTACGAAAAACTCGCGGCCACCTGGAAGCCGAAACCGCCGGCGGCGCGGGAATGGGCCAAGCTCGCGAAGAGCGCCGGCATGAAGTACATGGTTCTGACGACCAAGCATCACGAGGGGTTCCTCCTTTGGGATTCGAAAATGACTGGCTACAATGCCGCGAAGTGCGGTCCCAGGCGCGATCTGGTGCGCGAATATGTCGAGGCCTGCCGTGAGTTCGGCTTGCGTGTCGGTCTCTACTACTCGCTGATGGACTGGCATCACCCGGACGGTGCGCGCTGTCTCAAGGATGAAAATGCGCGCCGGCGTTTTCTCGATTTTACCCAGGGTTGCGTGCGTGAATTGTGCGCGAATTACGGTAAAATTGACATCCTCTGGTACGATGTTTCCTGGCCGCTGGAATCGCCGCAGGCCTGGGAAAGCTATCAAATGAACGCGCTGGTGCGCCAGCTTCAGCCGGACATTATTATCAACGACCGTTCCCAAATCCCGGAGGATTTTGGCACCCCGGAGGAACACGTCACGGCGGCAGGAAAAGGCCGTGACTGGGAAGCCTGTATGACGTCCAATGGTTCCTGGGGATGGCAACCGACGCGGCCGGAGGAATGGCGCTCTGCGCGCAGTGTATTGGACATGCTGCGCACCTGCGCTGCGGGCGGCGGCAATCTGTTGCTCAACATCGGCCCGAAACCGGACGGGACCGTGCCGGAAGAAGCGGCGGAATGCCTTGCCGCGGTGGGGCGATGGCTCCAGACGCACGGCAGCGTGATCTATGGCCGGCCCGACCGCATTGAGGACATGGAATGGATGCCGGCCGGGACTTGGACGCGCCGAGGCAAGACGGTCTTTTTCTGGGTGATGCGTTGGCCCGGCGGCGAACTGGCCATCGGCGGGCTCACCGCCAAGCTGAAATCGGTCAAGGTGTTTCCGGACGGCAAGCCGCTCGCATTTGCGCAGACCAGCAATCGCCTCGTCATTCGCGGCCTGCCGAAGAGATGTCCGGACAAGATTGCGGGCGTGGCGCTCCTGCAGATGGAGTTCGTTTCCGTGCCGAAGCTCATTCTAGGCTGTGGCCATGTGATCCCTTGAGCCCATCCAACAATCTCCCCGGTTTCGCCAGTGCCAGCCAGCTGTTTTGCGAGCCGCGCGTCCTCGACGAGTCGACGAACCGGGCCGCTTGGCTGGACGGCAACCTTCCCGCACCGGCTTGACCGGGGCGGATAGGGACAGGCTGGCGTCACGCCCTTGCCTATTTTCATTCAGTCCCTCTGGGGCGAAGCTGCCCCATCGGGACATTGGCAAACAGCCACACGCTAAAGCGTGAACTCAAACGACCTGCGCCCCGTGTTTGAGTCCAGCCTTCAGGCTGTCTTCGGAGTGTGGCTTCGGCGGGTGGGCCGGTTTTCCGCCAAATTCCAGGCGCGGGGTTGCATCCAGCGAAGACACGTTGCTGGTCAGGGGGCGTCCAGTTCGGCTTCGAGGCGCCAGATCCACTGCCAGGCCAGCCGGTAGTCGGCCAGGGTGTTGATCGGGTGGCTGGTGTCCACGCCGTTGGCGGCCAGGGGCAGCAGCGGTTCGGGTTCGCAGAGGGCGAGATAGGCGGCGTAATGGGGGCCGCTGACCAGCCGGCCGCCGGTGTGCTGCTCCCGTTTCTGGACTTGGACGACCGCGGTGCCGAGGGCGTCAAACAGCATGGCGGTGATGCGGAAGGCATGCTCCAGGCGCCGGTCGTGCAACAGGTGCGCGGCGGCGGCCAGGTCGCCGCCGGCGGCGACTTCGAGGCCGATGCTGATCCAGCGCCGAACCTTGTCCACGGTCTCGCGCTGCTGGCGGCTGTCGCCGATGTCCACCTGGTCGGCGACCATGACCTTGTTGGCGACTTCGACCAGTTCGCCCTCCAGCCGGGCGGGCTGGCATTCAAGATCGGGGGAGTCGGCGTGCTGGCGCAGCCAGTCGGCCAGGCGCAGGATGAACAGCGGTTCGCGGCGGGGCCCGGCCGACACCAGGGCGTCCACGCCGGGGGCGGCGGGCGCCGTCGGCAACGCAAAGGCCGCGCGCCAGGTGCCAATCAGCGCCTTGACGTCGAAGTCCACCGGGTAATACACCGTGATGGCCAGGGAATGGGTGGGGAACCCCTTGCCTTTCATGCGGCAGTCCCGACCCTCAATGGCATCCGCCTCGATGTTGCCCCGGCTGTGGGTGCGCACCCAGCCGAGCAGGCGGACCCACAGGTTGGGGTCGAGGGCATAGAGGCGTTCCAGGAACAGTTGGACCACGGGCTGGCTGCCCTGGATCCAGTCGGGGTCAAGAAAGTAGACGTCGTCGACCATGACGTCGTGGTCGAAGCGGACGTGCTTTTTCAGGGCCAGGGCGAGCAGGTCGGGGTTGATGCCGGTGAGGATGCGGAAGACCTGGTGGTCGTCGCATTCGAGGAAGAGCTGTATCCAGTCGAGGAACTTGCGGCTGTCCAGTGACTCGCCGCGCCAGCAGTCGTGGTCGAGCATGAAGTTGATCTGCTCTTCCGAGGCGACCGCGACCACTTCCTGGGCTTCCCACTTGCCGATCGTCTGGACGGTGCGGTGCAGGTCCAGTTCTGGCAGGGCCTGGACTAGGGCGGTGTTGTCCTCGGGCAGCAGCAGCAGGTCCAGCCGTTCTTCGGGCGGCAGGCTCAACACCAGCTCGCGCTGGTCGGTCACCGGCAGCAGGGCGAAGCGGGCCTCGGCGGCGGCCAGGTCGGTGCGGGCCAGGTCGCGCAGCTCGCCGGCCTGTTGCGCCGGCGTCACCGCGCCGTTGTCCGGAGTTTCAGGGTGCCCCTGTTGGGTCATGGCGGTTCTTTCCGGGGGGGGGCGGCACGGGGGCCGCCCGTGGGGAAAGGGGAAGGGCAGGCATGGGGGCCTGCCGGTTGGGGGATGGGAAAAGCGGGGCAGGCACGGGGGCCTGCCCCTACGGAACAACGGAACAAACGGAAAGAAACGGGCCATCACCCCATGGCTTGGCAGATGGTGATGGCGGCGACGCCGACAATGTCATCGGCGACGCAGCCGCGGCTGAGGTCGTTGACCGGCTTGGCCACGCCCTGGAGGATCGGGCCGTAGGCAATGGCGCCGGCGAGCCGCTCGGTGAGTTTATAACAGATGTTGCCGCACTCGAGGTTCGGGAAGATCAGCACGTTGGCCTTGCCGGCGACCGGGCTGCCCGGGGCCTTGCTGGCGCCGACCTTGGCGACGAGGGCGGCATCCGCCTGCAACTCGCCGTCGAGGAAGAACGGCAGTTTCAGCTCGGCGATCTTCTGTTGGGCGATGGCGGTGGCCTGGGTCACCTTGTCCACCAGTTCATGCTTGGCGCTGCCCTTGGTGGAGAAACTGAGCAGGGCGATGTACTGGGTGCCGCCGATCAGAGCCTGGCGGGTCATGGCGGAACTGATGGCGATGTCGGCCAGTTCCTCGGCGGACGGATTGATGTTGACACCGGAATCGGCGTAGAGCAGCACGTCGTCGCCGGCCGGGGTCGGCTTGGCCATGTCCATGAGGAAACAGCCGGAGGCGATCTTGATGCCTTTGGCGGTGCCGAGGCAGTGGAAGCTGGCGCGCAGCATGTCCGGGGTGGAGGCGATGGAACCGGCGACCATGCCGTCAACCAGGCCGGCGCCGAGCATGAGATTGCCGAAATAAAGGCGGTTTTTCACGGTTTTGGCGGCATCGGCTTCGGTCATGCCCTTGGCCTTGCGGCGTTCGAACAGCCGGGCGGCCAGTTTGGCGGCCAGTTCCGCGTTGGCCAGGTAGTCCATGACTTCGATAGTGAGTCCGGCGAACTCGACGCCGGCCTTGGCCAGGCTCTCCTTGGCCTCCGCGGGGGTGGCCAGGACAATCACCTTGGCGGCGATGCCTTTCTTGACGATCTTGGCGGCGGCGTCCATGACGCGCGGATCGTTGCCTTCCGGCAGGACCAGGGTTTTCTTGACGGTGTTGCAGCGGGTGATGAGGCGTTCGAGCAGATTCATGGGAGTGGAGGGGGTACCGGGTTGGTGGTTATCTCTGACTGGATGGTTGGGACGGGGAAGTTTCCGCGCGAGCCCTTAGAATTCTAGGTTGTTACATTGCCGACTCGTGTGCTTGTTGTCGTGTTCGTGGGCGTCCATCGTAGTCGATATCGATCACGACAACGAACGCGATCACAACAACGTTTTTCAATCTAACAAAGTAGAACTTATAAGGAACCCCAAGGAAGCTTTACTATAATCCCGCTTCCGGGCGGTGGCACGGCCGGCACGCGGCGGACTTTTGGATGTAAGTTACGGGCAACTTTTCAGAAGCAGGGTGCCGGTTGAACCGGCAAGGCGGACAGGGCGGGGTGTGATGGGCATGGATGTAGCGGACGGGAAAGACACGTTTGGCACGGTGGCGATTGCCGGGCTGGGCATGCTGGGCGGTTCGCTCGGGCTGGCCCTGCGCCGGCTGCCGACGCCGCCGCGGGTGCTGGGCCTGGCGCGCCGCCAGGCCTCCGTTGACGCGGCCGTGGCCGGCGGCGTGATTGACGCCGGCGCCACGGATCCGGCCGGGATTCTGCCCCAGGCAGATCTGACGGTGCTGTGCCTGCCCGTGGAAGACTGCGTGGCCTTCGGCCGCGCCCAGGCCGCCCACTGGCGGAACGGGGCGGTGGTGACCGATGTCGGCAGCGTCAAGGGGCCCCTGGCGGAGGGCTTGACCGCGCTGCTGGCGGACCGCGGGGTCGCCCTGGTGGGCAGCCATCCCATGGCGGGTTCCGAGAAGAGCGGCCTGGCCGCCGCCAACGCCGGCTTGTACCAGGGGGCCACCGTGTTTGTGACGCCGGGGCCCGGCCAGGAAGCGGCCGCGGTGCGGGTGGACGCCTTTTGGCGGCGCCTGGGCGCCTCCGTGGAACGGCTGTCCCCCCAGGCCCATGACGCCCTGGTGGCGCGCACCAGCCATGCCCTGCACGTGCTGGCGGCGGCGGCGGTCGAGGCGGTGCTACGCCACCCCGGCGCCGTTTCGGGCACCGCCGGCGGCTTCCGCGATTTCACCCGCATCGCCTCCAGCTCCCCCGACATGTGGGCGCAGATTTTTGCCGCCAACCGGACCGAAGTGCTGGCCGCCCTGGATGAGATCGGCGCGGAAACCGCCCGCTTCCGCGGTCTCATTGCCGCCGGCGACTGGGACGGGGTGCAACGGTATTTTGCCGCCGCCCGCGACCGCCGTGAGGCGTGGCAGCAGGAATGGCGCCGGCGCCAGGAGGTGCGCCCATGACGCCGCGCCCCCTGCTTGATGCCATCCACGGTCCGGCCGACCTTCGGGCGCTGGCCGCCGAACGCCTGCCGGAGCTGGCGGCGGAGGTGCGCGCCGAACTGGTCGAGGTGGTCAACCGCCAGGGCGGCCACATGGCTTCCGGCTTGGGCGTGGTGGAACTGACCATTGCCCTGTTGCGCACCTTTGACCCCGACCGCGACACCGTGGTTTGGGACACCGGCCACCAGACCTATCCCTGGAAGCTGCTCACCGGCCGCCGCGAGATTTTCCAGCGGTTGCGCCAGGAGGACGGCTGCTGCGGCTTCACCCTGCGCCGGGAAAGCCCCGCCGATCCCTTCGGCGCCGGCCATGCCGGCACCGCCATTTCGGCCGCCCTCGGTTTCGCCTCCGCCCGTGACCGTCGCGGCGAGACGGACCGGCGGGTGGTGGCGGTGGTGGGCGACGGCTCCCTGGGGTGCGGCGTCGCCCTGGAGGGGTTGAACAACATCATCGAGAAGACCCAGGATTTCATTCTGGTGGTCAACGACAACAAGATGGCCATCGGCTCCAATGTCGGCGGCCTGGCCCGCTGCCTGAACCGGGTCATTGCCGGCGAGCGCTACAACCGCCTCAAGCAAAGCATTCATGACGCCGTCTTCAACCTGCCGTGGGTCGGCCATTGGCTGCAGCGCGCCGTGCACCGGCTGCTGGGCGCCGTCAAGGGCGCCATCACCCCCGGCGCCCTGTTTGAAGAACTGGGGCTGCGCTATATCGGGCCGGTGGACGGCCATGACCTGCCGGGCCTGCTCCGGACGCTCCAGGGGGCGGCGCGCCTGCGCCAGCCGCTGGTCATCCACGTGCTGACCGAAAAGGGGCACGGCCTGCCCCAGGCCGCCGAGGCGCCCGAACTCTATCATGGCGTCAGTCGGGCCTGCAGTGCCCAGCCGGGAAGCGGGGGGCCGACCTTTTCCGGCGCGTTGGGCGACATTCTGTTGCGCCTGGCCAAGGACGATCCGCGCCTGATGGCCATCACCGCCGGCATGTGCCATGGCACCGGGCTGCGCCCGCTCCGCGAGCAGATGCCCGACCGCCTGCATGACGTCGGCATTGCCGAAGAGCACGCCGTGGTGTTCGCCGCCGGCCTGGCTGCCGCCGGGTTGCGGCCGGTGGTCGCCATCTATGCCACCTTCATGCAGCGGGCCATGGACTATGTGTTCCACGACGTCTGCCTGCAGCAGTTGCCCGTGATTTTCTGCCTGGACCGTGCCGGCATTGTCGAGGACGGGCCGACCCACCACGGCATCCATGACCTGGGCTTTTGGCGGTCACTGCCGCATTTGGCCATTTTGCAGCCGGCCGATGCCGCCGAACTGGAGGAGATGTTCCGCCTGCTGCTGGAACGGGGCGAGCCCGCCGTGATCCGCTATCCCAAGGGGGCCGCCGGCCCGCTGGCCGCCACCGTGGCGCGCCAGCCGGTGGTGTGGGGGCGGGCCGAACGGTTGCGCGAGGGCGCCGACGTGGCCATTTGGGCCGCCGGCCGTGAAACCGCCACCGCCCTGGAGGCGGCCCGCCTGCTGGCGGAACGGGGAATCGCCGCCGCCGTGGTCAACCCGCGCTTCCTCAAGCCGTTTGACACGGCGCTGTTCCGCGAACAGGCGCTGCGCATGCCGGTGGTCACCCTGGAAAACCATGTGGTCACCGGCGGGCTGGCGAGCCTCGCCGCCGAGGAGGCCGCCGGGGTGCCCGGCGCCCGGCTGCTGGTTCGCGGCTGGCCCGCCGATGAACTGTTGCCGTGGGGCTCGGAGGAGGCCATGCGCCGCCAATGCCGCCTCGACCCTGCCAGCCTGGCCGAAGACATTGCCGTTTTTGTCGTAGGGGCGACCGGCCGGTCGCCCGTACCATTGGGGAATGCCGCCCGTACCATTGGGGAATGACCTGGACCCGGGGGTTACCTTGCCCGCCAGCTTGAAACCGTTGACGATCCAATCCGATGCAGGGGGCTGGCGGGTCCGGCTGGCCCGCGGCTGGCTGGCGGCGCTGGTGCTGCTGGCGCCGCTCAAGTTCGGCTCGGTGATGGTCACCGGCGAGGTGGCGTTCTTTCCGCTATCCGGCTGGGAATGGCTGCTCGGCGGCTGGCCGCCGGTGCTGGCCCCGGCGGCGGCGGCGGTCGGCCTGTTGCTGGCGGTGCTGGCCGTGCCGCCCCCGGCGCGGCCCTGGTGCGGCAGCGGCGTGGCCAGTCCCGCGGTGTGGGGGGGGCTGCTGCTGCTGTCGCTGGCCGGGCTGTTCCGCACCACGGAGGCGGACGCCGCGTTCCTGATGGTGTTGCACGGCGTCGGGATTGTCTGTTTTGTGGCGGCGGTCTGGTGGCTCCGGGCCGGCGATTCCGGCTTTGACCCGTGGTTTTGGGCGGC
>JBAZJM010000087.1:0-14717 GCA_041651315.1 Lentisphaeria bacterium | reverse complement strand
CTCCATCCCCCCCTCGCTCACCGCAGGCTGGCGAGCCGTTCGCGGACTTCGCTGGAGAAGCTGAGAATGTAGGAGTCCACCAGTTCCGCCGGATCGAGCTGGAGGTCGGTGAGCAGCGGGGTCAGGTTCATGGCGAAGTTGAGGCCGGTGGCGGTGTCGGTGCCATGGGAGGCGTAATAGGTGGCGTGGGCGCGGCGGCGGCCGAGGGTGGCCAGGTCGTAGCGCTTGCCGCCGGCGATCTGGGAGTCGAACACGCCGAGCAGGGCGGCCTGGAGGTTTTCATGGCCGCTGACGTCCAGCACCACCTTGTCGGCGTCCGGGAGCCAGTCGAGGTCGCGCCACACTTCGCCGCCGTAGAGGGCTTTGGGGCGCGCCTCCGGGGGGAGTTCGCGGAGGGCGGCGATCACCTTCAGCGCCACGCCGACATGGGTGTCGTGCTTGTCGGCCAGGTTGTGGGTGTACACCACTTCGGGGCGCGCCAGCTCGAACAGCGCCCGCAGATCCTCGACCGGCCGGTGGTCGCCGCCGTTCTTGACCGCGCTGCTGGGGTAGTCGAGCAGGGCCAGGGCGCCGAAGTCGCCGACCACGGCCGCCTTCTTCTGCTCCAGGCGGCGGATTTCGCGCATCTCCGTGTCGGTGTAATCCGCGTACAGCCCGGCGCGCGGGCTGCCGCTGCCGTTGGTCACCACCACGCCGGTGTACCACTGGTTGGACTGGCCGAAGGCCTGCAGGATGCCGTGGCAGCTGAAGATCTCCAGGTCGTCCTGGTGGGCGCTGACCGCCATCACCGTGGTCCGCTTGAGGGCGGCCGTGGCGGCGGTTTGGTCGGGAACGAACAATTCGGCTCCGGGCATGTGGAATTTCATGGTCAACCTTCCGTAGTATTTCCGTTATTCCGTACTTTCCGTTTTCCGTAATGTCATCCGCCGGCTTCATCTCATTCCAGCGGCGTTGTCAGCCAGTCCGCCGGCGGGCCGGGCGGCCGGGGCGGGACGAACACCGGGGGGCGGACATAAATCGGCTCGATGGCGGGGCCGTCTGCGGACTCCGCAGGCGCCGCGGCCGGCCAGGGCCAGCCGGGCGGCGCCAGCAGGGCGGCGGCGTCGAGGTCGGCCACCGCCAGCAGGCGGCCGAGGGCGCTGGGGTCCAGGCGCGGGGCCACGGTTGCCGCATGGGGCGTCACCAGCCGGTCGCAGCCGGCCAGGGCCGCCGGCAATTCGGCCGGTTCGCGCACGCCGGCGGGCACCGTTTCGCGCCAGCCGGCGTCGGTGAGTTCCCAGACCGACAGGATCAGCTGCTGGCGGCGGGCGTCATGCAGCACGCCGACGCGGCACCCCGGTGCGGCCGCCGTCCCCGCGGCGGCCGCCATGCAGGCCAGGGCCAGGCTGGAGGGCACCCCCCGCACCTGCGCCCCGGTGGCGGCGGTGACGCCCTGGACAAAGGCAATGCCGGCGCGCAGCCCGGAAAAGCTGCCGGGGCCGATGCCCACGGTCCAGCAGCGGATGGCGGCCAGCGGCACGCCGGCCTCGCGGCAGGCGTCCAGGCACCAGGCGGCCAGGTCGAGGTCGCGCTCGCGTTCGGCGGCGGGCAGGTTGCGGCGGACCACCACCCGGCCGCCGCGGGCGATGGCCAGGGCGGCGCCGACCGAGCTGTCCAGCGCGGCACTCCAAACCTCATCGGCATTGACGGACGAGTTCATAACCGGATAATATTGCCTGTGGCGGCGGGCTTTTACAGTTCATAAAAAACAACGGCCGGCAACGCCAGGAAAGGCGCGGCCGGCCGCGGTTGGTATCGTGTCGGGACGAACCTGTCCGGTAGATTACCGGGCGTAGAGCTCGACGACGCGGGTGATGTTGACGTTGGCGGGGATCTCGTCGACGTTCGGCTCGCGCGCCACGGTCACCTTGCAGTGTTCCTTGTCCAGCTCCAGGTACGGCGGCGGCACCGCATCAACCTTGGCGGCGATGGCGGCGATGGCCGGGGAGCGCTGGCTGTCAATGGACACCACCTGGCCGGGGCGGACGTGGAAGGCGGAACGGTTGACCACCTTGCCGTCGACCTGGACGTGGCGGTGCAGCACGGCCTGCCGGGCGGCGGCGATGGAGGGCACCAGGCCGCTGCGGTAGACCACGCTGCTGAGGCGCAGCTCGAGGTTGCGCAGGAACTTCTCGCCCGTCTGTCCCTGGCCGGCCTGGGCCTTCTGGTAGACGAAGCGCAGTTGATGTTCGGTGAGGCCGTAGTGGACCCGCAGCTTCTGCTTCTCCAGCAACATCTGCGCGTAGGTGGACAGTTTGTTCCGGCCGCCCTTGGCGTTGCCGTGCTGACCGGCCGAGTAGGGACGCTTGACGCTCGGGCATTTGGGGTTGCCCCAAACGCAGCTGCCGAGACGCCGGCACAGGGTGTGTTTCGCTCCGCTTCGCATGGTTCGATGTCCTTTTGCTGGAGATACTACGGGCGCCGCCGAAGCCCCCGCCGCGGCGGAGGCTGCCGATTGAATTGTGGTGTGCTACCCCGCGTCCCGGCCACGGCGGCTCACTCCGAACCGACCGGAACGCAAAACAAGCCGAATACCATAACCCCTGGCGGGCCATTGGCAAGCGGTTGCAAAGCGGTTGCTCCCGGTTACCGTAGCCGGATGCATTCAAACAACGAGAATCTGGCCGGCCTGCTCCGGCCCGGCCGGCGGCTGGCCCAGGCCGGGCTGGCGGTCGTGTCCGGCGTGCTGTTGTGCTTGGCTTTTCCCCCGGTGGAAGGGTCGCTGCTGGCCTGGGTCGCCCTGGTGCCGCTGCTGCTGGTGCCGGTGCCGGCGCCGGTGGCGGTGCGGGCCGGCCTCGGCTATCTGTTCGGGCTGGCGTTTTTCCTGCCCAATCTGTTTTGGCTGAACACCATCGGCTTTGGCGCCGGCGGCTGGCTGGCGCTCTGCTGCGCGTGCTATCCGATGCTGTGGTACCTGCTGGCGGCGGCGCTCATCCGCGCCCTGGCCGGCTGCCGGCCGGGCGGTCCGCCCCCGCGCTTCTGGGAGCTGACGCCGGCCCGCCAGCTGGTGGCGATGCTGCTGCTGGCCGCCGCCTGGGCGGGGCTGGAATGGGTCCGCGGCTGGCTGTTCACCGGTTTTTCCTGGAACCAGCTCGGGATCTGCCAGTGGTCCTGCCAGCGCCTGCTGCCGCTGGCCGCCTGGACCGGGGTCTACGGCCTCAGCTTTCTGGTGGTGGCGGTGAACCTGGCCCTGGCCGGCTCCTGGCCGCGCCTGGCGCAGCGGCTGGCCCGGCGGCCCGGCGCCGGCACCGACTCGCTGCACTGGCCGTTGCTGGTGCTGGCGCTGCTGTTCATCGGGGTGTTCTTCCTGGACCGCGCCCTGCCGCGGCTGGGGTCGCCGGACACCGTGCTGCGGACGGGCGCCGTCCAGGGCTGCCTGCCGCTCTGCCGCTCCTGGACCCAAAAGCAGCTCGACGACGCCCTGGCCACCTACACCCGCCTGACCCGCGAGGTCGCGGCCGGCCCGCTCAAGCCCGACCTGGTGGTCTGGCCCGAAACCGCCGTGCCCGCCCCGGCCCGTTGGGACGCGCAATACGCCGGCGAGCTCAAAAAACTCTTTCCCGAAATCCAGCTGCCGCTGCTGGCCGGCACCCTGGACCTGCAACCCCGCAACGGGCCCGACGGCCGCCCCGCCGAGCCACTGATGTTCAACAGCGCGCTGCTGTTCACCGCCGACGGCCGGGTCGCCGCCCGCTACAACAAGATCCACCTGGTGCCCTACGGCGAATACGTGCCGTTCAGCCGCCACCTGCCGTGGCTGGTGGAGTTCATCGGCATGGGGCGCGACCTCACTGCGGGGCGCGAGTACACCATCTTCCGGCTGCCGCGCGAGGTCCGCGCCGGCGTCATGATCTGCTACGAGGACGCCTTCGGCAACCTGGCCCGCCAGTTCACCCGCCGCGGCGCCGACCTGCTCATCACCCTGACCAATGACGCCTGGTACGCCGAAAGCGCTGGCGCGCGGCAGCACCTGTTGCACGCGCTGTTCCGCGCCGTCGAAAACCAGCGCCCCCTGCTGCGCAGCGGCAACAACAGCGACACCTGCCTGATCCTGCCGGACGGCCGCGTCACCGACCTGATCCGCGACCCCGACACCGGCTACCGCTTCATCCCCGCCGCCAACCTCTATGAAATCCCCATCTGGCACGATGCGCCGCTGACCTTCTACGCCCGGCACGGTGACCTGTTTGCCGGCGCCTGCGCCGCCGCCGCGGCGGCCACCGCCCTGGTCTTGTGGGGGCGGGAGCTGCGCCGGCGCCTGCGCCGCCTGGATGCCGTCGCCCCCGCCGCGGTCCCCGAGGTGGGGGGGTGAGGCGTGAGACGTGACGCGTAAAGCGTGACTCGTAAAGCGTGACTCGTGAAGCGTGGGGGGGGCGTGAGGAAATGGTTTTGGGCAGGCACAGGCGTGTCGGCCATCGCCTTCGGGTTAGCCTCAAGGCGCTTCACGTTGCTGAGAACGGATGACATCGGCGTCCCGCCGATGACTGGCGTTTGGCAGACCCCACCGGGGGCGGTTTTCCCGTCCCAGCGGGACGGGGCGGGAATAGGCAGGGGCTTCAGCCCCTGTTTCGCCCCCCCCCCCCCGTTTCGCGTGCCGTCAGGTACGCGGCGAATCGCGGCGTACCTGACGGCACGCCATCGTTTCATTTCCCGGAACAGGGGCTGAAGCCCCTGCCTATTGTCATTCAGTCCCTCCGGGACGAAGATGCCCCCCGTACTTATGCCAAAGGCCAAACACGCCAATGAGTTATGGCATCTTGTGGGCCGGCAGTGAAATTACCTTCAGTCTACAGCCTAAAAGCCTACAGCCTATCTTGGCTCGTCGGCGCGCAGCTGGGCCGCGAAGGCGGCGCACTGCTCGCGGGTCTGAATGGCCCCGTCCACCAGCTGGAACATGAACCCCCGGCCGCCCAGCTGCTTGACGATGGTGCGGGCGCCCTGGGTGCTGAGCGTGAGCTGGCAGAGCTTGCCGCCGTCGCGGATGCGCTTGAGCACCGGCAGCCATGCTTCCGGCGGCGGCTGCCCCTCGCCGGGAATCCATTGGATGCCGCGCAGCCGGCCGATGCCGAGCAGCAGGTCGAGGTGCGGCAGTTCGCCCCGGCCGTCCAGGTGGTAGAAGCCGTGGTCGAGGCGGGCGCAGCAGGCGGTCAGGTCCGGCACCACGAAACGCTCAAACATCTCCGGCGAGATCATGTAGGAAAAGTCGGACTGCAGCATGTAGCAGCGGCCCGGCGACCAGATGGGCGCCCACGGCGTCGTGCCGCGGCCGCCCGGACGGATGAGGGCCTCATGCTCGTCATAGTAGCGGATGAACAGCCGGGTGATCTCGCCGCAGACCCGGGCCACTTCGTCCGGGCAGTCGTACAGATCCATCAAGAGCTTTTCGGAACCGCGCAACGACGCCAGGATGTCCAGGTTGCCGCCCAGGTCGGTGCAGCCGACCGCGGCCTGTCCCTCCAATGCCGCCACCGCCGCCCGTGTGACCTCCTGAACCCGCCGCCACCAAGGGTTGCCGGGATCATAGGCGGGGCGCAGCTCCCCGAGCGTGCATTCCTGCGCGGGTTCGAACCACACGGTGTCCGGCTGCGGCAACACCCGCGCGCCGAGGAACCCCGCCTGGATGCCGGGGCCGAAATTGATCCACCATTTGGGCAGGGCGTCGCCGAACCATTCCATGCGCTCCAGGTTCCGCCGGTGCAGCCCGGCAATCTCGGCCGCCGTCAGGGTGGCCGGGTAATGGGTCAGGAAGCGCTGCAGCCGGCTGTCCAGTTCCGGATCGGGCCGGGCGGTCTCCACCCACAGCAGCGGCCGGTCCAGCTCGCCGTTCCACCAGTCGGTCCAGGCCTGTTCGGTGCGCGCCCGCGCTTCCGCGGTGATGGCCAGCTTGAGGCTCATGAGGGGCATCCTTATTACGTCTAGCGATGAAAAAGTTCACACACGTTGAGGTTTATGATGCCAGGGAACTGGGCAACGGCCGTTTCAGATACTATGCTGTCGTTTTATGGCTGATTCTCCGCTAAAAAGTGCAAAGATCGCCTCAAAACGCTCAACCGTGGCGGTCCCCGCCTGTTACGACCCGGTCGAGCTGCCGGCGGACTTTCCCTGCCGGGTCAGCCCGGTGTTCCGGCTGCGCCAGACCCCCATCACCTATGTGCACCGCCACAATTGCCTGGAACTCGAACTGTGCTATTCCGGGCGCGCCCTGTGTGTGGCCGGCGCCAAGATGATGGCCTTTGCCGCCGGCGATGCCGCCGTCTTCAGCAGCGGCGAGATGCACATGTCGGGCAGTCCGCCCGGCACGGACGGCGAAATTGCCTGGCTGCTGCTCGACCCCGTCCGCCTGCTCGGGCCGGCCGGCGCCGACCCGCAGATGATCTCGTCCGCCGGCCTGGCCGGCCCGGACTTCTGCAACGTCATCCGCTCCGGCGCGCACCCGCAGATCACCGCCCTGGTGCGCCAGCTCTTTGACGAGATGCACCGGCGGCCGCCCGGCTACCGCGACGTCGTCCGCGGCCTGGTCTGGACCCTCATGGGGCTGTTCCACCGCCTGCCGGGCGGGCGGCCGGACGCCGCCGCGGTTGAATCATCCGCCCTGGACGACCAGGCCCTCCGGCGGCTCCAGCCCGCCCTGCAGTTGATGCTGAACCGGTTCCAGGAGCCGCTGGACGTGCGCCGGCTCGCCGGCCGCTGCCACCTGAGTCCCGTGACCTTCCGCCGACGCTTCTGCGCCCTGACCGGCGAACCGCCGCTGCATTATCTCAACCGCCTCCGCATCCAGATGGCCGCCGCCCTGCTGGACGGCAGCCGCCGGCCGGTCGGCGAGATCGCGCGGGAGGCCGGCTATCCCTCGCCCTCCAATTTCAACCGCCATTTCCGGCACCACACCGGCCTCTCCCCGCGCGCCTGGCGCCGGCGGGCGGGCTGATTTTTGGGGCATACGGGCATCGTCACCCCATCGAAATAACCGTTGCAAATGGCACGCCGTTCTTTTACTCTTTGAACAGAAAGCAGCGAAGACCGCAAAGGACAGACGACACACATAACCGCCAATGCAGCCGTCGCGTCCATCAGCCGCTGGGCAGACTGTTCCGAGGCCGGCACGTACAGGGAGTCGAGTGGATTGGGCGGCGGCAACAGGGTCAGTAGTGGGGTGATGTTTGCCATAAAACGGCTCCTTTCTTAAGGTTTTCGGGCACAAAAAAACCTGGCCAGGTCCGGGGAAAGACCAAGTCAGGGCACAAAAAAAGCTCTCAGCAGAGCTAAGAGCCCACGATCATGTTATTATGCCAGAAACAGGGGGCGGATTTAAGGGCGGCTCTCCTGGGAGTGGGGGACAGCCACAGGACTGCTTCTCAATCACGCCGCCGCCAACTTCGCCGGGCGGCGGTGGTGACGGCACTCTTGGTCCGGTTTGGAGGCCCGCACGGGGTCAATCCATCAGCAGGCCGCCGTTGATGTCCACGGTCACACCGGTGATGTAGCCGGCGGCTTTGGACGCCAGGAAGACAATGGTTTCGGCCACCTCCTCGGGGGTTCCGAAGCGTCCCAGGGGAATGCTTTTGGCCAGGGCTTCCCGCGCCTCCGGAGTGGCGGCGGCGGTCATTTCGGTCTGGATCACGCCGGGGGCCACGGCATTGGCCCGCACCCCGTGCGGGGCGCCGTGGCGGGCCAGGGTTTTGGTCAGGCAGATGATGGCCGCCTTGCTGGCGCTGTAGTGGGCGCCCACCGCAATGCCGCCGACCTTGCCCGCCAGCGAGGCAAGGCTGACAATCGCACCCGACTGCTGCGCCACCATGACCGCCATGCAGGCCTGGCTCAGCAGGAAGGACGACGTCAGGTTGATGTCCAAGACCTTTTTCCATTCTTCCGCCGTGATGTCGGGCAGGGCGGTGCGCGGGCAGATGCCGGCGTTGTTCACCAGCACGTCGATCCGGCCGGCCTCGCGGACCACCTGGTCAACACACCGGCGGGGGAACTGCGGATCCGCAATGTCGCCCGTGATGAAATGTGGTTCCGTTCCCGGCCGGATGTCGGTCCGGTAGACGGTGGCGCCGCGGGCTTCGAAGGTCCGGCCGATGGCCTGGCCGATGCCGCCGGCGGCGCCGGTGACCAGGACAACGGCGTGTTGAAATTCAGGTGTGCACATGGATCAATACCCCAGGGTGATGCCGCCGTCGATGTTGAGCGTGATGCCGGTGATGAAGGCGGAATCCTCGTTGCAGGCCAGGAACAGCGCCGCCTTGCCGCATTCCTCAATGGTGCCGATGCGTCCCACCGGGTGCTGGCCGTAGATGTATTCCCGGGCGGCCGCCGGATCTTTCTGCTGGCCGAACCAGTCCTCCACCAGCGGGGTTTGGATCCAGCCCGGGCAGATGACGTTGACGCGGATGCCGTCCCTGGCGAAATCAAGGGCCATGCCGCGGCTCATGGCGATCTGGCCGCCCTTGGTGGCGCTGTAGGCGCCCGCGTTCGGCTGGCCGACCAGCCCCACCATGCTGCTGATGTTGATGATGCTGCCTTTGGTTTTTCGCAGGTGCGGGATGGCGTGTTTGCTGCACAGGAAGGTGCTGCGCAAATTGGTGTTCATGATGAATTCCCACTCCTCCTCCGACGTTTCTTCAACGTTTTTGGAAATGTGATAGCCCGCGTTGTTCACCATGACGTCCAGGCGGCCGAAGGTTTGCACGGTGGTGTCGATCATGTGCCGCACGGACAGGCTGTCGGTGACGTCCGTCTTGAGGAAGATCGCCCGGCCCTGTTCCGCCCCCAGTTCCTGGGCCACGGCGCGGCCCTCGCCCTCGTGCCGGCAGACCACGGCGACGCGGGCGCCTTCCCGGGAGAACACGCGGGCGATGCCCAGGCCGATGCCCTTGCTGGAACCGGTGACGATGGCGACTTTGTCGTTGAGTTTCATGGGATGACTCCTGTGGGGGGGTGATGATGCGTTCCATATCGCGTTAGGGTGAATGTTTTGATTTAATGGCATTCCTGTAGGCACGGGCGTGTCGCCCGTGTGTGACGCGCCCTCACGGCAGAGTCGCACAACGTGGTGCAACCACGTTCCTACAGGGAAAAGGACAACCGGGCGCGGAAGGAACCGGGTGTTTTGGATTTTGAACAGGAGGCAGCAGAGGCCACAGAGAAGTTGTTCTCCGTTCTCTCCTGATTTCTCCTGTTAAAATTCTTTGTTAATGGTTTTTCAAGAGCCTGTTACTATTTTATCCGATAGAGGCGGGCGGCATTCGTGTGGAACAGTTTGGCCTGCTCTTCGGCCGTGCATCCGGCGACGGCCCATTCCAGGGCCGCGACCCACCGGGGGTAGGTGGCGGCCAGGGTGACGACGGGCCAGTCGCCGCCGAACAGCACCCGGTCGAAACCGAAACAGTCAAGCACGTGGTCGAGGTATGGTTTGAGGTCCTGCGACGTCCACGCCGTGTGATCTGCCTCCGTCACCAGTCCCGACAGCTTGCAGGTGACATTGGGCAGGCGCGCCAGTTCGCGCACTTCTTGTTCCCATGGCTCATGGAGCCGGCTTTTGATGTCGGGTTTGCCAATGTGGTCGAGGACGAAGGTCACCGCCGGACATTGCCGGACCAGCCGGATGGTGTTGGCCAGTTGCCGGTGGCTGATGCACAGGTCAAAGCTGAAGCCGAACCGGGCCAGTCCTTGGACGCCCTTCACGAAGTTGGGCCGGAGACAAAATTCCGGATCGGCTTCCGACTGGATGAGCCGCCGCACCCCTTTGACGAGGGGCAGGCGTGCTAGCTCTTCCAAATAGCCGAGGCTGTTCTCCCCCTGTTCCAGGGGCGCCCAGGGAATGATGGCGCGCAGCCGCGGTTCCTCTTTGGCCAGGGCACTGACCCAGCGGGCCTCGTCCAGGGCTTGGGCGAAGGCCGTTTCGCATTGCATGAACACCATGGTGTCCACCGGCACCGGACCGCAGGCCGCCGTGTAATCGGCGGGCAGGAACGGGCGGCGCAGGGCCGGGATGCTGTCAAGCCAGGGATAGTGGAACCGGTTGGGGTCCCATAAGTGCACATGGGCGTCAAGGATGGGATAGGATGACATGGCGTTCACTCCGTGGCAGGCGTGGTTTTCAGCACCCCGCAAACGACATATTCGCCGCCGGTCGTGGTGGGGAAGGTGAGCGCGCCGTCCTGCACCGTCACGGGCACCGGCCGCCCTTGGCAGGTTACGATCATCCGGTCCCCGGCGGCGCCGCCCGTCCTGAGCCGGCACGGCAGGCCTTGGGACGACCCGATCCTGGCCTCGGCCAACCGCCCGCCCGCCCAGCGCAGGTCCACCTCAAAGCCGCTGCGGGCGCGGAGTCCCTTGGCCTCGCCGTCGGTCCATGCCGCCGGCAGGGCGGGCAGCAGGCGGAGCAGGCCGCCGCGGTCCTGCAACAGCAGCTCGCTGACCGTCGCCATGGCGCCGAAGCTGGCTTCGACTTGGAACACCCGGCGGTCGCCGAACCAGCGCAGGCCGCTTTCCGGGCGCCAGTCGCACAGGCACAGCAGCAGGTTGCCCATGGCATGGTTGGCCACCAGGTCCCGGAGTTTGCCCAACGCCTCGGTGGGCCGGTACAGCCGGGCATAGATCTGCGCGTCGGAAACGACGTCCAAAGTGCAGCTGCCCTGGCCGCCGAAGCTGTGGCGCAGCTCCAGCGCCTTAAGCGCCGCGGCGGCATAGTCGGGCGCCGTTTCCCAGTTGATCCGTTGGCCGGGACAAACCCCCACCAGGTGCGAACGATGGCGATGCCCCGGATCATCCGTGACATACTCTTGCCCCAGCCATTCCAGCAACCGCCCCTCCGCATTGATCGTCGGCAACGGCAGTTTTTGGAGGATCTCCGTCCACCGCGACACACCGTCCGCGTCCACGCCCAACCGGCCGCTGGCCGCGACCAGATTGCCGAACAACTCGTGCAGCAGTTCGATGTCAAAGGTCGACATGGCCGACAAAATGCTTTGGACGGGATAGCCCTTGGGGGTGTTTTCCGGCGACCCGCTTGGCGCCGTCACCAGCCGGCCTTGGGCATCCTGTTGGAGCAGTCCCTCGTAAAACCGGCCGATCTCGCGGATGACCGGATAAATCTTTTCCCGCAGCAGTGCATCGTCCCGGGTGTATTCCCACACCTGCCACAGGCTCTGGGCCAGCCAGGCGTTGGGCCCGGTGGCCAGCAGGAACAGGTCGTCGACATTGCCCAGGTTTTCCACATCGTTGACCCCGCCATAGCAGGCGCCGGCGAGGCCGTAAAGGTCGCCGGCCGCATGCTGCGCCTGGGACAGCAGGCTGAACGCCCAGTCGACCAATGGGCCGCCAAATTCGGCGAGATTGGCCTGGCCCAAGCCCCAATAGCACATTTCCAGGTTCAGGTCGAGATGATAGTCGCTGTCCCAGGCCGGCCGCGGATCCTCGTTCCACAATCCCTGCAGGTTGATCGGCGCCTTGAACGGCGCATCAGAGGCGGCCGGTCGGCCGGCGGCAATGCCCAGATACCGCCCGAGGTTGAACAGCTGTTCCCCTACCTCGGGGCCGATTTTGCCGCTCCGGCGTACCTGTTCGACCCGTTCCGGCGTGGAGGCCGGTTCCGTTGCCGGCGGCGTGAACCTCAGCTGGACGCGGTTGTACAACCGCTGATGGTCGGCCACCTGCTCGCGCCTGAGCTGCTGGTAATCCTCGCCCGCGGCATCAAGCCGTGCCAGGCAGTGTCCGGTCAGGTCGCCGGCCGCCTCGCGGTCGGTGGTCATCGCCACCAACAGCGTCACCGCGTCCGCACCCTCGACGCCCACCGACATCCCGCAAGGGTGCGGGGGATGGACAAATTCCCGGAAGCCAAAGGCGAACTTCTCATGCCTGGGCGCCACCGGACCAGCGGGCTGCTCATAGGGCGTCTGTCCGGAAGTGAAGCGGCCGCCAACCTTCAGCACCCGGACCACGGCGGCAAACGCCACGCCTTCCGTGAACCGTCCCTCCAGGATCAGCTGTCCGGCTTCGGCCCGCCCGGTCACCGCGCATTCGCTGTCCGGCAGCCGGTACAGGCTGTAGGCCCCGGCAATGCTCCCATGCTGACTGGCCTCAAGGCGAACCGCCAGGACGCCTGCCGGCCACGAGGCAAAATACTCGCGCCGGAACGTCACGCCGCCGGCGGCGTACGACACGTCCACCAGCCCCGTCGCCAGATCCAGCCGGCGCCGGTAGTCCGTGATCGCAACGCCTTCAGCGTTGGAGGGATACAGGCCAAGGTCGCCCACCGGCACAAACGGATTGACATAAATCCCCTGTCCCTGCCCGATCACCTTGTCCTTCATTAGGGCGATGGCCTCGGCGAAGCGGCCCGCCAGGCATAACTGCTGATAGGCCGGAAACAGCCCGCCCAAGTTAC
This sequence comes from Lentisphaeria bacterium, assembly GCA_041651315.1. Lineage (GTDB taxonomy): Bacteria > Verrucomicrobiota > Lentisphaeria > Oligosphaerales > CAITYL01 > CAITYL01. The sequence goes on along the minus strand of JBAZJM010000087.1, from coordinate 2,293 downwards.
GGTCCTGGTACTTCCAGTAGCGCCGCCACAACCGGTCATGGTTCAGGCCGACCCGTTCCGCCAGCGGCTGCCCCAGCACCATGCCGCCCAGCCGGCCGTTGCCGATCGGGTACCCTTCCGCCCAGATCGCCGCCGGTTGCCCGGACCAGATTTCGTCGTTGGAGTAGGTCATGTGAATTAGAACTCGTTCGGTTTACCGATGGATGCCTCAAAAAAAGTTTTAGGAGTGCGGTTCGGAGTTCCCGTATAATGCACCGGTACCGTTGTCGGCCGGTCAGCGGGGGCGACCCGATAACGCAGGTTGGCGGCGGTGGCGAAGCTGATGCGGTCGTCGCGGGTTTCCGTCGCGACCGGCCGGCCACTTTCCCACACTGCGGCCGACGCATGCCAAGGATTGAGCACGACGCATGGCCCGCCGCGCTGGCTGAGGATCTCGATATCGTCCACATCCTGATGGGCGCCGCGCCGGCTGCTGACCAGAAAGCCCCCCGCCGCCAGCAGGGTGAAAGCGCCCTCCCAATCCTCCGGCACGGCAGGAAAAACCCGGATCACGCCCTCGTGGCTTTGGAGCAGCATTTCCTGGAGGCCGGCGGCGAAGTGCCCCAGGGTTTCCAGCCCCGCCTGAATAAACGGGGTGGCGGGCGTGTCCGTCCGGTGTTCCTGGACGTGGTCCGCCGGGGAGGCCAGCACCCGCACGTTCTGGTAGCGGCACGCCCGGTCGCTTAGATAGTCCCGTTGGCAGGCGGTGGTGTCGTCGAGTTCATAGCCGCGCGCCGCCCAATAATCGCTTTCGCTCCATCGGCCGAGGTCCATCGCAGGCGCCCGCCGGGAGAGGATCCACCAATGGTCGAGGTTGTAGAAGAGGCCGTTGGCAAAATGTTGGAGATTGCGCACGAGGGTGGTCAGACGGCGTGTAGCCTCCTCCGCCATGCCCAGCCGGGCGGCGATCGCCACCACGGGGGTGATCGCCACGGCGGCGGTCGGGTAGGTGGCGAGCGAGTTGCAAGCCGCCGCAAAGAGTGGTGACTCCCGGTCTTTCAGCCCCAGGTCACCGGCCGGATAGACCGGGCAGAAAATCGGGCCATGGTTGTGGTTTTCCTTCTCCGGCAGTTCCTGACCGTCCAGCAGGCCGCTCGCCAGGGTCGGGCCGCGGTTCAGGTCACGGTCGTTCACCCGGTATGGCGGGAGATGGTCCAGCACCTGGCGCCAGCGCGTCTGCAGCTCCGCATCCGTCTGCAAGATCCCGGCGGCCGCGATCAGGGCGGGAAAGAGCGCCCGGATCATCGCCAGATTGGTGATGCTGTCGGTGAACCGCCCGGGACGCTCATCTTCGTAGGTGCTGGCCGGGGGGATTTCGTAGCGGTTTTCCTCCGGCCGCCAGCGCAGGAAACCCAGATAGAAATCGCCCGCCGCCTTCATGAACGGGTAGCCCTGTTCCCGCAGGCGGCCGAGATCGCCGGTCGCCTGGTAGTGCCACCAGAAGAACATCGCGATCTGGGACGCGGGAGTGTAGTTGTCGCGGAAACTGGCGGCGTCCTCGGCCACCTGCCGGCCGAAAAAGTCATGCTGGTCGACCCACAGCATGCCTTGGAAGCCGCGCCGCCGGGTCGCCTCCAGGGCCGGCGCCATCGCCCGGTGGTAGGTGTCCAGATAGGGGGCCAGCAAGTCCGCCCGGTTGGCCGCGGGCAGGCACCAGAACAGTTGCTGCTCGTTCCAATGGTGCGGGTTGACCCAGTTCCGGACATCGTGGTTCCACAGGAGGTTGGCGCCGTTGAAGAGCGGCGGAAACCGGCCGCGGGAGGAGCAGGCCAGCAGATACAGGTGCAGGTAATAGAGGTTCTCAAAATAATCCTGCGACACCTGCAGGAACGAGCGGCTCCAATACTCCGCCCACCAGTCGCGGTGCCCTTCGGCCAGATCGGGCGCCGCGGCGGCCGCGTCAAGGGCCTGCCGGGCGGCGGCGGCGGGCTCCGCAGCGTCCAGACTGGTGACACAGGCCAGCAGGATCGTCACCTCCTGTTTGGGGGCGGCGTCAAGAAGAATTTCCACTTGATGGTCATGGTTGACCTGGACCCGGCCCGCCGCGCCCAACACCCGGCAACGCAGGGCCACACTCACCCCGCGAAACACCGTTTCCAGGCAGGCGTCCTGGCCGTCTTGGCTGGTCTTGCTGGCGCCCAGGCTGAGCCCGGCCCCGCCCTGCATCGCCGCATACCACCAGCCGCCGACCCGGCTGCCCCAGCGCTCAAGAATGATCCGGAGCGGCGCCCCGGTCCGGGCCAGGGCGCCTGCG
>JBAZJM010000086.1:0-14768 GCA_041651315.1 Lentisphaeria bacterium | reverse complement strand
ATGAGCGAGGGCGGGTAGACTTTCGCGGCACAGGCGGCGAAGTTGATCGGAATGCCCTGTTCGACTTTCCGCACCAGCAACGACACGGCGTCGGCCGTCATCTGCTCATGATCGACCCGTTGCCAGGTGAAGACCGGGAAGGCGCAGTTGTCGAGCGTGTTGTCGCCCAGGAGGCTGACATCCTCGGGGCATTTCAATCCGGCCCGCAACAGCTCGCCATAGAACTCCGCCAGGACGCCGTTGCTGCAAATCAGGGTGGCCCGTTCCGCGGCCGGCTGGGCGCTCCAGCGTTCGAACAGATGGCGCCCCAGTCCAAAGCCGGCCTCCCAGTTGGGGTGCTGCCCGGGAGCGGGCTCCACCAGCTCGACCTGGACGCCGGCTTTGGCCGCTTCGCGCCCAATGTATGCTTTCAACGCGGAACCGAGGCGCCCGGCCCCCCGGTTCGTCGGCATCATGATCCGGCGATGCCCCATGGCAACCGCAAATTGGATGGTCTCCGGCTGGCGGATGGCGCCCAGCGTCGGAATCCCCTTGGACGGAAACGCATTGACCACCAGGTAAGGAAGGCCGGAAGCGGTGAGCTCCTTGTAGACCTCGGTGTCGATTTCCCCCGCTACGATCAAGGCGTCGATCCGGCGCTGGCTCAGGATGTTGGAATAGATGAACTGGCCGGCCTCGGAAATGGGCGCGCAAGTGATGGCCAGCCCATAGCCGCGGCGGCGGCATTCGGTTTCCGCCCCTTGCAGATAACTGGCGAAATAGGGGTTTTTAAAGCCGGCGCTGACCGACGACGCCAGCATGAAGCCGATAAACCCCGTGCGCCCGGTGACCAGCGACCGCGCCGTGAGGTTCGTCCGGTACCCCAGTTTGGCGGCCGCCCGGCGGACCACCCCCGCGGTTTCCTCGCCGACCTTGGCGGTCAGCCCGCACCGGTCGTTCAAGACGGCCGAGACCGCCGTCTTGGAGACGCCGGCCAGGGCCGCCACATCGGCCAAGGTTGTTTTTCGGTTGATTGTGGAAAGGGCCATCATATACCCCGTTATAATCTTTAATTTACCGGTAAATATAGCCATTCACCCGACTTTGTCAAATGCTGCCGGGGGATGTGTGACATTCGTGTGGGTTGGCCCGGTCTTGAGGCGGGATTCAGTTATCGCATCTATCTCTCTCTCTCGTATATATGGGGTTGTCTCAAAAACCATGCGATTTTTCCATTCACGCGCTGGATGTGGCCGTGGAGAAGCGCATCCGGGCCCGGGCTCGGAAGGAGCGCAAAAGCCTCAACCAGACGCTCAAGGAATTGCTGGCCGAGAGTGTCGGCGCGGCGCTGACGTCACTTCCTGGCCGGCGGGCGGAGTTTGCCGAATTCTCGGGGGTCTGGTCGAAACCGGACGGGGATGCGGTTGCGGCGCACATGGCCGATGCCGGTCAGCCCCAAACGGAGATTTCCGTGCCTGGCGGAGTTCGCCTGCCTCAAGTCGTTGGCGACGCTTGCCGACTACGCCGTTGGCTGGGGTGGGGTCGGGTCGGTTGGCCGGTCTCCCGCAGATAAGCACGAAACTCACGCGGCGATCGCCCGTGCTGGCGGCGGAACTCCCGGCTGAAGGTGGAGAATGAACGGAAACCACAGTTGTGGAGAATTTCTTTGATTTCCAGGTCGCCGGAATGCAGCAAGCTTTCAGCCTTTTGGAAACGGGTGGTTCGAATGAAGGTGCCGATTTTTCGCAGGCCGGCCGCCTTGAACAAGCGTTGGAGGTGGCCGCCGGAATAGCCGAAAATGGCGGCCAGTGAGGCGATACTCAGCGGTTGGTTCAAGTGATTGCAGATGTAATGCACCACTTGGTCGGTCAACTGGTTGCGGTTGACGGTTGGTGGCCGGGGGGCGCCGCTGCCGGCGATCTCATCAAGCAATACCCCCAGGCGCAGGGTGGCCGCGTTGATTCGGGGAGGGGTGCTTTGGTAGGCGTCGATCACCTGTTCCAGCTCGTGCCGGTGCGAGCGCTGCAACCCAATGACCCCGCTGGGGCCCTCCATATCCGGGGTGTCCATTAGGTCAAACTTGACGAACAGCAGGTCGTACATCGGCGAAAAATCGTAGAGGTGGTGCATCTGATAGGGTTTTACCACAACGGCATCGCCCGCCGTCATCTGGTATTCCTGCCATTCGTCCAAGACAAACCGGCATCGGCCGGTCAAGCAAACCACCAGCATGTGGCGATGATGCATCCACCGCCGGTATTCGAAAGGGGCGGTGCCCCGCGGGCTGCGCCAGAACATCACCAGGTTGGTCGGCACCAACGGCCGGTGCTCCGGCGGCCGGCCGGCGAAATAGCTTTCCGGTTCTGGGAGTTGTGCCACTTTGCTTGCCAAACGGCGCAGGGGATTTTTCATCGGGCCATGAAATGTTTATTTTGGAACAATTTTTGCCGATTATGAAATATTTTTTGACAGAATGTAACATGGCGTCATGCCCTTTGCTACCTATAGTAAACATTGAAGATGGACGTGCCGCCGGTTGCGCGATCACGTTGGGTGGGCGGCATGTTACAGCCAATTCGGCATGCGGTTTTTCTCTTTTTTAATGCGGATCTCTAGGGTGGTGACGAGGTGATGATCGCCGGCAAGACCGGCTGCCGTTTTTTGTCGGCCAGCAACCCGTTTCATTTTTTCACCTTCAGGAAGACGACCATGAAGCGTTCTGTCCGTTTCACGTTGATCGAGCTGCTGGTGGTGATCGCCATCATTGCCGTGCTGGCCTCGCTGTTGCTGCCGTCCCTGAATGCCGCCAAGGCCAAGGCCAGGGACACGAATTGTAAGTCCAACCTTCGGCAGAGCATGCTGGCCGTCATTTCGTACGATCTTGACCTGGATGTCACGCCGCGCTTTGTCTATCATTACACCGTGGAGGGCGGCAACGTCATCTGGTGGTATTTCCTGCAACTCCACAACTATCTGCCGCTGCCGCCGGCGGAAATCGTGAAGATGGCCCAGGCCGGACCCGATCAAATCTACGGCTGGTGGTACACCTACGGTTGCTTGCGCTGTCCGTCCGCCGCCGACCCGTACATGGCGGGCTACGGCATGAACATGGCGTATTACAACAACGCCACGGCCCCGTGGAAATCGCTTCGCCAGTGGAATAATCCCAGCCAAAAGATTTTGTTGGGCGATGGTGCGGTTTCAGGAACCCGTACCACGGGGGATTCTTGGTATTTCCTCTTCGGTTCCTGGTTGCGTTGGACTTGGGACTGGCCGGGGTACAGCAGTCCCGATGGCGGGCTCATTGTTCCCCGGCACAACGCCAACAAGGGGGCCAATTTCTCTTATATCGACGGCCACGTGGGAGAGATCCAGAGAGGAAACGAGCCTGATAGCCTGACCACGCTGAGCTATGACGGCCGTTATCACTGAAAGCATTATGAACATCATCTCAAAAAACGGATTATGTCTGGCTCTGCTGATGGCGGGAACCCTGGCGGCCGTGGCGGCCGGCACTTGGGAGACCGAGGTGCGGGCCGCCGCGAACGCCAAGAGTGGGGACGGCGCCTTTCCGGCGGACGCTTGGCACATGACGGCGGGCAATGTTCCAGAGAAGAGTGGTTTTCGGAGGGGCGCCCAAATCCCCGTGCGGTCGAGCGCCGACGGCCTGGTCAGCCTGGAATCCGGCGACGCCGTGGAATTTTTTCTGCCCACCCTGCCGGAAGGCATGTACCTGCTCGCCTTCCGTTGCCGCACCGGGGGGACCCTGGAGGTCGCGGAGCCGGAGTGGTTCCGCTGCGCCGGCAATGTGCGGCGGGGCTACACCGTGGAGATTGACGGCCGGGACATCCCGATGGAACGCGGTCTGGCGAAACCGGTGCTGGTCTATCGCGGCGAAGGCTGGGGGAATTGGGCCGGCTGGGTGGTGGCCCGCGATTTCGTCAAGCTCCGTCCGGGTTGCCGCATCAAGATCACCTCCAACGACTCCTACCAGTATGTCGCCGACCTTGCGCTACTGACCCCGGCCCAGTCCCTCGCCTGCGACTGGCTCGTTCCGGATGTCCTGGAGAAGTCTTTTGAGAAACCCAAGTACACCCGTGCCAAGCTCCTTGAGCTTGCCGCCCAAGTGCCGTCCACTCCACTGGATGCGTTACTCAAGACGTTCGACGCGGGATTCGCGTCCTATGGTGTTCGGGCCGGGAAATGGAAGCAATCCTTCGCCCGGGCCAAGAAAGACCAGGATGCGGTTGCCCTGGCCCGCTTGGCGGCCGAACGTACCGTTCTCCTTAAGGAGTCGGACCAGTCCCTCGTTTGGATCGCCGGGGAGGCTGAAGCCTTCATCGCCCGGCTGACCGGGGAGGGCGATGTCCTCCCCCCGCCGCCGCCGCCCGCCGGCTACCACGCCCGCTGGGCAGCGATTCTCAAGGGCTGGATCGACCTCTACCGCGCCGACTTGAAGGCACGGCCGGCCAAGGAGGACGACCAGGCCATCGCGCGCCGGATGGGCCGTGCCCTTCGCATGGCTTCCCTGGCCGCCAATTATCGGCGTGAGCTGGAATTGGCCGTTCCCGTCCAACCGGCGGAGCCACCCAAGGCGGCCGCGGAAGCGCCGGCGGCGGCCCCGGGCGGGGCGGCCAGCGTCTGCCTCAACGGCCTTTGGGCGTTCACGCCGGGCAATGACCCGGCGCAGGCGCCCGCCTCCTGGGAGACGACCATCCGGGTTCCGCACGGTCCCTGGCAGGAGTACTACGGGAACGCCTACAACCAAGGCCGGCATTGGAATCCCGAGCACCATGTCGGCTGGTATCGCACGACGTTTCCGGTCCCGGATTCCTGGCGGGGCGGCGGCGTTGACGTCCGCTTCGAGGCCGTCTTTTACTACGCCGAGGTGTTGGTCAACGGTGTCTTCTGCGGCTCCCATCTCGGCGGTTTCGACCGCTTCTCCGTCGACATCACGAAGGCCATCAAGCCCGGCGCCATGAACGAACTGCTGGTGATGGTCCGGGATTCCCACGCGACCGCGGCCATGCCGCAGAGCGAGGCCATGCACGCCCCTCCCAACTACCTGCATGTGAACAGCGTGGCCGACACCGTCCTGAAGGGCAATTACGGCGGCATCTGGCAGGACGTCTATTTGGAGCGGCGCCCCGGCGCGGCCAAGCTCGCCGGGGTCGCCATCAGCACGCCGGTCCGGGACGGCGTCCGCCTCAACCTCAGGGTTGACGCCAGGAATGCCTCGTCGCAGGAGCGCGTCCTCGCCTGCCGCTTCACCGTCCTGGACGACGGCCGGCCGGTGGCGACCCTGGCGACGGAACCCCGGAAGGCCGGGGCCGGCCAGACCGTGGCGTGGACCGCGGGCCGGCCGATGCCCGGCGCCAAACTCTGGGGTGTCGGCGGCCAGCATGGCCGGCCCCATCTTTACCGCCTCAAGACCGAACTCTTGGAAGACGGCAGGGTCCTCGATGTGCGTTACGACAGCTTCGGCTTCAGTCAGTTGTGGATCGAAGGCTCGCAATTTGTCCTCAACGGGAAGCCTCTCTTTCTCGCCGGCGGCACCACCTGGTACCTGCAGACAATCCGTTTTCCGTTGGGCAACCGCTTCTTCGCAGGGCAGCTCTTCCGCATGGACCGCGGCGCCAACCTCAACCTGGAACGCTTCCATCGCTCGGGAGACATCACGGCGTCCTATTTCCAGGAGGCCTCCGAGATGGGCATGCTGCTGGAGCCTGAATATGTGGCCGCTCTGTGGATGCGCGACGCCTATGGCGCGGACGACTACGCCGACCCCGTCATGCTCGACTCTTTGTCCAAATACTACCGCTCCTTTGCCGCCAAGCACCGGAACCACCCCTGCACCGCGCTCCTGTCCATCGACAACGAGACCTTCAGCCATCAGTCCAACGAGGAACTGATGCAGGTCTACCTCCGGATGGCCGCCGTCATGCAGAAGGAGGATCCCCTGCGGCTGGCGGACATCCACGGCAACCACCTCATGGCCGCCCGTCAGGAGATCCCGTTTGTCAATCTTCATTACTACGGCCCCGACACCCTGCCGAACTGGGCCAAGGTCGCCGCCGGCCGCCCCATCCTCAATGGCGAGCACAACGGCGATTACTATTTCTTGGCCAACAACCGCGACCGCGCCGTTTCCGCCGCCGCCGAGCAGCGCTACGCCGACTTCTGGCGCCGGGAGATCACCGGCTACCAGCAGGCCGGGGCGGCCGGGCTCATCGCCTACCGGACCTCCTGCATCATGTATTGCACCACCAGTTCCTGGGAGAAGACCACCCCCTGGGGCGACCGCTTCAAGGATCTTTCCAAGTGCACCCGCAAGGGCGACGACCGGATGCCCTGCAATTTTGGGACCACTGTCGACATTCCCTGGCCCAGCCTTTCCGGGCCGGACACCAAGGGGGAGCAGGTCATTATCTCCACCTACTTCAACACCATTAATTGGTTCGACCCCGCGCGTCCGGTTGCCACCCCCAACAAGGTTTACGACGCCATCAAGGAATCTTTCCCGAAGCAGGCGCCCTGCGAGATCCGGCGTTGCCAGGAGGCCCTGGTCACGGTGACGTCCGGCGGAAAGCCGCTCGCCGGCGCCATGGTTACGCTGATTCCGCTCGACGGGCAGCCCGTCGTGCCCCTGGGCGCCATCACCGACCCCGCCGGGACCGCTTGGATCGTTCCGCGCCTTCCGGGGAAATACCGGGTCGAGGCCGTCTTTCCGGACGGGCGGCAAATGGCGGCCGCCCTGACCTTGGGCCGCTACACCGCCGACCAGCCCGGTTATGAGGCCGGGCTGGTTCGACTGAGGCTGGAGAAATAGGCGGCAAGCACGGAAAACCTCTGCAACTTCTGGCGGCCACGGGGGGGCGTCGGCGGTTTTTATCACCCCCGACAATAAGGAGAAAAAATGAAACCTCGCGGTCATTGATTATCGCGTAACGTTGGAGGCAAACGTCGTTCCTTGTCTGGACGTCAGTGTGTTCCTTAACCTGAATCATGGGAGAAACAACATGTTGTACAGAACGCTCAGTGTACTGATGGGAATGATCGCTTTGGTATTGACTGCTGGTAGTGCCGCCGCCGGGATCATCGGCACCTATGTCGATGCGACCATGGCGAACACGACGCCCTCGTCGGCATTTTCGGTCGTCGAGTCCGACACCGACAACCTTTGGTATTTGAGCACCGGTCGGAGCTACTGTCGCGATGGCAACGTGATGGTGACACAATCCGGGATGGAGACGGCCCCAATGCTGACCACGACGGTGTCGGACCTGGCTAACGGCGTCTACCGGGTTTACGCTGTTTACTGGACACACACGTCGCAGAGCTGGGCGATCAACGCGGCGCTTGCCGGCGGCGCAACCGTGGCTTGCAACCGGTATGTAGGAACGCCCACCGGCAACGTCGCCGACGGCGACAAGAAAGAGTTTTACATCCTGTTGGGAGAGACCACGGTCACTGACCATTCTTTTTTTGTGAATGTCGTTGAGCGGGAGGGGTACAGCCGTGGCTGGTATGACGGCCTCAGCTATGAAATGGTACCCGAGCCATCCGTCATGGCGCTCGTGCTCACCGGCCTGCTCGGCCTGCTTTCCCGCTGTCGGCGCGAATGCGGCCGCCCGTTACGGCGGCAACGATACCGCGTCAGGGTGAATCCTTAATTTTTTGTGTCATCTGTCCTATGCGTCGTGTCGGTCCCATGTGCCCCAAGGGCGCGTTTGCCGGATCGGGGAAATGGGACGTAGTGGGACGCATAGGACCGGCGGCGCACTCCGCCCCCCCCCCAATCACCCGTGCCCACCCGTGTCGTTCCCACTTCAGTAGCCATCCATCCCCGGTGGAAGAATGGTGCCAACGCTGCTGGAAAGGGCGCAGACCGCATTATTGTACGTCTCTGGCCGGCACACATCTGCCCACGGGAGTCTGTACAATGACATTGAAAACGACCATTGGGAACGTCCAAGAAAGACTGCTCCGGATATACCGTGAGTTTTCCGGCGAGCGTCGCGTGGATCTGAAATCACAGATGTGCCGCATGTGGAAAGACCCGACGATTGAAATTGTGCTCGGCAGCGATGAACTTGCCGTTTTGGAGAATGAATTTGGAATCAAATTCGACGACGACTCCGCACAGGATCTTTATGAGGCGAACTTGGGCGAGGCGGCCGAGCGCTTGAATGCCATGATTCTTGCCCAACGGAAGACGCCGTACGATCCGGATGAGTTAATCAACGCTCTGACAGCCAAGACCGCGAAACAAGTTCTCCGCCATCTCTGGAAAAACAGCATCAAGGGTCGGCCGCAAATTTTCGCCGCGATCGAACACATCTGTGGTGAAACGCAACGGGGGACCGGCGAGCAGAACCCCATGGAAGAGATCGCCGGGTATCTCAATCAGTCCAATATTTCAAAGAAAAACCACATTCGCCTGATTCTCCTGACGGCTTCGTGGGAGCCGGCGGTTGCCCGACTGGCCCAATCGGTTCGTGCCCTCGCGACACCCCCAATGAGAAAGCTCCGCCGCTGGCAAACTCTCGCGGCGAACGATCCGACCTCTTTCCTTTTGCTCGAGAAAATGGGCCTCACTCCCGACTATTACTATGGCGCCCAGCGGTTCGACGAGGCCAATGATTCTGATGACGATTCCAACTCCATTCCGTTTTGAAGACCGCCCGGTTCGGCGTACGGAGCTGTTTCACCATGGAGCGCGATGGCTGGGAAATTTTGCTTGCTGGGCTTACAGTGGCATTCTTGAAATATTGCAATCGTCTTTGTTCGTTTTTACCTGTGCCCTTTACGCCACGCGCAAAAACAGTCCGCATCTATCAAAGGCTTCTCTATGGTCAGCGCCAAGAAACCGCGTGCAGAGAAAAAAGCCGCCGTTCCCGCTCCCCACGTCCCCTTGGAACTTTGGCGCCGGTTGTACGCGCTGGCGGCCCGCGTGCAGGAGATGGCGCCGTGGGACTGGATGGGGGAGGGTGAGATTTTCGGTGTCCGGCAGCCCGATTCCGGACGGCTCGATTTCGTCAGCGTGATGGGAATGGCCGGCAGCTATCGCGCAATAGCCCTTTACCAAGGTGAAAAGGCGCTGGCGGATTTTATCCAAACGCAATCCCGCGAATTCCAGGAACTTGACCAGGCGGCACGGGGGGACGCCCTGCTTTCCATTCCGCAAATCCACCTTTCATTCGCGCGCCTGCGTGAATTAACGAAAGAGGACAAGGCTGTCTTGGAAACGCTTGGGATCTCCGTTCCGCGCGGTGCCGAAGCACCACTGTTCCGGTGCATCCACCCGGGGTTCCACAAGTGGTTCCTGATGCCGGAGGAGGCGTCCGCGCTCGCCGTGGCGCTGGAGCAGGTACTGGAAATCGCGCCGCGTCAGAAGCAGAACCCTGACCTGCTGTGCGGCCAACAAAGCGCAGATGAATTCCTCATCCGCTTCCAAGATCAGCCTGGCCAATGGACGGAGGCGCGTCAACGCCTTCCCGCCCCCATCCGCAGGCTGTCCGTCACTCTTTCCAGTGAAGCCGTGCGGGCCGTGGTGGAACTGCCGCAGCGGAAAATGACCCTTGAGACGGCATTCTTCGGCACCCTCTCCGGCATCAGCGAGCACGGCGGGCGCCCGGCGCGGCCCTACCTGCTCCTGCTGGTGGAGCCGCAATCCGGCATGGTGGTCGGCATGGATGTCGCGCAGGTTGAAACCTCCCTGGACGATCTTTGGGCGACCCTCCCCGGCCGCATCCTGCAGTGCTTCCAAAAGGTCGGCTGCCGCCCTGAGGCCCTCGCCGTTGCCGACCCGAAGCTCGCGGCGTTTCTGGAACAGCCGCTGGAACGGTTCAGCATCCGGCTGGTGGAGACGGCCACGCTCCCCGCCCTGGACGAGGTGCGCGAGCACTTGCTGGCGCGGTTCTGATGCTGGAAATGGAGCACCACCGGGACGACACAGGTCAAAAAGGCCATTGCCGCCTTGCAAGCCCGCCCAGTTGCCACCGCTTCCCGGCATTCATGAGAAAATCGTCAAACGGGCAGTCTTTGTGCCCAAAAGCCACGGAACCCACCACGCGCCAGAGGGCATGGCCATCCTTGATGCCGAGGACATCATGAAATGCCTGGTCTGACGGAACGGAACCGCCTCACCATCTGTTCAATACGCGATTTCCGCAAGAATCGACTTGCCGTCCATATCATGGAATGATAACGAATTTAAGGATGAGGCTGACCTGCACCGGGAAGGTTGGTTACGGTCAAGTCGTTGAGCCGATTTGGAACGGCGGAGGTCAAAACAAACGTCTGTACGTTCAACCACGAGAGTTTGGATTTCAGCACTCCGTTGAGGGCACTGAGTTTTTGTTTTGCCCGGTCAACATCACGGAAGGTGTCGTCCTCAAGCCAGAGAACCACCGCGACATTCTTCCCTCGTTCAAGCGCAGCCGTCAGCTCCCCGGAACGAAACTCCGTGACCGGCTTGCGGGCCGCTCCGACGAGAGCGGCTACGGTGTCCCGTGTTTTGATTGCCACTTCAACGGACACTTCACCCTCGACACGAGGCTTGTTCGCGATACGGTGGCCGCGAAAGTCTTTGGCTTCCAAAAACAACAGACCTGAGACCCTGTGCAGCCCAATCACATCGACCGCTTTGGTCGAGTGGGGAATATCGTCGATCCGGCCTTGCAGTTTAATGGCTTCCTTCTGGTGAAAGTCGGTATCATCGTATTTGAAGGCCACGAGCCATTGATCACCAAATGCAAAGCGTTGCTTTTCGATATCCAACGAGGTTGGCATGGTGTCAGTTCCGACTCTGAGTTTTTTCGAACAATCCGCCCTCGTAATCATAGAGCGCGGCGTATTCCGCGAGAATGGGATTATCTTGAAGATCGGCAAGTTTACTGCCGCTGCTCACGGACACCCCTTTTTCATCTGAACCCCGCCGCACAAGGCCAAAGAATTTCACCGGACAGCGCTGGTCTTCGGGAATCGCATCGGGATATTCGGAAGCCAGGGACAAGCGCGTGGTAAGCAGATAGTCATGACTGACAACAAAGATCTGAATGCCCTGCTTGGCGAGGCGCAGCAACGTCTCCGAGAGTTGCACCACCATCCGGGGATTGAGGTTGGCTTCCGGCTCATCCCAGAACAGAAACCCGTTCCGGGTAAGCGTCCCATTGATAATAAGTTGCGCCAAGGAAGCCAGTTTGCGCCAGCCCTCTGACAGCAGATGGGCCTCGATGCTTCCGTCGCTACCGGTCACATAGAACCGCCCCCCTTCGAGGCTGACTTTTCCTCGAATCTCAGTTTCGAGAGGTCTTACCAACTCGTCCAGCATTTCTTCCCGCCTGCCTCGAAGCTGGTTAGCACTCAACGCCACACACAGATCGTAATAAGTCTCATCGAACGACAACTCCCGCTTCTTGTAAGCGGCGATAAAGCCCTCAAAGAGCGCGAGCACCTCGCGTGAAGGCAGGAACGCCGCCTCGTTCAAGGTTCCCACATTGCCTTTGGAACCGCTGATTTTGTCCAACGTGCTAAGGGTGAAGCCACATTTCTTCCCATTGCTGAACGTGGCACTAACTTCAGCGGAACCCCGGCCGGTTTTTCGTTGGACAAGACGTCCGATACGGTCGCCCTCGGGGCGAAAGACACCAGCCAACTTGCTTGCGAGGCGGTTTTCGAGTTTCTCGGCCTCAAGCGCACTGCCGTTTCCGGGGGCATTGCCACACTCTTTTACGAGCGTGTAGAGCAGTTTGATCAGGTGTGACTTTCCACAGCCATTCTTACCGATGAAGACATTGAGACCTGATGAAAACTCCAAGGTTTCGTTCGAAAAGAGGCTAAACTTTTTGATGGAAGCGGATTTTAAGATGGCGGCACCACCGGGCTCGGATGTGTTTTTCGAGTTCATCATAACGCAAGGGGATTAGAAATTTTGATTTCAGGCTTTGGGTCGGGCGGGAGGAATACTAAAGGGAATTGGCATTCCGCGTGCAGATGGGGCTCATTGGGGGCATCGTTCCGTCCCTATTTTCGGCATGAACTTGCGCCCCACCCACACAACATCCGTAACCTGCGGGAATTTTATCCCGCCGGCGGGCGGATGTCAAGGACTAGTCGGAATCCGCAAGCTGCCGGTCACAGCAGTGACTGCGGATCAATGTCGACGTGGATCTCCACGTCCTCGTGCCGGAAGGCGGTGGCGCCGGTGACCAGGGGGCGGAGGGTCTGGCCGAGACGGAGGATGCTGCCGCCGCGGATCATCAGCTGGTAGCGGTACTGGTTGCGCACCTTGGCGATGGGCGCCGGCATGGGGCCGAACAACTCGACGCCGGGATCGAGCTGGGGCTTGATCCTGGCCACAAAGGCCTCGGCGGCGGCGCTGGCGACCATTTCCGAAGGGGCGCGGAAGTGGACGGCCGCCATGTGCGCCGCCGGCGGGAAGTTGAGTGCCTGGCGGGTGGTCAGTTCCTCGCGGTAGAAGGCGTCGTAATCCTGGCGCATGGCGAACTGGAGCACCGGGTGGAACGGGGTGTAGGTCTGGACGATGACGCGGCCGGGGAGGTCGCCGCGGCCGGCGCGGCCGGCCACCTGGACCAGCAGCTGGAAGGTGCGCTCGCCGGCCCGGAAGTCGGGCAGATGCAGCCCCATATCGGCGGCCATGATGCCGACCAGGGTGACTTTGGGGAAATGCAGCCCCTTGGCGATCATCTGGGTGCCGATGAGGATCTGGATCTTGCCGGAGCGGAAGGCGCTGAGGGTGTCGCGGTGGGCGTGCTTGGCGGTCATGCTGTCCGAGTCCATGCGGGCAATGGCCGCCTTGGGAAAGAGCTTGGCGGCGATGGTCTCGATCTTCTCGGTGCCGGTGCCGGCGTCGCGGATCTCGGGGTCGCGGCACTGCGGGCAGGCCTCGGGTGCCCGAATGGTGGCGCCGCACAGGTGGCAGGCCAGGTGCGCCGCCTGTTTGTGATAGGTGTACGCCGCTGAGCAATGCTCGCAAGTGGCGACAAACCCGCATTTCTGGCAGATCATCTGGGTGGCAAAGCCGCGACGGTTGAGGAAGAGGATGGTCTGTTCGCCATTGTCGAGGCGTTCGCGGATGAGCTGCATCAGGCGGCGGGAGAAGAGCGGGGCGCCGCCTTTCTGGGAGGCCTCGGCGCGCTGGTCCACCAGTTCCATGGCGGGCATCAGCTGGTGGTCCACGCGGCTGGAGAGCCGGGCGAGCTCGTACTTGCCGAGCTGGCAGTTGTAGAACGACTCCAGCGACGGCGTGGCGGTGCCGAGGAGGACGGTGGCGCCCTCAAACTTGCCGCGCACCACCGCTACGTCACGGGCGTTGTAACGGGGCGCCTCGTCCTGCTTGTAGGTGGTTTCGTGCTCCTCGTCGACCACGACCAAGCCGAGCTTTTGGAACGGCGCGAACAGTGCGGAACGGGCGCCGACGGCGATCTGGGCGCGGCCGTTGCGGATGCGGGTCCATTCGTCGAAGCGTTCGCCGTCGCTCAGGTGGCTGTGGAGCACGCTGATGCGGTCGCCGAAGCGGCTGCGGAAGCGTTCCACGGTCTGGGGGGTGAGCGCGATCTCGGGCACCAGCACGATGGCCTCGCGCCCCTGCTCGAGGCAGCGGGCGATGGCCTGCAGATAGACCTCGGTCTTGCCCGAGCCGGTGACGCCGTGGAGCAGGATGACGCCGGGGCCGCGCCGGTCCAGCGCGGCGGTGATGCGGGCGAGGGCGGTGGTCTGTTCCGGGGTCAGCTCCAGCGGCCGGGTCGGCAGCACGATGTCGCCGCCGGCGTTGGGGTCGCGGTCGACCACCCGGTGTTCGGTGAGCACGATGCCGGCCTTGACCAGGGTGTTCAGGATGGCCGGGGTGGCCTCGGCTTCGCGGGTGAGCCAGCCGGCTTCGCAGGCGCCGCCGTGGCGGGCCAGCACCTGCAGGACGGCGGCGCGCTTCTTCGCCCGCGCGCCGCATTTCTCCAGCTCGGCGGCCACATCCACGCCGGGGCGCAGCCAGGCAAAGAGGTGCTGGCGCGGCTTCATCTTGCCGTGGCGCACCACGGCGGGCAGCATGGCGCGCACGGCCTGTTCATGGGCGCAGCAGTAATAATCGGCGATCCAGCGGGCCAGGGTGATCAGGTTCTCCGGGATCTGCTCCTGTTCGCCCTCGATCCGCATCAGTTCCTTGAGGTCGGGCCAGGTGGATTTCTCCGCCACGCCCACCACATAGCCGATCCGGCTGGAGCGGCCGAACGGCACCCAGACCCGGCAGCCGACGCGCAGCTGGCCGCGCAGGCGCTCCGGAATGCGGTAGTCGAACTCGCGGTCCAGCGCCAGGTTCACCACCACTTTGGCTATGCTCGGCAAGTCGGCCATTCGGCCCACCTTTGGGGACAGGACATGATTGTCGGTTGGGGCCACCCTTTTGGAAAAGGGTGCTCCCCAACCGGGTTTGTCCGTCGCTGCTGTCTGCGGGTCAGATGGCGCACATGGCGCGGGTGGCGGCCAGGTCGACCGCGCTCTCGCTGGCCGGGTTGGCCGGGGCGGCGGGGATGCGGGCGGCCAGTTCCACGGCCATGTCCAGGGCCTGGCGGCAGTGGCGGATGAAGCGCATGCGGCAGGCATCGGCGGCTTTGGGGTCGCCCTCGGTGCGCAGCATGTGGCAGTCGAACTCGACAATGCCCTTCCAGCCGACCTGGCGCAGCGCCCAGAACATCTGCACGGTTTCCTTGAGGCCTTCGGGGCCGATCAGCGGCGGGAAATCGTTGTCGAACTGGGCCTTGATTTGGCTG
>JBAZJM010000085.1:0-14860 GCA_041651315.1 Lentisphaeria bacterium | reverse complement strand
CGGGTCCAGGCCTATTACGCGGTCAAGGCCAACCCCGACCCGGCCATCGTGAAAACCCTGTTTGACGCCGGGGCGAGTTTTGACGTGGCGTCGATGCCGGAATTCATGGTGGTGCACGAGCACATCCGGAAGATGCCGGCCAAGCGGCGGCAGGACTGGATCTGGGACCAGATCATCTACGCCAACCCGATCAAGGCCGAGGAAACCCTGCGGGAACTGGACCCGTACCAGGCGCTGGTGACCTTTGACAACGTCGAGGAGATCCGCAAGATCAAGGAGCACGCCCCGCACACCGGGCTGGTGCTGCGGCTGCAGGTTCCCAACACCGGGGCGATGGTCGAGCTGTCCTCCAAGTTCGGCGTGGCGCCGGCCGAGGCGGTGGACCTCATCCTCGAGGCCGACCGGGCGGGGCTGGTGGTTGAGGGGCTCAGCTTCCACGTCGGCAGCCAGACCACCCATTTTGAGAACTTCGTG
This sequence comes from Lentisphaeria bacterium, assembly GCA_041651315.1. GTDB lineage: Bacteria > Verrucomicrobiota > Lentisphaeria > Oligosphaerales > CAITYL01 > CAITYL01. The sequence goes on along the minus strand of JBAZJM010000085.1, from coordinate 14,386 downwards.
CAGGCGATCAACCTGGCGGCCAGCGTCTTCAAGGAGGCCCGGAGCCGCGGCTACACCCGGATGAACCTGCTGGACATCGGCGGCGGCTTCCCGGCGCCCTACGACCCGACGGTGCGGCCGTTCCGCGAGCTGGCGCGCAAGATCAATGCCGAGCTCGACCGGCTGTTCCCCAAGGAAATCCAGATTTTGGCCGAGCCCGGGCGCTTCATGGTGGCCACCGCCGGCACCGCCATCACCAAGATCATCGGCAAGGCCGTGCGCGACGGCAAGCTCTGCTATTACGTCGACGACGGGGTTTACAACACCTTTTCCGGCATCCTGTTCGACCACTGCCACTACCATCTGGAGGCGTTCCGGCAGGGGCCGAAGCAGATCTGTACCGTGTTCGGCCCCACCTGCGACGCCCTCGACGTGATCTCGATGGCCGAGGAGCTGCCCACCACCCTGGAGCGCGGCGACCTGCTGTTCAGCCGCAACATCGGCGCCTACAGCACCGCCTCCTCCACCCCGTTCAACGGCTTCCCGCGGGCGGCCATCGTCCACGTCAACCAGTGACGGACCAGCGCGATCATTTTTTCTTCATCAACATTGACCGCGCTTCTTGGCACAAAGACCGCACCGGATCCGTAATCCATTGCTGGGCGAGCATCCAGTCCAACCCTTGTTTGAGCGCGGGATCCCCCAGCCGTGAAATCTGCCGTTGGCATCGGACCAGCGCGGCGGCAATGCTCCCATAGTAAAGCGCCGTCGCCACTTCCTTGGGCAGCGCCGCGGCGGGATTCTGCCGGTTCCGTCGTGCCCATTTTTTGACGATCTCGAACAGTTCCACCGGTGGATGGGGATGGCGAAAAAGGTCATCGAAACTGTTGAGCAACAATCCTTGTGCCTCGCACAAAAACCGGAGCTTGGGAACGAGATTCGGCGCCACGCCGCCAAGATCCAATTGCACGGGCGCGGACATCTGATGGCGGAACACCGCGCCCAACTCCGCCGCGGTCCAAAGCGGCGTTGCCGCCGACTCCAGATCCATCAGGCTGGCTAGCCGGTGGGCGCCATCGCGATCCGCGTCGTTGTCCGCCGGTTTCATGGTTGCCGCTTTGCATTCCGAAGGTGATCGCCGGATTTTTCCGCCGGCGCGTTTCCAGAAGTATACGGCAGACCAGGCGTAATCTTGTGTGCACGGGCCAGGATCGCGTGCAGTTCCCGAACCTCCCGCGCGACTTCTTGCGGTTCACCCGCGTATTCGCCAATGACTTCCGCCAGCCGCCGGGCAAACATGCGCTTGCCGGTCACGAGCAGATTGTACGCCGAGGTCGGCGAGGCAACACGGAGGCGTCCGACCAGCTCTTCGTAGTCGCCCGGCGGGGTGCCTTCCAAAGCGGGCCGGAGCAGGCGCTCCTCAAAAAGCCCCCAGACATCGTCCCGCTGCCCTTGGAGGCATTCCACCTGCATTCGGCGGGCCGCCTCGGCCAGCACGGTTTGCGCCCAGACCCTGTCATAGGTGTCAGCGGGTTGCTCCGGATCCGCGATGACCTCCTCGTTTTCCTCGATGGATGCCACATCGTCCGCATGCCGTTTTTGGGCCCGCTCCCAGCGAATTTCACCCACCAGGAAATTGTCCAGCACCTTGAGCAGGAAGGTGCGGAAGCGGCCCCGCTCCCGATTGGCAGAAGCCAATAATTTTTGCTCCAGCACCTTGCGGTGAAGAAAACCATGGAGGATGTCTTCCGCTTGGGGTGGGGACAAGCGCCTGACGCAAACCAAATGGGAAAGCAGGGGCCGATAATAACGCGATACCAGGTCGTCCAAGGACTGGATGCGGACCGTAGTGGATGCCGTTCCCGCCGTGATGACCAACGGCCAAGGGGTCGAGGGAAATTCCGCCAACCCATCCGATTTGCTGATGGTTGTCACGTGTGGATGCCTTCCCTGTCGCCAGTCCCCCGTTGGCGTCCCAAAAACTGATGCGGGAAACTATACACGAAAAAGCCAGGGCAAGGAAGCATGGGAGGAACCGGGCGTGTATGACATAGTTCTGGCCGGTCACTATCGCGCCCCAGAGGGGCGCTGCGTTCCCGGCTCTGAATGAACACCGAACCCGCGGCCGGCCCTACGGAATGGACAGCCTCCATTCCGCTACCGGGCAATTGCGTTGCCGTAAAACCGAGTGTATGCTGTGCCCATGGCCACGGAACGCTTAGGGACAGCCCCCTTGCCATCCGTCTCTGACGGATCGAATCCCATCGCCGAACAACTGTTGCGGAGCGGCCTTTTGGCCGCCCCCCCCCGTCCCGGCTTGCTTGGTTCCATCGGGCGGTATGAAGTCGAGCGGCTGCTGGGCGAAGGCGGCATGGGGCAGGTCATGCTGGCGCGCGACCCGGCCACGAACTACCGGGTAGCAGTCAAGGTCATCCGGCCGGAATTGTGCGGCACCCCGGAAGCGGTTCGCCGTTTTTTGGCCGAGGCCCGCCACATGTACGGCATGTCGCATCCCAACATTGTTCCGGTCAAGGAAGTTTCCGACGATCCCGCCCGTCCCTATTTCGTCATGCCGGTGCTGGATGGCGGAACGCTGGCCACCCGCCTGGCCCATGGCCCGCCATTGACCGACGGCGAGCAGCTCCAGATTGCCCGGCAGATCGCCGACGCCTTGGCCTATGCCCACGGCAAGGGGGTTATACATCATGACCTGAAGCCGCATAATGTTCTGTTGACCCGGGAAGGGCACGCGTTCCTCGCCGATTTCGGCTTGGCACGGACGCTTTACGACGACGCCTTCCTTGATGTGCAGACAGCGGCCTGTGAGGGCACGCTGGCCTATCTTTCACCCGGCGTGGCCGGCGGCAAGGCCGAGGACACGCGCTGTGACATCTACGCCTTTGGTGCCACCTTGTATCATATGATTACGGGCCGACCGCCTTACGAGGGCGGTTCCAAGGCGGAAATCTTGGCCAGAATCCGCCAGGAACCGCCCCGCCCCATTTTGGCCGTCAACCCCCAGGCGTCGCCCGGCCTGGCGCGGGTGGCCGAGCGGGCCATGGCGCGAGAATTGCGCGACCGCTATGCCGAAATGGCCGATGTGGCGGCCGACCTCCGGCGGGTGGCGGATCAACGATCCTCCCGGCGTTCCTGGGGGCGCGGCCTGGTTCGCCTTTGGCCATTTGCCGCGGGGGTGCTCGGCCTGCTGGTGGCCGGGCTGGCTGCCGCCTGGGGCTTAAACCGGCGCCATGAACTGCCAGTGCCACCGCCCACCACCACCAACCCCACCCCCATGCCCGTTAGCTTTGCCTTTTCCATCTCAGACTGGGAACGACACTGGGCGGCGGTCGAGTACGCCGCCGCCAATACCCTGGTTGAAGATCCTCTCCGCCAGCACGGCACGGTGCTTCAGGTCGTGGGCAACGGCAATTATAGCGCCGCCTTCCGCAAACGGCTGCCGGCCGGCACGCAGTGTCTTGAGATCGAGGGGTGGATGATGGCGCATGCCGGCAAGCCGTTTCCCGATGACGCCTCCTTCGTGCAAGGCGGGCCGAACGTCGGGGTGGTTGACCGCTTCCATGACATGGCCGCCGAAACCTTGCCAGGGTTTAACCTCGACAAACGAGATGGTAAGCTTTACTTGAACAGCACCACTTCCCTGGAGCGGGAGCGCTGGTACCGCTTCCGCCTCGAATACGATGGCGCCAGCCATTCTTATGCCGGCTTTATTGACGGGACCCGGGTCGCCTGGGGTGGCTTCGATCCAGCTTTGGCCTTGAACTGGGTCGTCCTCGGCTCGTGTTCGCCCGGTTATTTTGCCGATGTCCAGGTCACCACCCGCCCCGTCAGCATGTCGCCGGCCAAAACCGTGCCGCCCGCCCACACCAAGACAACGGCAGATGGGCGTTTGGAACCGCGAGAATGGGACGATGCGCTCGAAGTCCCCCTCGTCCTGCAGCGCGCTGACGGCGGCGCCACGCACGCCGTTGTCTTGCGCCTCAAACATGACCAAACGGCATTGTTGGTGGCCGTCGAAAGCCATTGGGCCGCCAATTTTGAAAACAACCTTACCCTGGCCGTTGATGGCAATGGCGATGGCGCCTTGTGCGGCAACCCCGCCGAACCCCAGCGCGATTTCATCTGCCAGCAGCCCGCTCCCGGCGGCCACACCGGTTATCGCGCCTTCCGGGTACGAACCACCGCGGACCATGCCATTCTCCAGCCGTTCCCGGCCGGCTTGGCCATGGCCTCCGGCGGCGTCCAGGACGTCCGGTACGAATTCACCATTCCCTTGAGGCTGCTGGGGGAACCAAGCCAGGCCGGACAATCCCCCTTTGGCTTGCAACTGCGGCTCAAGGCGGACGCGGATCACCGCCACGACTTCTGGTGGCCGCCGCAGGGCACGCCCGCCGCCCAGTGGCCCAAATACCTCCTGGGACGGTGACGCGGCGGAATGCGTGGCAAGGGCGCATGTCCGTTCCGTAGGGGTTTCTCTTGCGGTGCGCTGAGCGCAGAGTATCAAACAAGAATTCACCCGACTTCTGTAGCGGCGCCTGTGCCAGGCGCCCCCAAATGACCACTCCCCGCGCGGCTGGCACAGCCACGGCTACAGCGGAACACCCCCTCTTCTGTAGGCGCGGGGTTGCACCCCGCGGAGAGGCGCGACCGGTCAGGTATTTGCCAAACGGATCACCAATAAACGGAACGGTCGCCTGGCCGCATAAACAGGACATCATGGCGAAATCCCACCGGGAGCCTTGACCGCCTGCTCCCAGCCAATCCAGCAGTCCCAGCCATTGTTGTAAAACCATTCCCGGCCGGTCGCTCCGACATGCCCGTCGAAGAACGCGACATTGCACCGCCCCGCATGGCGCAGATTCGGTGTATGGTTGGGCGTTCCGCCCGGGCCGTTGCGGAACCGGTGGTAGGCAATGTAGGTTTCGTAGTTGGTATAGGCGCCGTAAGAAAAATTCAACGGCGTGTAATTGGAATCCGTAAAATACAACCGGTTTGACGGGTCGGGAATCTGCTGCAGCCGCCGGAAGCCGTCCCAATACATTTCGCCGTTGATGCCATATGCGGCGTCCGCCCACACGATGTAGGGATAATACGGCGTGCATGGGTTGCTGCTTGGATTCGCGGTGAACCAGGCTTTGGCGTTTTGCTTCATTTGCGGATGGGGACACGACCACGACCAAGCCGCCGTCAGGTAATCGGGATACAACGCCTCCGGCCACCGTGCCTGACCCGGGGACCAGCCCGACGCCCCAGCATAATCCGCATAAAGGGTCCCCCATGCCGGAGAGACCACCACTTGGCGTTGGGTCCAATAGCAGGGCAGGACAATCTCGTTGTTGTCACTGCTGTAGCCAATGGCCCCCAGTGCGGTTTGCTTGAGCTGGTTTATACAGGCGGCGGCGTAGGCCGTTTCCTTCGCTTTCCCCAAGGCGGGCAATAACAGCGCCGACAAAATGGAGATGATGGCGATGACGACCAGCAGTTCGATGAGGGTGAAGGTGTGTCCCCACTGGCTCTTATGGCTTTTCATGTTGGTATCGTGCTCCCCCGCAACGGCATGCCTGCTGGCAATATCGCCGAACCACGATCATTCGGCAAGCGGGAGCCCCCCACGTGTGTATGACAGTTTTGTCGGATGATGTTGGGGCCACCCTTTTGGAAAAGGGTGCTCCCCAAGCCCCTTCCTAAAACTTTTGGATCTTAAACCGGAGGGGCGATTCCGCCACAAGCTGTTCTGGCAAAATGCAAATCAGAGACGAGTGCTTGTGGCGGAAGCGCCCCTCCGCATTAAGGCACAAAAAGGTTTGACGGAGGGCTTGGGAACCGCCTTTCCTAAAAAGGGGGTTCCCAACCAACATAATTGTCATGCCCCCCCCCACATGAGCACGTGTCAGTTCCGTAGGGGATTCGGGGTTGTGCTTGATTCAACACCGGGAACGCCGTCGGCTTTTTCAACAGAAGGAAGCAAAGACTGCGAAGGGTGGATGGTCCCGAGGCGACAGCCTCCCTCGGAGTGACGGCGGCTTCGACGCCGCCCTGGTATTTTTTTCATCCCCCTCCCCCCCATCATGGTGGCAACGACCGCCGCGCAAGATTTTCGCTGCTCTTGCGTATACAGGGCGGTGAGACAGTGCAACCCATAGGTGCTGCGACGCTGCCCGGTGTGAGTGGGGGTTTCAAATGACAAGATCAGGCTAGGCCGTTCGTTTGAAGTGATCGCCGACCCCATCCCCACGGATCTTCAACAATGGCCAGGAAGGGTCAAGCAATGAAAACTCGTCCGCTCATGCGTTTCGTTGTCGCGGTGGGGTTGGCTGTCGACGGCCTGTTTCTGTTGACCGAATGCATTCCTCCCCCGCCCGGCGGTGGCCACCCTGGCCCTGGTCCCGGCCCCGCCTATCGTCCCAATCCCGACGGCCCTTTGTGCTTCCAGCCCCCCCACTGACAGCGTTCCAGATCCAGGACGTTCCAAGATCAGCAAAACGCGGAAAGGATGTTTTTTAATCACTTTACTACAGACTATAACAGAGTTACCCAAATGTATCACAATGCAACAAGGATGGATACGATCATGAATGTCAGAATGGTGCTGCGAATCATGGCGCTACTTTCATCGGGCGCCGTTTTGATGGGCTTGCAAGGCTGCGAAACCGTCGGTGCAAACGGTAATGATCCTGTGGCGGATTCCCTGATTAACCTGCACCATGCGATTGCTCCTGCCGCAGTGAATAATCAGTTGCAGCAGGGCAATTATAACGAGGCTAACCGCATCCAAGCGCGGGACGCCATGATGGAGTCGATGCGGTAAAAAGGTGGGGCAATGGCAGTCCGTCAGGTCGCTACGGTTTGACATACGCAAACCAGTGGCGGTGACGTGTCCCTGTTGTTGGCGATCCCCAAGGGTTTGGGCAGGCTGTGAAGAACCGGTTGGGGGTGAATGAGATGGGAAACAGTGAAACCCATGCAAGCGGGATCGTTGCCTTGGGAACGGCGCTGTTGGTTGTGGTTTGCCTAGAAACGGCCACCGCCCCTGCCGCCATAATTAAGGTCGTCAACACCGGCAATAACGCGCCGATCACGGGCACGCCGGGTGCCATGTCGTTTTATGCCTATACGGGCACGGCTTATGCCGGGGGAAAAGACGCCTATGACAGTGAGTTTGACATGCCGTCCCCTCCGTACACATCCTATTTCACGGTTTATTCCCATATCGGCGAAACCCGGTATATGGCGGAATATAAGCCGTTGGGCGCGCAGGCGTTCGACCTGTTTCTTTGTCTGACGACACCGTCCACCGTGTCCAGCACTGACTTCCTGAAATTGAAGGTGACGGATGCCGCCGACCTGAGCAGCGCCCGCGTTTATGACGCCGAAGCGGCGGCGCCGGTTTATTACGACGTGCCGGTGGACGGCACGACTGTGACGGTCGCACTCCCCAACTTGGTCAACCAAAGCCAGGGCGAGTACGCCCACTGGCGCCTGGAAGTCAACTACCCGGTACCGGAACCCGCCGCCGCCGTGCTGGGGATGTGCGGTGTCGCGGCGTGGTTGGCAGTCCGGCGGCGGCGCCCCCCCCCGCCAACCTCGGTTCCCGTGAAAGAGTGGCGCTGGCGGACATCCCTGCAATTGGGCCAGCGGCCCTCGTGACCTCCCATGCGGCAGCATTCCCCTCTCCAGCCAACGTCCCGTTTCTCCGCAAAATCGCCGAAATACGGCGACTCGGCAAGCAGATCCGGGGGCGGCGCAAGATTTTCATGACCCTTGCGTATGCCCGGCAGAAGGAGCAGTGTGTCAGGCGAATAAAAATTCCGTCATTGGAGCCCAGCTGCACCATGAATCAAGCGCACACGATCATCGCCATGGCATTATTGACAAGCACCCTGTCGGGTGTACCGGCGGCCAGCGCTGGAGATGGCTGTGGATCTGAGAATTCGCAGGCCTCGCCACGGGTCGTGAAAACGGTATTTCCAGGGGCGTCGAAAACGTTTGAGAACGCATGCAACACCCACGACGCCTGCTATGGAACCCGTGGCATGCCCAAGTCCGGGTGTGACAATCAATTTGTGGACGACATGCATCGGGCTTGTTCAACCATAGGCAGGCAGGGACGTCAAGCCGCCGTTCAAAATACTGCACAGTGCATTGTCCAGCACAAAGATACAGTGGGCGGATGCGTGGCAAAAGGGGCCGCCCAAGCGGGGTTTGCCACGGTTCGGGAAATCGGCTGCCGCGAAAATGCCGCCGTCTTTGGCCAAGCGGTGAAACGGGCGGGACAGAGCGCCTACAACAACGCCCCCAAATAACCGTAACAAAAAGGTGATCCACGGAGAAATGAAGCCATGAAAAAAAGGCGGTTCCGGGTTTTGTGTGGGTAACTTCAGGGGGGGCCGGATACAAGTCAAGTCCGCAAGCACGGATGAACAGCACCAAGGGGCCAAGAATGGCGGCTGGCCGCAGCCGCCATGGCGCTGGCACGACAGGAGAAAATCGGGGGCCACGCAAGATTTCGGCGGATGCCGCGTATACCCAGGCACATGATGGCTCAAAGAGGAAATGCAGGAGGGAAAACGTCGTGAACGAAAAAGGGGGTTCATTGGTCTTTCTGGCGGTTCTACTGCTTCAGACCTTCCTTCTGACGGGATGCACCATTTCATCTGATCGCGCCATCGATCTGGCACGAGCCCAAGCGCCGGACTCGCGAGTGGTGCAACCGGTAACGCAGATCATCCCCACGAACATTCCAGGCATGCCGGCGGGGTATTATGTCACGTTGAAATCGCCCGAAGGGGTGAAAAAGGATTTTTTTGTATCTCCTGATGGCAAGACGGTTATAAACATCACCAAGCAAACGGAACTGTCACGCAAGTGCAATGAAGTTAAAACCGTGGCGGAAACCACGAATCGAGCGGCCTTGGCCCAAGCGGCCAGGGCGCAGGCAGCGCAAATCAGCAGCATCGACCTGTCCGCCCTTCGTGAGGAACAGTACACCCTGCGAGAGAATGGAGAGCGGGATACGCGGGTTATCGAGCTTTTGGGCAAGCCCCGATATCCGGCTGGCATTCAGGCAAGGAACGCTAATGCCATCCTCTGGGTTTCAGACCTGCGCCCGGCGCTCGCTTCCCGTGACGTTCTGGTGGCCATGCAGGAACAGCCGTCCCAGGGACGGAGCGACATGTCTTGCATGATGATCAGTGCCCCGGCGGCGAAGGAACAGTATTTCCTCGTGGACAAAAACTATGTGGTCTACCCGCCGGGCGTGACTGACGTCTTGAATTTAGGGCCGTTTCTGAAGCTTACCGTATACGTGACGCGAGGCGGGGTCGCGGTGCCCGGGGCTTGCGTCAAGCTCCACCGGGGTGGGGAAGACAAACAGACCACGAGCGACGAAAAAGGCCAAGCATCGTTCTACTTGGACAAGACGGGTAATGAGGATCTTGCCGTAATGGTTTCGCACCAAGGCTCAAAGGCCGGCTGGAAATCTCCTTTGCACACTTACCTGCGGGGTGCCAGGCCGGGAGTTGTCGCTTACGCTCTTAGTGCGGATCTTAGCATGTAAAAACGTAATCATATCCGGGAGCGGTGGGAACGAAATTCAAACACGCGGGAAGTGGAGTGAAATCAAATTTTCCATCAATGCTTCTCGTAACCTTGGTCGCTGCCGTTTCTTGTGGCTGCGCCAGTTGGTCCAAGCTGGAAAAGGCTGGGGTCTTCTGCCGTGATGGCGATGGCCGCCCCGCACTCAATCTGTTGGCGATCAGCGATGCCTTCAGCGAGGATTGTGGGCTGCAGTGCTTGGAAGTGGTGTTTGAGCATTGGGGGCGGCCGACCACGGTAAAGGAATTGAAACGCGTCGCCGGAAAGACCCCAAACCGGGGATATACCATCGGCCAGCTTGCTGATGTCGCCCGCTCATACGGGTTTTCCGCTTATGTGGTTCCCGGCACCCTGGATGAACTCGAACAGCACTGTTCGCTTGGGCGGCCATGCATTGTTGTCCTGCGGACCGACGGGCAAGCCAATCATGCGGTAGTGGTTCACGCAGTTCATCGCGGGACACGCCCTTATGAAGGGACTACAGCCACTGTCGTGGACCGCTCGGCCCATACCGTGGAGGAGATGAAGGTTTCGGCCTTGTTGCCAAGATGGAACGCCCTCGGGGCGCCCATGCTGCTCATTGCCGTTAAAACGGAAGGAGGCGGAAACTTAAGCCGTTAGATAAACCGTGTTCTGGATGCATGTCCTTGATGCTATAAATAAGGTTCAAGAATCGAGGGAAAGGATAACAATAAATGCGGACTCCTCATTTCACGAAAGGCATGGCGGTGTTCCTTGCTTATGCCACGCTCTTGGGCGGGACGGCCAGTGCCGTCGCCGCAAGCCGTCCACTTGGCATGCCGCCAGTTCCGTTGACGCAGAACGAATCAGCCAATCTTGCCGTGCGGGAACATAATTCCAGTGAACTGGCGGGCGTTCGCGCCAGCGGCAATGGAGAAACATTCGTAATAACTTTCCTTGTGGTCTTTGGAATTCTCTGCATTATCGGTGCCGCCGCGGCCAGTTCTAGCGGCGGTAGTAGTGGTTAGGAGACTATCGTTCTTTTCAGCAGGTTCAATACCAAAGTGATAAGGAATAACAATAAATGCAGGCTCTTAATTTAACGAAGAGCATGGCGGTGTTTCTTGCGTGTGCCACACTCTTGGGAAGGACGACCAGTGCCGTCGCCACAGAATGTCCACTTGGCATGCCGCCGATCCCGTTGACGCAGAATGAATCGGACAATCTTGCCGCGCAGGAACAGAACGCCAGTCAACTGGCAGGCGTTCGCGCCAGCGGAGATAACAAGGGTTGGTTAATCGTTCTTTTCTGTGTCGGAGTTCTTTTGCTCGCCGCTGGCGCCGCCGCCTCATCTGGCGGGGGCAGTGGTGGCAGCTAACGGCTACATCGGTAAAAAATTCCAGCCAGATTAACCGCACGGAGGTTGGCGCAACTATGATGATACGGTTCATCTCCACCGTTTTTACAGTGGCGGTGTCATGCCTGGTATTGACCGGTTGCGTGAGTTCGCGCGACACGGCCACCGGATATGTGAATGTGGGAAGCCCTGGCGGCGCGGTCGGCAAGATTCTGGCAACGTTCTATGCCGGCCCCCGCATCGGTCGGCAACTGAACGAAGGACGGACGTTGACGTTCTGGGAAGGGTTCCGATGTGTGCCTTATCTTGGAATCATACCCGGGCTGTGCCACGCCTACAAAAACTCGGTCAATTGCCAGACGGATTACGAGTACGCACAGTCCGAGAATCTTAACTCGGCGGGGCGTGACCCGACGGTTCTTGCCGCGCTAAGCATGGGGGTGCAGGAAGGTCTGGTGGACAGTGCTGTCGCGAAGACCGAATGGAATCGTCTTGTATCGAGCGACTTCGTCAGTTTCATCGCGCTTCGACGCGCGTTGAGCGAAAAATACATCACACAGGTGGAGTATGACCAAGCGGTCAGCCAGCTGGCCATGAACTTTCTAGCCAACGGCAAGAGCCCGGGGGGAGATCCCCTCAACGCCGGGGTTCTCCATGAGGCTCTGACCCGCCACTGCCTGCCAGACAACGTCGCGGTCAAGAATGGATTGAAAAAACTGATATTGAACTTTGAAATCCCCGATTCCGAGGTTGTCTTGGTGGCGCGGGAGTACAACGTAGTCACCCCGGAAGAGGCTAGGGTACTGGAGAACGCCTGCGTTGTGCAGGCCAGGCAACGGATCTGTGTCGGCGCGCATAAGTCCAAGCAAATGACGGACCAAAAGTTCAAGGAACAAATGGCCATTCTGAAACAATGCGCCGCCGACTTGTCGCCCCGCCTGAAGGACATTCGTGACGCAAAAAAGAAAGAATAAAAAATGAACCGGCTATTCACGCTGATGACAACCATGGGATTGCTGACTGCCGCAACGATGGAGATCGCATGGAGCGGGGATGCTCCTGTCTCCTTTGGTGCTGGAGTCAAGGCAACGACTGGCCCTCTATCCGTCTCTAGATCCAAGGATGGAACTCGTGGTGGGGCCATTATGGGGGTTGGTTTCTCCGAAAACAAGAAAACCGGAGAAAAATGCATGGGGGTCGGATTACCAATGGTTTCCTTGCAAACATGTGGAACGGGATCTGACGGAAGCAAGAATGCAGTTAAGATTACGGGGGGGCTCCCACTTCCCATCACCCCCCAAGCCTCGATGAAGATACGCACCCCAAGTTTTACCCGTGCAGGTATAACCACTGGAAGCGTCAAAGAGATTCCTTCCAGAAATGGGCGGTGATGATTAAAGATGCGAATACAGCGCCAAATCGATAAGGAGCGGGAAGATGAAACGGGGCAAGTTTTTTGCGATGGTCGCAATTTTGGTGTTGTTGACGGGCTGCGCGACACCGCTTCAGGAGACCTTGACCTTCGATTCCGGCCTGCAAGGACAGTGCGCACTGGTCTTCAGGCCGTTTTTGGGCGGGGGGGCGGAAGGCAATCCGGTTTGGGTGCGGGTTGAAGGGCCGACGGAAGCCAACTTGACCCTCATCGGGGAGAATGATGTAAAATGCGTCGTGGGGCCACCGGGACAGTATCAAGTCACCTTGAGTTCGCCCCTTGCCCAACCCAAGTACATCCAGATGCAGATGGGGGCCAACTCGCGGCTTTATGTGCGAGCCAAAGTGATGAACTGTGGCGCCTATGGATGGCTGATGTTCGGGGAGCCTTGGTACCAAGGTGAAATCGCCGAGTATGAAGCCCAAAAACGGTGAGGGAAAGGAGGCGGGGATAAGCATGGCCATTCAGCGGGGGCTGGCGTTCCAGAGACTGTTGCCGGGTATCCTCTTGTCAGTGTTTGCCTGGGGGTGCACGACTCCGCCCTACCTGGCCGAGAAACGAGAGTTCCGGGATGCTTTGGCGGCTGGCCAGCACGAACGGGCGGTTCAAAAGGCCGACCAGGCGCTTGCCGTGGCGCCGCCCGAACGGCGGCCACGGCTGGAACGCTTTCTCATCCGATCCCTGTTCCGTGATGCCTGGCGCGAGCACCGGGCCCAGCGATGGGACAACGCCTTCGCCCAAATGGTTGCCGCACACCAGCGCGCGCCGGCGAATTTGCGCGAGGATTGGGCGGACGAGTGCCGGCAGATCGCCCAGCAGTACGCGGCATTCCATTCCGGGCGCGCCGGAACCGCCGTTCAGGCCAGGGACATGCGGACGGCGATTGCCGAGTATGAATTGGCCGGCAAGGCAGACAACGCATTGGGGCGGGAAGCACTGGCGGCGGTCAACAAGTACACGATGCAACGAAAAGCGCTTGAGACGCGGCTGGAAAACGCCAAGACGGCGGTTGAACGGGAGGCCTGGGGCGAGGCCGCCACCGTCATTGCCGAGGTCCGCGCCCAGGATGCCAGTTTGGCGGAGTCTTGCGACCGGCTTTCCGGCTGGTCGCGGACCCGCCATTGCCAAGCGGCCCTCCGGGATGGCCGTGGCTTGCTTGAAAAGCAGGAATTTGGCGCCGCGCTCGCCAAGACCAACGAGGCGCTGGCGCTGGAGGCGTCGAGCGGTGCGACAGAACTTAAACAAGCGGTTCAGGCGGCGTTCACGGATTCGGTTGACGGGGAGCTGAAGCAGGCGCTGGCCAAGGACGACCGTTCCACCCTGGATGATTTGGCCCGGCGGCATGATGCGTTTGAACTCGCCCCGGCCGCGGCCCGCATCCGTGCCGTGCTGGCCAGCCGGGGCGAGGCGGACCGCCTCACAGCGACGGCTCGTGAATTGATTGGGGACAAGCGTTACGAGGCGGCGCTCGAACCGTTGCATCAGGCCTGCGGCCAATGGCCGGAGAACCAGCAGCTGGCCAAGCTGTATCAGGAAACCCGTATCCAGGCGGGGACGTACGCCTTGGCCGTGGCGGAACACGCCGCCGGGAAGCAGTGCCCGCTGGTTTGCGCGTTGTATTGCTGGTATGCCCTCATCCTGTGCCCGGCGGAGGCCGAAATCCAAGAAAAGGCGCAGGCGGGCTTCCAGGACGCCTTGGGCAAGATTGATCGCCGGACGCTGACCACCGCGTTCGAGGTCGAGATCGCCTTGGGCAACGGGATTGAAACCGTGTTTGACGTCTCAAACTTGCAACAGGCCATCAGCCAGGCCGTTCCCGCCGAATCCCGCTTTGTCTCCGTGGCCGCCCCCGGCGCCGGCGTGGCGGCAGGGAACGTTTTTCGGGTTTCAGTGGAGGTGGGGACACTGTTCGTGGCGACGCGGGAACAGACCTTCAACAAGGTGTTCCGGTATGTTTCCGAAGTCACACATGACCCCAATCCGGAATACATCCAATTGCAGGCCGACCTGAACGCAGCGCAATGCAAAATGGTTGCCGCCGATAA
>JBAZJM010000084.1:0-14905 GCA_041651315.1 Lentisphaeria bacterium | reverse complement strand
ATCTCCCCGCAAGGGAAATCGAAGCACGGGGAGCGCGCCGGGATGACGAAAGGGCGGAGAATCGGCGGCGTGGGTGCATTGGGTGACTGACGGCAGGATGTTCGGAAGCATGAGTGCGTGAAGCTGGGAGACCCCGGCGGCGGCGAGAGCCGGCGGGGAGACAGAGCCCTCGTAGTAGCGTTGAAGCGCCGCAACGGGCGTGGAGCGAAGGCGGGGCAGGAAGACGGATGTGGAAAGGCCGGAACGATGGAAGAACAATCTTCGCCAGTGGCGGAAACGCCTACGCAAGAGGAAGAAACCCGCGCCCGATGGGCATGGGCGGAACCGTCGGTCTGGACGGACCGCATGTTGGCGGCCCTGGGAACGGGGTTAAAGGAAACAACCGGTTCAAGTAGAAAGTAGAGAATCGCACGTTTGCTTTTATGGGCGGGGCTGGTCTCGTCAAACCCAGTCGCGCTTCGGAATGCCAACCCTCGTAGAGAGGACAACCGTCAACTGGAGAGCCGGATGCGGGAAATCCGCCTGTCCGGTTCGGAGGGAGGGGTAGGGCGAAAGCCCTATCCCTACCCCTATTTTTCATTCAGTCCCTACGGGACGAAGCAGCTCCATCCCCCCGTACTTATGCCCAGGCCAGACACGCTAAAGCGTGAACTCAAACGACTGGCGTCCCGTGTTTGAGTTCAGCCTTTAGGCCGTCTTCGGAGTACGGCATCGGCTGGGGCGCCGGGTTTCCGGGCTTGGGGGCGCCCGGCGGCGTCATTGGGGCTGCAGGATCAGGTAGGTGGGCAGGCCGGGCACGGCAAAATGATCCAACACCGTCTTGGCCGGCGGCCGGTCCGGCTGTTCGGCCTGGTATTTGACCACGATGAAATCGCGCTCCAGGCGCTGCCGCACCGCGGGATCGCGGAAGGTGGTGGCGTCCATGGCCAGGCAGTTCTTGCACCAGGTGGCCCAGAAATCCACGACCAGCGGCTTGTGTTCGGCCCGGGCGCGGCGCAGGCCGTCGGCCAGCGCGAGATTGGGGGTGGCCGCCGCCCCTGCCGCCTGGCCGGCCGGCCCGCGGGCCAGGGTCCAGGCGAGGTGCCCGTAATAACCGGCCAGCCCCAGGATCAGGACGGCGAACCCGTACTTGACCCCCTGCATCCAGCGCCCCGGCTTGGGCAGCAGCCCCAGTCCGGCCCCGGCTAGCGGCCAGGGCAGCGCCATGCCGAGGCCGAGCAGGAACGGCAGCAGCAGGCCCGCGGGATTGCCGGCCGCATGCAGCCGGCCGGCCAGCAGCAGCACGGCCACCACCACCGGGGCCACGCAGGCCCCGGCCAGCGGTGCGGCGACCAATCCCAGGACAAACGCCAGGCCGGCCCGGGCCGCCAACGGCCGCGCGGCTCCGGCGGTGTCCCGGACTGGGCCGCCGCGGCGGAAGCGGGTGAAGTCGAGATTGAACACGCCGGCCATGGCCAGGGCGAGCAGCGCGAACAGCAACGCCATGGCGCCGTTGAACCACGGCGAGGCGTTGAGCCCGCCAAAGCGCGCTCCGGTGAGCACCGCCGCCACCCCCAGGGCGCCGTAGGCCAGCGTCAGGCCGGCACCGTAGGCCGTGCCCACCAGGAAACCGTGCCGTCGCGGCCCGCCCGCCCGGGCGCCGGCGCCGATGATGGCCAGGGTGACGGGAATCATGGGCAGCACGCACGGCGTCAGGTTCAGCGCCAGGCCGCCCGCCAGCACCGCCAGCAGCAGCGCCCACAGGGTGAGCCGTTCCAGGCCGGGCTCGGCGCCCGTTCTTTCGCCGCCGGCGCGGGCCTGGTCCAGGAACGCCAGAAACGGCTTGGCCTCCAGGTAGCCCGAGGCCCGCGCGGCCACTTGGAAGGTGGCTGCCGCCGTGGCCCAGTCCGCGGCGGCCAGGGCGTTGCCGGAAACCGCGGCGGCCGCCGGCCCCGGAGCGGCGGCGGTCCCGCCGGCCAGTTCCACGGCGATGGGCCGGCCGGCGGCGTCCTGCCACGCCGTCAGGACGCCGCCAGGCCACGCCGCCGTGGCGGACTTTGCCAGCCGGGGCAGGGTGGCGGAAAGGGTGCCGTCGGCGCGCCGGGTCCACTGCACCGGCCGGTCCGGGTCCAGCCAGCCGGCGGCGCCCGGAAAGAAGCGGATGCGGTCCGGTGCCAAACCGCTCCAGCCGGCCGGGAGGACGCCGGGGGTAAGTTCAAGGATCGTGCCGTCCGCCGCCGGCCGGGGGGCCACGGCCCAGCCGGCGGGCAGGGGGCGGGGCAGGGCGTCGCGGGCGGCGGCGAAGCGCGGATCGGCGGCCGGCGCCGGGGCGGCCTTCACGGCCAGCGGCAGGGTCACGGTGGTGCGGCCGAGCTGGCATTCCTCCTGGCAGACCAGCCAGTCCAGTTCCGCCGCCAGGGTTGCCGATCCGGGGGACGCGTCCGCCGGCGGGGTCAGTTCAGCCAGGAACCAGACGTCCCCGGCATAGCCATAGGTCACCACGGGGGGCGGCGAGACCGTTTCCGGCGCCGGCCATTGCAGCGGCCCGGCGCTCCAGCCGGCCGGCAGCCGCCAAGTCACCTGCAAGGGCCGGCCGCTGTCCCCGGGCTGGCGCCAGTAGGTGTGCCAGTCCGGGTCCAACTGCTGCCGGATGGCCACGGTGAACGGCACGCCCGGTTGTGCCCAAGCCGGTTCCGCCAGCAGCTCCGAACGCGTGTGCGCCACGGTTGCCGGGGCGTCGTCAAACGGCGTCTGGGCCCGTGCCGGCAGCCCGGCCAGCGCCCCGACCAGCAGCCCCATGACCGGTGCCAGTGTTCTCATGTGCCACGCCTTTTGGAGGTTGCGGGGGGCCGCTGGCGGCCGGCCGGTTTGGCGGCCTCACGCAACAGGTTGAGGAACGCGGGCAACAACTCGGCCTCGGGCCAGCTGCCGATGACTTCGCCGCGCCGGAAGATCACGCCCTTGCCCGGGCCGCCGGCCAACCCCAGGTCGGCGTCGCGGGCTTCGCCGGGGCCGTTGACCACGCACCCCATGATGGCGATCTTGCCCAGGTTCGGCGGGCGGCCCGCCCGGCGCAGCCGTTCCAGTTCCGCCTCGACCTCGGCGACCAAGTGAAACAGGTCGATCTCGGTGCGCCCGCAGGTGGGGCAGGAAATGAGTTCCGGCCGGGCCTGGCGGTGTCCGCAGGCCTCGAGGATGCGCAGCCCCGCCCGCACCTCCTCCACCGGCGGTGCGGTGAGGCTGACGCGCAGGGTGTCGCCGATTCCTTCCAGCAGCAGGCAGCCCAGGGCAACGGCCGATTTGATGATCCCGACCGACGGCGGGCCGGCCTCGGTGACCCCGAGGTGCAGCGGATAATCACACTGCCCGGCAAAGACGCGGCAGGCGTCCACGGTGGCGGGCACGCTGGAGGACTTGAGGCTGACCTTGACCTGGCGGCAGCCGACCGCGTCGAGCACCGCGCAGGCGTCCAGGGCGCTGGCGGCCAGCGCCGCCGCATCGTCGCCCTTTGCCCCCTTGGCACGGAACCGTGCCTCCAGGCTGCCGCCGTTGACCCCGACCCGCACCGCCACATTCCGGGCCGCGGCGGCCCGGCCGACCTCCCGCAAGGCGGGGCGGCCGCCCAGGTTGCCGGGGTTGACCCGGATGCCGTGGGCGCCGGCGGCAATGGCGGCCAGGGCCAGCCGGCGGTCAAAATGAATGTCGGCAACGACCGGCAGCGGGCTGGCCGCCGCGATGGTTTTCAGCCCGTCGATGGCCGCGGCGTCCGGCACGGCCACCCGCACGATGTCGCACCCGGCGGCGGCCACGGCACGGATTTGGACCAGCGTCGCCGCGGCGTCCCGGGTGTCCGTGGTGGTCATGGTTTGCACCGAGACCGGGGCGCCGCCGCCCACCGGAACCCGGCCGATCAGGATTTGGCGTGTCGTGCGCATGTCCGCACTTTAGCCCGAATAGGGGAAGCCCGCCAAGGCACAAAAAAAGAGACCGCCCGGAGGCGGCCTCTTTTTGCAAACTATCGGACGAAGGATCAGTAACGACGGTTGCCGCCACCGAAGCCGCCGCGGGGGCGCTCTTCGCGGGGACGGGCCTCGTTCACGGTCAGGGCGCGGCCGTTGCTCTCCTGGCCGTTCAGGGCGGCGATGGCAGCCTGCGCTTCCGCGTCGGTGGCCATCTCAACAAACCCGAAACCCTTGCTGCGGCCGGCTTCCCGGTCCATGATCACGTCAGCGCTGACCACCGCGCCATGCGCCGCGAACAGCTGCTTCAGTTCATCATTCGTCACGCTGTAGCTCAGATTGCCAACGTACAGTTTCTTGCCCATGGATCCATCACTCCTGCTGACTACTTACTATTTTCAGAACCAATAAACAATGTAGCATACCACAAAAAAAACCGCAAGTCGTTCCTGAAAACGTATGATTCGGCCCGGGTTTCGGAGTGGTAACGCTCCCCCGTTTTGAACTTTCCGTGCCGCACCCCCTGTTGCCATCAGGGCCGGAATGAAAGGAGCGGTGGTTTTTGACCGCCCCGCCCCGGCTGGTACGCGTTACTTGCGCCGGGGGCCTCCCAGGGCTGTCTTATTGGGCAGGGTTGCAGGCGCGGGGGCGTGCCGCCCGTGGCGGCCGGAGTGAAGGGGCGGGGGCCCGCGGCATAGCCATCAGGTTACGTTTTTTTAAGCGTGCATTGACCGGTGTTCAGGCAGGGCCAACGGCCCGATTTTATAATAGCCTGAGGCAACGCCCCAGGTTTGCTTTTGGTGGCGGGATTGATGCCGGCATTCAGAATCGCGCAAAAAGCCGGGCGCAATCATTGGGAACGGGGGAGGTGTCGATCACGGTCCGCTCGCAATACCGGTTCCGCCCCCGTGACCAAAGAAAGGCGGCGGACAATGCGGGGAAAATGGTGGGCCCGGCAGGATTCGAACCTGCGACCAAGCGATTATGAGTCGCCTGCTACTAACCGCTGAGCTACGGGCCCGGGGGGTGGCGACCATAGCCGCAACCGTCTCATAATGTGCTGGCTGGCGGAGGAAAAACAATCCGGTGCATTTTTGACCCGTCACTGACGTTCCGGGCTCGGTTAAGCCACGTTCCCCAACCAGCGACCGGTTACCCCCGGTCGCCCGGCCCTCTGTGGCAATCTCTCCACGGGACATTACCGTACGAGTCTTTGCCCGGTTTTTGCTTCTCCCGTCTTTCTTGAGGATGCCCTGTTCATGTTCTACCCCCCCGGTGCCGATGCCGTGACCTGTCTCAACGGCTGGTGGGATTTCCTGCCGCTCGATCCGGAAGACCGCGCCACTCCGCGCGACCGGGTGCCCGATGCCGCCGCGCCCTGGGCCGCCGGCAAGCTGCTGGTGCCCTCCTGGTGGACCAAGCCTGAGGACGCGGTGCGCCGGCCGGGGGAAACCTTCTTCACCGACCGGCAGAAGCTGTTCCAGGGCCCCCCGGAAACCTTGACGCCCGACCTGGAATTTCTGTTCGACGCCTTCGGCTATCCGCTGGAGTGGGCCCGCACCCGCGAAGGCTGGCTCCGCCGCCCGCTGGAGCTGGCGGCGCTGCCGCCCGGCCGGCGCTTCTTCCTGCGCTTCGCCGCCGTCATGCCGCGCGCGGTGCTGTTTGTCAACGGCCGCCCGGTGGCGGCCCATCACCATCCGACGCTGCCCTTCGAGACGGACGTCACGGCGTTCCTGCGCCCCGGCACCAACGAGATCGCCCTGCACCTTCAAGACTATGAGCGCGACGAGCGTGGCCGGGCCACCACCCCCACCGGCAACTGGATTCCCTGGATCCACAGCGGTGCCTGGCAGGACGTCACCCTGGTCGAGCGCGGCGACGTGCATGTCTCGGACGTGACCGTCCGCACCAGCGTGCGCCGGCGGGACATGGAGCTCACCTTCGAGATCGCCAACGCCTCCTGCGAACCCCGCCGGGTCACCCTGGCCGCGGCCGTCCATCCGTGGCGCAAGGGGGCCACCGCAACGACCCGGCTGCCAGTGGCGCTGCCGTTGCCGGAGCTCACGGTGGAGCTGGCGCCGCGGCAAACCGTGGCCCGCACGGTCACCGTGCCGTGGGCCGACGCCAAGCTGTGGGAGCTGAGGCGCCCAACCTGTACCTGCTGCGCCTGGCGGTCACGGACAACGGCCGGACCCTCGACACCGCCCAGGAACGCTTCGGCTTCCGCGAGGTCTGGCTGGAGGGGCCGGACCTGATGCTCAACGGCCATCCGCTGCACCTGTTCTCCGACTGGGGGCACAAGACCACCCCGTACTACCTCACCGAGGGCTGGACCCGCCAGTGGTTCCGCATGCTCCGCGACGCCAACATGAACCACTCGCGGCTGCACACCCATCCCCATCCCCCCTTCATTCTCGACCTGGCCGACGAGGAGGGCATCCTGATCACCGGCGAAACCGGCCTGCACGGTTCGGGCCAGGCCATCGCCTCCGACTCCCCCGTGCTGTGGGACACCGCCCGCGACCATCTCCGCCGCTTCGTCCGGCGCGACAAGAACCATCCCTGCCTGGTCCTGTGGAGCGTCGAAAACGAGATGCGCTGGAACGGCAACCAGACCGCCCTGACCATGGAAAAACTGCCGGAACTGCGCCGCTATTTCAACGAGCTCGACCCCACCCGCACCGCCTACCACGAGGGCGACACCTCGCTGTGGAACGAGGCCGAGCAGCCGCTGCTCAGCCGCCACTATTACAAGGCCTGCTCCGGCGCCGGCTGGTGGGACCGCCGCCAGCCGCTGCACGCCGGGGAAATGGCGCTCTACCACTACGCCGGCCCCAACAACACCTCGCACCTGGCCGGCGACCGCGCCTGGAGCTCCTTCAAGGCCATTGACGTGGCCGCCGCCCAGGACGCCGCCTGGATCATCGAGACCGGGCGCTCCCTCGGCGTCGTCTGCTTTGGCCCCTGGAACCTGTCCTGCCTGGAAAACCTGCGCCGGGAACGGGAACTGGTGGAACTGAAGTACGACGATTTCACCACCCCGGGCATGAAGCCGTTGCGGGTGCCGGCGCACAGCAGCGAGTTCAGCTTCTGGCGCCGGGGCAAGGGCTACACCCCCAACCACAGCTTTGCCATCCAGGCCGCAGCCTTCCGGCCTTTCGCCGTCATTGACCGCTCCCGGCGGAGCGGCCAGGTGGCGGGAACTCCTTTCCGGCGCGAGCTGTTCCTGGTCAACGACACCCCGGCCGAGATCCGCGGCGGCACCCTGACCGTGACTCTCACCCCCGCCGGCCGCCGCGGGACGGCGTCCGGGCCGGTGGCGCAGGCCGTCCACCCGGTGGCGGCGATTGCCCGCGGCCGTGTGGCGGCCGTGGCCCTGGCCCTGGAATTGCCGGCCGGCCTCAAGCCCGGCCGCCACCTCTACAGCTGCGAATTCCGCAACGCCGCCGGCACCGTGCTGGACCGCTGGTCCCGCGGGTTGACCGTCGGGCCGGCCTTCGCCGCGCTGGCCGCGGCGCACCGGCCGCTCACGGGGCGCGTGGCCGTGTTCGGCCCCGGCACCCTGGCCGCGACCCTGGCCGCCGCCGGCCTGGCCGCCGTGGCCGTGCCCGACCTGAAAGCGGAAACCCTGGCCGGCTTCCGTTTCCTGGTTCTCGAACCCAACACCATCCGGGCCGGCACCGTCATGAACCAGGAGTTGGCCGCGTTCGCCCGCCGCGGCGGCCGCGCGCTGCTGCTCGAACAGCAGGTGTCGCCCTTCTTCGGCCTGCCGGTGACGGAGAAGCCGCTGCAGACCCAGTTCGTCCGCGATCCCGGCCACCCGGTGCTGCGCGGGCTCAAGGATGCGGACTTCGCGTTTTGGGGCGACACCCCCTTCCCGCAACTCGGCGGCGACGCCTGCGTGACCCTGCGCCCGTTCGGCAAGGACGACGCCCTGCACACCCGGGTCCTGCTCGACGGCGACGAGGGCGGTTTCGGCGATGGCGGCCTGCGTTACACCAGCCTGGTCGAACTGGAGGAGGGCGGCGGCCTCGTCCTCGCCTGCCAGCTGCGCCTGCTCGAACATCTCGACAGCATTCCCGCCGCCGCCCGGCTGTTTTACAACCTCCTGCGGCGCCTGGCCGGTTACCGGCCGCCATCCGCCGTCCCGCCGGTTTTGGTGGACGGCGCCGCGGCGGAGTCCGCCGGCGAAGCCGCGCGCCTGGCCGCGGAAGCCCGCGCCGGCGCCACCATCGTGGTCCGGCAGGCGACGGCGGAACTGCTGGCGGCGTTCGGCCGCGAGCTCGGCGTGGAGCTCCGGCCCGACCCCCGGCCGCTGCCGGTCTACCAGGCGGTGCGCGTCCGCGACGCCGAACCGCTGCTGGCCGGCGTCTCCAACGAGGACACCTGCGGCATGGACATGTTCACCTATTCCCCGCCCCAGCACTTTGCCAACCATCCGGTGTGCGAGATCCCTCTCGCCGCCGCCCCGGGTTTGGAGCCGCTGCTGGCCACCCCGACGGACAGCGTGCTCAAGGAGTTCCACGTCTTTGGCGGCGGCAGCGAACCGCTCCGCGCCCACACCCAGTCGCGCTTCCTGTTTGAGGAGAAGGCCGTCGCCGCCGTCGTCCTCGGCCGGGTGCGTGCCGGCCGCGGCCAGGTTTTGTTCAACCAGTTCGCGCCGCCCAAGGAGCTGAAGCCGCGCTACCCCCGCCTCGACCATCGGTTGCTGGCCAATCTCGGCATGCGCTTCCCCGGCAGTCCGCTCGACGGCCCCGGGGTGCCCTGCGGCGGCTGCACCGGCCCCGGCTTCCCGGAACGCCTGCACGTGCTCAACCCCGTTGCCACCCCGGAACTGGTGAAAAACCTCGTCGACGCCACCCGCTACAGCGTCGAGCACCTTGGCGTCGCGTTTCCCATCCTGGCCGTGCCGGGCTGGGTCAAGACCGAGACCCCGGACGGCGTGGTGAGCGCCGCCGGCCTGGACCTGGGCCGGGACGTTTTCCTCTATTCCCCGGTGGTGTCGCCGGTGTCGCGCAAAGAACTGAGCTCCAATCTCGGCGTGCCGAACCCGGACGCGCTGACCTTCCTCGACCTGGAGGGGGAAGGTGAGGTGACGGTCACCCTCAACGCCGCCACCCGCCGCCCCCAGGCGCTCACCGGCGGCCGCGCGACGGTTCCCGACCTTCCCCTCGAGCAGGGCGGCAACCACGTCCTCATCCGCTGGCGCCCGCTCGGTCCGGCGTCGACCCTGAGGCTGCGCTGGCGCAACCTCAACGGCCGCCCCGAAACCGGATTCCGGTTCCCGTAGGGGCGACCGGCCGGTCGCCCGTACCAAAGGCGGCCGGTCGCCCGTACGGGGGGCATCGCGCGGGCGGCGGCCGGCGCTACATTGTCCGGCGCCATGCTTCGCTATGTCCTCCAACGCCTGCTGGGTGCCGTGCCGATCCTGCTCGGCGTGCTGCTGGTCACCTTCCTGCTCTTCCATGCCGGGGCGGGCGATCCGGCCGCGCTGATGCTCGGCAAGAACGCCGCCGCCCGCGACATCGAGGCGCTGCGCAGCCAGCTCCGGCTCGACCGGCCGCTGCTCTACGGCCACTGGTGCCGCACCGAACTCTACCCGGGCCAGGATTTCCGCCAGGGCGCCGGCGCGGTTGACGGCCAGCCGGGCTGCACCTGGCGCCCGGATGGCCGCTCCGGCCAGGGTGCCCTGGAACTGGCCCCCGGCGCTGTCTGCCGGCTCCCCCGGGGCTGGGCGCCGGCGGAGGCGGCCCGCCACCGCGTCCGGCTGGAATGGCAGGGCGCGCTGACCGTTGCCGGGCAGACGCTCGAGTCCCCTGGCCGCTGGCGGCGCGCCACGCTCGACCTGGCGGCCACCCCCGCCCAACTGGAGGTCGCCGCCGGGGCCGCCGGCGCCCGCTTGCGCGAACTGCGCATCGAGCGCCGCCAGGACAATCCTTGGGATTCCCAGCTCACCGCCACCCTGCGCGAACTGGTCGACTGGCGCCGCGACCCCGGCACCGGCCGCGGCCACTGGGTCTTCTTTGATTTCGGCTGCTCGCTGCAGACCGGTGAGCCGATCCGCGAACTGCTGTGGGACGGGCTCGGACCCTCGCTGGCGCTGACCGTGCCCATCTTCATCATCGAACTGATCCTGGCGGTGGTGATCGCCCTGATCAGCGCCTACTGGCGCGATTCCTGGCTTGACCGCGGTCTGGTCACCCTGTCGGTGGCCCTGATGAGCATCAGCTATCTGGTCTACATCCTGGTCGGCCAGTATCTGCTGGCCTACCGTTGGAACCTGTTCCCGGTGTGGGGCTGGGAATCGTGGCGCAACCTGCTGCTGCCGGTGCTGGTCGGGGTGGTCAGCGGCCTGGGCGGCAGCGTCCGTTTCTACCGCACCGTCTTCCTCAACGAGATGTACCGCGACCACGTCCGCACCGCCCGCGCCAAGGGCTGCGGCCCGTGGCGCATCCTGCTCCGCCACGTGCTCGCCAACGCCCTGGTCCCGATCATCACTCGGGTGGCGGTGACTTTGCCCTTCCTCTACACCGGCAGCCTGCTGCTGGAGAGCTTCTTTGGCATTCCGGGGCTCGGCTTTGCCGGCGTCAACGCCCTGGCCAACGCCGACTTGCAGCTGCTCAAGGCGCTGGTGCTCGCCGGCTCCTTCCTGTTCGTTGCCGCCAACCTGCTGGCCGACCTGGCCTATGCCTGGGCCGACCCCCGGATTCGCCTGCACTGATGGCCGGCCGCTTACGCGGCCAAATGCAGATTGCCCAGATGCACCTGGCGCAGGCCGGCCTCGGCGGCCAGCCGGGCGGCCAGCTCGAGGGTGGCGCGGGGGGTGACCGGGCGGTTGGTGAGCCGGTGGGTGGGGAAGAAGGCGCTGAAGTGCAGCGGGGTGTCCGGCCCCAGTTCGGCGGCGACCCAGCGGCACAGCTCGCGCAGGCCGGCCGGGGTGTCGTTCTCGCCGGGAATGACCAGGTTGGTCACTTCGAGCCAGACGCCGAGGCGCCGGAGCAGCTTGAGCGTGTCCAGCACCGGCTGCAGGCGGGCGCCGCACAGCCGCCGGTAAAAATCATCGTCAAACGCCTTGAGATCCACGTTGGCGGCGTCGATCTGGCGGTAGAACGCCTCGGCGGCCGCCGGCTGGATGAAGCCGTTGGTGACGCTCACCACCTTGAGGCCGGCGGCGTGCGCGGCCACGGCGATGTCGCGGCCATACTCCGCCCACACCGTCGGCTCGTTGTAGGTCAGGGCCACCGAGGCGCAGCCGGTGCGCCGGGCCTCCACGGCGATTTGGGCGGGGGCGAGTTCCGGCCCCTCGGCGTCGGCCAGCCCCATGACGGCGGTGGCGAGGCTGTAATTCTGGCAGAAGCGGCAGGACAGGTTGCAGCCGAGCGTGCCCAACGAGTAGGTCTGGGTGCCGGGCAGGAAATGATAGAGCGGTTTTTTCTCGATCGGATCCACGTGCACCGCCGCCGGCCGGCCATAGGCCAGCGCCACCAGGCGCCCCTCCACGTTCATGCGGACGCCGCAGCGGCCGGTGCGGCCGGGGGCGATCCGGCAGCCGTGTGGACACAGGTCGCACACCGCCGCGTCACCGGCGGCATGCCACCATTCCGCGTCATGAAGGCGGATGCTCATCCCCCAATCTATCACCGTTTGGCCGCCGCCGGCAACTGCGGCCGGCAAAGGGACATGACGGTGATGTTGGTTGGGAACCCCCTTTTGAGGAAAGGCGGTTCCCAAGCCCTCCGTCAAACCTTTTTGTGCCTTTTGCGGATTCCGCAGGCCGCCCCTGCCGTCCCAATCATGGTCTATCGCACAACGTGGCCTGCGGAATCCGCAAAAAGATCCAAAAGTTTTAGGAAGGGGTTTGGGGAGCACCCTTTTTCAAAAGGGTGGCCCCAACATCACTGTCATACACCCCCGGCAAGTCACTGCTCAACCGCCGCGGGGGAAGGTGTCGGCCAGCCACAGGTTGGTCTGGGGGGCGCCGATGCCGGCCACCCAGTGGGCGTCGGTGCCGTCTTCGGGCCGGGCCATGGCCGCCAGCAGGGTGTGCGGGCCCGCGGCCAGCGTCACTTCCCCCCACTGGTTGATTGGCGCCCGGTGGAAGGACGGGGCCATCCGCCCGCCCTCGCGGCCGAACAGGAACCGGCCGTCCACCCAGACCCGGCAGTTCTGCGGGGTATTGAACAGGACCTTGACGGTCTGCGCCTGCGCCAGGCGGAACGGCAGTTCCAGCAGCAGCACCGGGGCGGTGAACTGCGCGGCGGGCAGGCGGCCCCAGGCGCCCGGCAGCCGGATCGCCCTGGCGTCCGCCGGCAGTGCCGGGGCGGCCGGCGTCTCGGCATGGGCGCCGCCCCCGAAGATGGCGGGGCCGGTGAAGCCCATCCGGGCGGGAATGGCCAGCGTGTCCGCGGCCGGGGCCGGGGCCGCGGCCGCGGCGGGGGCACCGGCCGCGGCGGGGGCACCGGCCGGCAGGCGCCGGCGCAGGTCGATGACGAGGTCGGTGAAGGCGTCGAGATTGGCCGGCGGCGTCAGTCCCGTGATGCCCGGGCTGAGCACCAGTTGCCGCCCGATCGGCTTCAGCCACGGTTCGGGAATGCCGGCCGGGTTGAGAATGCCCAGCAGGGCGCCGAGCGTGGCGGCGGTGCAGTCGGTGTCCTTGCCGCAGGCGGTGGCGATGCAGACGGAGCGCCCGAAATCGCCCGCGCCGGCCAGCCAGCCCAGGAGGGTGAACGCCAGGTTCATCGTCACATGGGTGAAATTCTCGTGGCCGTACCCGGCCAAAATCTGCCGCCGGACGGCGCGCCAGTCGCCGGTCTCGTCCCACCAGCGGCGGGTGTCGGCGATCGCCTGCCGCAGCCGGCTGGCGGGCGGCAGGTGGGCCAGGGCCTGGTCCAGCAGCGCCGGCGGTGCGGACTCCGCAAAGGCGCCGCTTTCCAGCGCGGCCAGGAAGACCTCCGCCCAGATGCCGTCGCCGTCATGGTCGATGCAGGCGTCCTCGTAGGCGTAGGCCGCCGCCAGCCGGGGATTGCCGGGGGCCAGGCAGGCCCACAACTCCGAACGGATGGCGGCGCCCATGCCGCCGGTGAACCAATTGTCGCAGGACCCGGTGAAGGGGGGGCGGAGCCCCAGTTGCAGGTTGCGCGTCGCCACGCCGTACTCGTCCCACGGGAACTGGACATGGTCGCGCCAGGCGTCCGCGAACAGCTGCCGGTCGACCCGCGGCGTTTTCATCCGGTCCAGGACGCAGGCCCAGACCACCTGCAGGTCCAGGTCGTCGTTGGGCAGCATGCCGGTCGGCACGGGGGTGTAGAAGGCAACCTCCGGCGGGTCGTCCACGCCTTCGAAGGGCAGCCCCAGGGTGCCGCCGACCGCCTTGCCGAGCCAGCAGCCGAGGACCTTGTCGCGATAGAGGGTGTCGGAAAGTTGCATGAGAGGTGGCCGGGGGTGTCTGGGTTCAGGTGCCGGGCGGCGCGGTTCGCGGGTTCGGTCCCGCCTCCGGCCGCCAAGCCTTGGTTCGGGGGGGGCGGCGGGGAATTACGCTCCATACCATAGGCTTCGGGTGACCGGCCGCCTTCACAAAGCCGCCATTTGCTAGCATAATCCCGCCAAATTATAGTAGGCACCATGGCCGACTTCACTGCTTCCATCGTTGATGTGGCGCGGCTGCCCGGCGAGGCCTATCCCCGGCCGGCCCGGCCGGGCGCGCCCGCCCAGCCCGAATCCGCCAGCTATTGGCCGGAGGCGTTCCTGTTCCGGCACCCGCGCTTTCCGGCGGTGCTGCAGCACGTGCGGCAGGAGGACATCGTGCTGCACCAGCACGAGTTCGCCGAACTGGTGTTCGTGGTGGCGGGCACCGCCCTGCACCTGGGGCGCGGCCGGGCGGGCCGGCTGCATGCCGGCGACGTCTTCCTGATTGCCGGCCCCCAGGTTCACGGCTACCGCAACTGCCAGGGGCTGATTGTGGTCAACGTGCTGATCCGCAATGAATTCTTCCGCCGCCACGCGACGCTGCTGGCCAGCCTGCGGCTGTGCCGGACGGCGCTGGCGCTGCTGCTGGCCAAAAAGCCGGCGGCGCGGCCGCCGTCCGTCCGTGTCCAGCGGCTGTCCCCGGAGGAGATGGCCGCCTGCCTGCGGTTGCTGGAGGCGCTGGACCAGGAGTCGCGCTCGCGCACCTACGAGGCGGTGGTGCTGGCCCAGGGGCAGCTGCTGCAATTGCTGGCCATGGTCAGCCGCCACAGCACGGCCCGGCGCAGTGCCCGCGCCGTCCGCCGGCACACCGGCATCCAGAACGCGGTCCGCCTGCTTGAGGAGCGGCTCGCCGAATCGGTGCCGCTGGAGGAATTGGCGGCGGCGGCCCGGCTGTCCGACCGGTCGCTGCTCCGGCATTTCCAGACCGCCACCGGTTTTTCGCCGCGCCAGTACCAGCTCCGGCTGCGGGTTGCCCGGGCCGGGGAATGGTTGCGGGCCGGCCAGCTGTCGATCAAGGAGATTGCCGGCCGTCTCGGCTTCCCGGACACCAACTACTTCAGCCGGATGTTCCACAAGATCACCGGGGAACCGCCCAGCCACTACTATCGCCACAACGCGGCGCCCTCGCGGGAAACCCCCGCCGTCTTCCGGCTGTGACCGGGTACCCAATATGCTTAACCCAGTACCCCGTAACGCTTAAATCTTCACCACGAAGGCACGAAGGACACGAAGTCCGATCGAAGCGCTTCAATGGCAAAATGGGCGCAAAACCACATCTTCGATTTATCTTCGTGCTCTTCGTGGCTTCGTAACAGGCTGGGAGTCTTCGCGGGGGGCAACCCCGCGCCTGGAGTTTGGCGAAACTCAACGGTTGCGGTTTTCCCGTCCCAGCGGGACGGGGCGGGAATAGGCAGGGGCTTCAGCCCCTGTTTTGCCCGCCCCCCATTTCGCGTGCCGTCAGGTACGCGGCGAATCGCGGCGTACCTACGGCACGCCATCGT
>JBAZJM010000083.1:0-15027 GCA_041651315.1 Lentisphaeria bacterium | reverse complement strand
GCTATTGGGCCAACGAGAAACAGACCCCACAGTCGCCCCTCACACGAGGGGCGTGGATTGAAACCAGGCGGTTGACGGGACCGTATGAGCGAAAGGCGTCGCCCCTCACACGAGGGGCGTGGATTGAAACATCTCCGGAACACCACCGAAGACGTGGGCCATAAGTCGCCCCTCACACGAGGGGCGTGGATTGAAACATGTCGAAGCACACCTCGCCCTTGCAGGTCACCCAGGGTCGCCCCTCACACGAGGGGCGTGGATTGAAACGTCCTCGGCCTGTCCCTCTGCGGCGTTGGGGTCAGTCGCCCCTCACACGAGGGGCGTGGATTGAAACCTCGACGGTTACTTTGGAGGCGCCGGAGACGTTCGGTCGCCCCTCACACGAGGGGCGTGGATTGTACCGCCGGAGGCCGGCGGCTATTTTAGGCGCAGCATGAAAAAGCCGCGCTTGCCGCTCTTCATTTTCATCGACGCCCTCGGCTGGGAAGTGCTGAAGGCGCATGATTTTCTGCTGGCCGACCGGGTCCGGGAGCGGCGGCCGCTGCGCACCATTCTCGGCTATTCCTCGGCCTGCGACCCGTCGATCATCTCGGGGCTGCTGCCCTGCGAGCACGGGCTGTGGAGCTCCTATTACTATTCGCCAGCCACCTCCCCCTTCCGCTGGCTGAAGCCGTTGCAGCTGCTGCCGGAGGCGTTGTTCAGCCGGGCGCGGGTGCGGCATTACCTGAGCGCCGTGGTGAAGCGCCGCTGCGGGTTCACCGGCTATTTCCAGCTGTATGCCGTGCCGTTCCGCCAGCTGCCGCTGTTCGATTACAGCGAGAAGAAGCGCATCTGGGAGCCGGGCGGCCTGCCGCGCGGCCAAAGCATCTTCGACCTGCTGGCGGCGCGGGGCGACCGCTGGTTCGTCCACCAAAGCGGGGCGGGCGACGAGCACAACCTGGCACGGCTGACCGCGCTGGCGGCCGCGGGGGCGCTGGACTTCGCCTATATCTCGCTGGGCCGCCTGGACGCCCTGATGCATGCCGTCGGCACCCGCCAGCCCCAGGTGGGCGACCTGATCCGCTGGTATGACACCCGCCTGCGCCAGCTGCTCGCCGCCGCCGAAAGCGCCTATGCCGAGGTGCCCTGGTACCTGTTCACCGACCACGGCATGCACGACATCACCGCCACCCATGACCTGCCAGCGGACATCGCCCGGCTTGGCCTGAAGTACGGCCGCGACTACGTGGCCTTCTACGATTCAACCATGGCCCGCTTCTGGTTCCTCCAGCCGGCGGCCCGCGACCGCATCACCGGCGCCCTCACCGGCCATCCGCGGGGGCGCTGGCTGAGCGATGACGACCTGCGCCGCTGGGGGGTGTATTTCCCCGACCACCGCTACGGCGAGGCCGTCTTCCTGATGCAGTCGGGGGTCCAGATGGTGCCCAGCTTCATGGGCGTCCGGCCGGCGGCCGGCATCCACGGTTTCCATCCGGACGATCCGGAGTCGGCGGCCGCCATCTCCAGCAACCGGCCGCTGCCGGAGGCCGGCTTGACGACCATCCCCGACATCTTCGGGCTGATGCTGGCCGAGACCGGCCTGACCGATCCGCGCCCCGCCTTCCGCGCCGGCTTGCATCCCGCCGGGGGCGGATTATAGAATAGCGTGGAAACGCCGCCGCTCCCACCCGCACGGAAATTTTCATGGATAATGTGCTCTTGGTAGATGACGACCCCGAAGTGCTCAGCGCGCTCGAACGCGTGCTGGCGCCCCGGTACCGGGTCTACACCGCCCTCTCGGCCCCGCAGGCGGAAAAGCTGCTGGAGCGCGTTGAGGTCAAGGTGGTGGTCGCCGACTATTACATGCCCGAGGAGGACGGCCTGACCTTCTTCGCCGGGCTGCGCCAGCGCTTTCCCAAAACCCAGCGCATTCTGCTGACCGGCGGCAGCGAACGCGACGTGCTGTTGCGGGCCATCAACGAAGGCGACCTGTACCGCTACCTGCTCAAGCCGCCCAACATCACCGAACTGCTGAACATCGTCCACGGCGCCACCGTCGAATACGACCGGCAGCGGCAGCTGGACATTGTCTCCAAGGAGCATGCCATCTACCGCCAGACGACCGGCGCGCCCACCGGCTTGCGGGCCGCCGCCGAGGTGCCGATCGAAGGGCTCCGCAAGGGCAGCGGCCTGCTGATGTCCGGCATGCTGGCCATCTTCACCATGGTCGCCGTTTTCGCCATCGTCGCCTTCATCGCCCTGATGGTGATGTATTTCTTCAAGTCCGAGGCGGGGGTGGATTTCTTCCCCAAGTTCCACCTCGGCGACAGCTGGTCCGACCGGTCCGCCCCTCCGTCCCCCGGCGAGGAAGAGCCGGGGTTGCCGAACCCCTAGCCTCCCGGATGAGCCCCCACTCCTCATGAACGCCCCCGGCAGCTGGCGCGACACGGTGATGATCTTGGGCATCCCGGTGGACCGGGTGGGCATGGCCGCCGCGACGGAGCGGATCTTCGCCCTGGTGGCGGCCCGCCGCCAGGCGCCGGAGCAGCCGCCCGCCCTGGTGGCCACGGTGAACGTCGACTTCCTGGTCAACGCCCAGGCGTGGCGCAGCGGCGCTCCGCCGCGGCATCCGGCGCTGCTCGCCGCCCTGCGCCAGGCCGAGCTGGTGACCGCCGACGGCATGCCGGTGGTCTGGCTCAGCCGCCTGCTGGGCTCCCCCCTGCCGGGACGCGTGCCGGGAGCCGACCTGGTCCCGGCCCTGGCCGCCGCCTGCGCCGCGCGCGGCCGGTCGCTCTATTTCCTCGGCGGCCGCGGCGACACCGGCCGCCGGGCCGCCGAACGGCTCCGGGCCCGGCACCCCGCCCTGCGCATTGCCGGCATTGACGCCCCCGTCATCCCGGCCGATGGCTCGCCGGAGGCGATCGCCCGGGAGGACGCCCCGGTCGTGGACCGCATCAATGCCTCGGGCGCCGACATTCTGCTGGTCGGTCTGGGCAACCCCAAGCAGGAACTGTGGTTCCGGCGCAACCGCCCCAAGCTCCGGGTGCCGGTGGTGATGGGGGTCGGCGGCACCTTTGCCTTCATCACCGGCGACGTGGCCCGCGCCCCCGGCTGGATGCAGGCCGCCGGCTTGGAATGGCTGTTTCGCATCTGGGCCGAGCCGGGACGCCTGTGGAAGCGCTACGGCCTCGGCCTGCTCAAGTTCAACCTGATGGCAGTCCCCGCCGTCGCCGCCCATTTCCGGGCCCTGCTCGCGCAGCGGCTGGCGCCCCGTCACCCCGCCGCCCTGGAGCTGGCGGAGTTCGCGGTCGGCGCCCGGCGCATCGCCTGGGCCACCCTGCCCGAGGCGTTCACCGATGCCGGCCGGGCCGCGGCTGAGGCGGCACGCCGGGCCACCGCCGGCACCGACGCGCTGATCCTGGATTTCGGCCGCACCCGGCTGGTGGACGCCGCCAGCCTGGCCTTTTTGACGGACTGGGTGGGCGACCGGGCCGCCCAGGCCGCCCCCCCCCTGCTGACCGGGGTTTCCCCCGGCCTGGATCGGCAGTTCCAAAGCAATCGGGCCGCCGACCTGCTGGCGCCGTTCACCACCGCCGGCTATCCGGAACTGGTGGCGCGCCTCGCGTCACAATTGGGCGTCGCCCCGGACGGCCTCCCTAACCTCAAACATTCCAAACCGTTGTGAGGCTGAAATGATGTGCGTATCTGCCATGGAGTATTCAACATGCCCGCCGCCACGCCACGCATCCTGATCGGCGGGGTGCCGTTCGGCCGCAACAATGTCGGCGACGAGGCCATCCTCGAATGCGCCGCCGGCATTGTCCGCACCCTCTGCCCCGGCGCCGTCCTCAGCGTCAGCACCGACGACGGCCCGGCCACCGCGCAGCGGCTGGGGGTGCGCACGGTGCCGCTGTTCGGTTTCACCCGGCATTACAGCCACCGAGAGATGTGCGGCGAACTGCGCAACCACGACCTGTTCCTGTGGGCCGGCGCCACCGGCTTGTCAGATTACCCGGAAATCCCCGTGGAGATGCTGGAAATCGCCCAGGCCGCCGGCCGCCGCACCGTGGTCTGGAACGTCGGCATGAACCGCGAACTGAATCCCGAGTTCTACAGCGTCCTGCCCGGCCGCCGCCGCCGGCTGCTGGCGGCGCTCTCCGGCCTCGCGGCGGGCCGTTTCGACGCCGTGGCCTGGGAGGAACACCGCCGCGAAGCCCGGGCCCGCCGGCGCATTGCCGCCAGCCTGGCCCGCGCCGACCTGGTCGCCGTGCGCGACCCCGAAAGCAAGGCGGAGGTGGAACGCTGCGCCCCGCCCCGCGCCGACGTCGTGGTCGGCGCCGATTCGGCCCTGCTGCTCAACCCCGCCCCGGGGGAGTCCCTGCGCCTGCCCGAAGCCGCCGCCGCCCTGCTCGCCGCCCCCGGCCCCAAAATCGGGGTCTGCATCTCCGCCCAGCGCGAAGTCAGCAACCGCCGCGGCCTGCTGGAGTTCCTGGACCGCGTCACCGGCGACCTGGGGGCGCACGTGCTGTTTGTCCCGATGAACCCCCTCACCGACGCGCCGCTCATGGCCGGCCTGCGGCAGGAGATGGCCCGGCCCGGCCACGCCGCCGTCCTTGACGGACGTTACGACCCCGGCGCGGTCCTGGCGGTGGCCGGCCGGCTCAACCTCATCCTCTCCAGCCGCCTGCACCTGCTCATCTTCGCCTCCATCGTCCACGTCCCCTTCATCGGCATCAGCCGCGGATCCAAAGTGGACAACTTTTTGGCCCCCTTCGGCCGGCGCGCCGCCGGCACGGTCGAGGCGTGCGACTTCGCGGCGGTGTTTGACGAGACCGCCCGCCTGCTGGCGGATGGCGCGGCCTTTGCCGAAACCAGCCGCCGGGTCCGCGCCGGGCTGCTGGGGCGCCTCGCCGCCGCCCAGGAACGGCTGAAGGCCGTGCTGGCGGCCCTCCCCAACGAGGGGGCATGACATTTTGTTGGTTGGGAACCCCCTTTTGAGGAAAGGTGGTTCCCAAGCCCTCCGTCAAACCTTTTTGTGCCTTTTGCGGATTCCGCAGGCAGCCTCCGCTGTCCCAACCGTGGCCTGTCGCACGGGAGCTGCCTGCGGAATCCGCAAACCCACAACCGTTTTGGGAAGGGGGCTGCAGCCTGAAAAAACCGCCCGGGCAGAATGACCAAGTCAGTTTGACAACGACCTGACAGGCTGAGAATCTTCGCGGGGTGCAACCCCGCGCCTGGAGTTTGGCAAAAGTATGGGGTTTAGAGGCGGCTTCGTCCCGTAGGGACTGAATGAAAATAGGCAGGGGCTTCAGCCCCTGTTCCGAAAAATGAAACGATGGCGTGCCGTAGGTACGCCGCGATTCGCCGCGTACCTGACGGCACGCGACATGGGGGACGGGCAAAACAGGGGCTGAAGCCCCTGCCTATTCCCGCCCCGTCCCGCTGGGACGGAAAAACCGCAACCGTTGAGTTTTGCCAAACTCCAGGCCTGGGGCGTGCCCCAGGCTGGTTATGAACGCGCGCCGTTGACGCTCAAAAACGGCTTAACCTGCATGGCTATGGGCGTGTCGCCCGTGGAGGGGGGGCTGCCGTGGCAGACGGGGCGGGGAATGTCGTGTGTTTTGTGGACTTATCAGTATATTGAGAATCAGCGCATTATTTTCGGCACGCCCCCCCAAGCGAGGAGATTGTCCACATGACCCGTCTTCCCCACCCGCCGTTGAATTGGGCCGGTATCCTGCTTGCCGTCTTGGCCTTGGTCGTGCTGGGCGCGGCGCCGGGGCGGGCGGAGGTCACGGGCACGATCCTCATCAACGACGGGGCCGCCACCGCCACCAGCCGTTCCGTAACCCTGACCCTGGCGGCCACCACCACCGACGCCATGCGTCTATCGCGTGATGGCGTCACTTGGTCAAATGACGACTGGACATATTACAGTTCCAGTAGCCCATTCGTGTTCACACCGGGCAACGGCCCGCGTACCGTTTGGGTCCAATTCGCCGCTGATGTGTTCAACGCCGACGGGTCGGTAAAACCCTATGCCTCATGGGATCTCTCGCCCGCCGTTTCCGCCACCATCGACCTCCAAGTGCCGGCCGTCACCCTCCCGCCCCCCCGCTGGACCCAGCCGGCCGAACTGCCACGGCTCTACTACAAGGGCGGCCAGGCGACCGTGCCCCTGACGGATTACGCCAGCGATCCGGCCTATGAACGCGTCCTGCTCACCACCACCAAGGGCGACATCCCGCTGCGGCTTTATGAGGCGCAGGCGCCGCTGGCCGTCGCCAACTTCCTGCGCTACGTCGATGCCGGCCACTATGACGACACCTTCTTCCACCGGCTGGTGGCGGGCTTCATCCTGCAGGGCGGCGGCTATTACGTCGACAGCAACACCGTCCAGGAGGTCGCGACCTATGCCGCCGTCAAGAACGAGTTCGGCGCCTCCAACACCCGCGGCACCGTCGCCATGGCCAAGCACAGCGGCGATCCGGACAGCGCCACCAATGGATGGTTCGTCAACCTGGCCGACAACTCGGCCAACCTGGACTACCAGAACGGCGGCTTCACCGTCTTCGGCGAGGTCGCCGACCTGACGGCCGTGGACGCCATCGCCGCCCTGCCCTGCAGTGATCAGAGCAAAAAACTGGGAAATGCCTTCTCCGAGCTCCCCGTCCTCAAAGTGCTCAGCGGTGAGCTCCAGACTTCGGATCTGGTCTACCTGCAGTCGGCCACCCACCAAGCGGACGATCTGAGCTTCACCATCACCAGCACGGTCGCCGGCGCCGCCGCCACCATCAGCAACGGCGTCTTGACCATCCGCGCCGACGGCACCGTGACTGACAACGAAGGCACGCTCACCCTCCGTGCCACCGGCACCGGTGGCCGCACCGCCGACTTGGCGCTGCCCATCCGCATCACCAGCAACCGCCCCCCCGTCCTGGAAAAAGGCGCCGCCACTAAAAAGGCCGGCGCCACGGAAGACAAGCCGCTTAAGATCAAGATCGCCGTCAAAGATCCAGACAAAGGCGACACCCTCACCTGGACCGTTCCCACCCAGGGCACCCTGGGCACCGCCACCCTGGTGCCCGCCACACGCCCCAGCGCCACCAGCGCCACCTTCTTGTACACCCCGAACCCCGACGCCACCGGCACCGACAAGTTCACGGTCTGCGTCACCGACAGCCGGGGATTCTCAGACACCGTGGACGTGGCCGTCACCATCAAGCCGGTCAATGACGCTCCGGCCATTTCCGGCCTGCCCACCGCCTTCTCGGTGCAGGCGGGTACCACCGGCGTCCTGAACTTCACCCTCACCGACGTCGACTCGCCCCTCGACGCCATGACGCTCACCGTCAAGACCAGCAACACGAAACGGCTGCCGCTGGCGGCCATCGTCCCCGGCGGCACCGGCACGGCCCGGACCCTGACCCTGAGCCCGCCCGCCGCCACCATCGGTGCCGCCGTCACCGTGACCCTCACGGTCAAGGACAGCAGTAGGAAGGCTGTCACCGTCAAGATCCCGGTGACCGTCACTCCCGCCGCCATCGCCAGCGACGTCGGCAATGGCAGCTACAGCGGAGCCTCCTGTACCTCTGTGGATATCTCCAATTTTATCCCCGTCATCTCCTTCGCTCCTCTTGATCCCGCCGCCCCGGCGCCGTGACCGGCGGGCCCCGCTGCCGGCGCGAACGTGCCGGAGCGTCCAACTCCGGCCTGGTGTTTGGCACAAGTATGGGGTTTGGGGGCGGTTTCGTCCCGTAGGGACTGAACAGAAGACTGCCAAGATAGCGAAGGCTGGATGATCCTGAGGCGGCAGCCTCCCTGGAGTGTCGGCGGCTTCGACGCCGCCCTGGTATTTTCTTCTCTCTCTCATCCCGCCCCGGGCGGCCGTCGCCGCCGGCCGATTAGGAGGGCGGCGTGGGCACCCGCCGTCACTCCAAGGCGCCTTCCGGCGCAGGAAACCAAACCGTTTGACAACCGCATCCCCCGCTTCATATTGCCCCGGTTACTTGAACGTTCAATCCATTCCTCCCCCACACACTTGAAAAAAAGACCCCACAAGGAACTGACGGCAGACACCTTGGGCGACCGCAAGCGCGTGCCGTAACCGGCGAAATCCGGATGCCACGGCGTCATGGTGTTGAGCAATGTGTGCGGGGTCGTGGTACGGGACCTCATCATTCGCCAGTCGGGCGCCTTTGGCGTTCATCTCAGCAATTGCCGTGATTTCCTGGTCGAGGGGTTGACCTTTGAGGATCAGGGGCGCGACGGCGTCCATGTGAACGGGCCGGCTGCTTATGGCGTCATTCGCAACCTGCGTGGCGTCACCCACGACGATTTCATCGCGCTCAATGCGTGGGAATGGATGGGGTACACGCCCACCTTCGGGCCAATTCATCATGTGCTGGTGGAAGAGGTGACCGGGATCAATCGCGCATCGGATGACTATACCAGTCCGTTTCCCGATGGAACCGCGGAGCTTCGACTGTTGCCCGGCACGAAAAAATTTGCCGACGGCACCCGGCTGGCCTGCGACATCCGCGACTGCGTCTTTCGCAAGCTGACGAACATCCGCACGGTGAAAATGTATGACCAGCCGAACTTGGAATTGGGGCGCGACCGGGACTTCGCCGACCCGATCGGCCTGGTCGGCAACGTGTTCTTCAGCCAGCTCATTTACGATCACCCGGGCCGATTTCAAATCGCCGCCACTGTGGAGGGGATGCGGATTGATGATGTGCAGATCCGGTTCCATCCCGCCGGAACCTTCAAACTGGTGGAAATTGGCCCGATGTCCGCCACCTGCAAAGTCAAACCGGACGATCCGGCCACTTGGACGGAGCTTTTTTCACCCGACCGCGATGTAACCGTGCGCGGGTTCGATTTAGCCGGTGTCCGCGTTCAGGATGGCGATACGCTCATGCCCGTTTCGGATGCCCGCCGCCGTTTCGTGAACGTGGCTGGCCAACAGCCGAATCCCGACTACCCGCAGAGCACACCGCGTGGCGGTTCGGGGAACGCCAGCCTCTGCGACCTTAACCCCCATGAAATCGGTTGACAAACGTCCGTTTTCGAGTATAGTGCCTGTAATCACTTGAACGTTCAACCCACCTCCCCCGCCCGCCGGTAACGGCCAGCCACCACGGATCACTCCCACGCCACACATGACAGTCCTATCGCAAACAATTAGCGAACAACAACTTGCCGCCGCCCCCCTCTGCCTGGCCACCGGCGACGCCACCCTCGACCGGGCCTTCCAGCTGGCGCTGGACGACCTCGGCAGCAACATCGTCCCCCATCGGCTCGGACTGCTGGACCAGGCGGCGCCGGTGCTGCGCGCCGGCCAGGACTACGCCGACCCCTGGACCCGCGACGCCGCCATCAACACCTGGAACGGCGCCGGCCTGCTCCATCCCGAGGTCATGAAGCACACCCTGCTCGCCGTGCTCAAGCGGCGGGATGACGGCGAAATCGTGATCACCGACGACCAGGAGTTCAACTACTGGGACATCATCATCTGGGCCATCGGCGGCTGGTGGCAGTACCTGTACACCGGCGACCGCGAGTTCCTGGAGCTTGCCTTCACCGCGACCCGCAACACCATCACGCATTTCGAGGCAACCGAGTTTGATGCGGCCACCGGCCTGTTCCGGGGGGCCGCCTGCTACGGCGATGGTGACTCCGCCTACCCCGACCGCTACGCCCAACCCGGCGGCACCGGCGGCATCCGCGACTGGGCGCGGCTCCATCCGGAACTGGCCGCCACGCCCGGCGGCGGGCTGCCCATGCAGGTGCTGTCGACCAACGGCCTGTACTACCATGTCTACGGACTGCTCGGGGAGATGGCCGGGGAGCTGGGGCTCGCCCCCGATGCGGCTTGGGCAACGAAGGCCGCCGCCCTGAAGGCCGCCATCAACGCCCGGCTGTGGCTGCCGGAGGCGGGACGCTACCGCTACTTCATCGACCCGTTCGGCGGCTGCGACCACCAGGAGGGGCTGGGGCACGCCTTCGCCTTGCTGTTCGGCGTGGCCTCCCCCGCCCAGGCGCAGGCGGTCCTGCAGCACCAGCGCATCACGGCGTGGGGCATTCCCTGCGTCTGGCCCACCTTTGACCGCTACACCCGCCCCGACGGCATGAGTTTCGGCCGGCATTCCGGAACGGTCTGGCCCCACATCCAGGCGTTCTGGGCGGACGCCGCGCTCCGGCACGGCCGCGCCGACCGGTTCGAGCTTGAACTGCGCCAGCTGGCCACGCTGGCCGTGGCCCATGGCGAGTTCCGGGAAATCTACCATCCCGTGACGGGCGAGCCCTACGGCGGCGTCCAGCAGCGGCTCGGCGTGGGGGATCATGAGCCCTGGGAAAGCTGCCGCCGGCAGACCTGGAGCGCCACCGGTTACTTGCGGATGGTGCTGATGGGGCTGTGCGGCATGGACTTCACCCCCGCCGGCATCCGCTTCGCCCCGCACCTGCCGGCAGGGCTGAATGACCTGGAACTGACCGGCCTGCCCTACCGCCGAATGACCATGAACCTCACCGTCAAAGGCGCCGGCGCCAACCCCGGCAGCTGCACCATCAACGGCCGCCGGATGCCGGAACCGTTCCTGCCGGCCAGTGGCGACGGCATCCACGACATCGTGATTGAACTGCCCCGCCCCGCCATGGCCCAACCCTAAAAAGAACACCCAATAACCGTTTTCAGAACGTATAACAAGGTTCACCATCGGAGCCGGGAACGAAGCGCCACTCCTGGGCGCGAGAGTGACCGGTCAACAAGGAAAACGGAAAATCAATTTCTGTTTTCTGCTTTCCTAATTTCTGCTTTTGAGGGATACCCCATGGCCACCCTGCGCGACATCGCCCACGAGGCAAAGGTCTCCATCCAGACCGTCTCCAACATCCTCAACGACTACAACCCCGGCTCGTACGGGGCGGCCGTGGGGAAGCGGGTGCGGGCCATTGCCAAGCGCCTGGACTACCGCCCCAACTGCACGGCGCGGGCCATGCGCACCCGGAAGACCAATATCATCGGCCTGCTGGTCTGGGGAATGGCCGACCTCTCCACGGCGAAAGTGGTGGACACCTTTGAACAGGCCCTGCACCGCCATGGCCGCCGGCTGATGCTGGGGATCAGCGGCAGCATCGCCAAAACCGCGGCGACGGAGTATCTGCGCGACTTCCAGGCCGGCATGATGGACGGCATCATCAACGCCGACTCCTTTCTGGAGGCGGACCTGGTGATCAAGGCCCTGCGGCCCCGGCCGGTCCTCACCTTCAACCGCGCCCATCCCTCCTGTCCCGCCCGCATCAATTATGTCCAGCAGATGGAAACCGCCATGGGGCATC
This sequence comes from Lentisphaeria bacterium, assembly GCA_041651315.1. GTDB lineage: Bacteria > Verrucomicrobiota > Lentisphaeria > Oligosphaerales > CAITYL01 > CAITYL01. The sequence goes on along the minus strand of JBAZJM010000083.1, from coordinate 3,705 downwards.
TGCTGGGGCTGGGGCACCGCCGCCTCGGGTTCCTGCACGGCCCGGTGTGGGATCCGATCCCGCAAACCCAGATCGCCACCTATCACAGCATTCTGCAACGGCACGGCATCACGCCGCCGCCCGAGTGGCTGGCCGACACCCACTGGGAACCGGACAATGCCGAACGCCTGACCCCGCCCCTGCTGGCGGCGGGCTGCACCGCCATCCTGTGCGCCAACGACTGGTTCGCCGTGCGCGCCATCCGGGTGGCCCGCCGGGCAGGACTGCGGGTGCCCGAGGACGTGTCCATCATCGGCGCCGACGACCTGCCCATCGCCCGGGTCAGCGATCCCGAACTGACCACCCTGCGCTTCCCCTATGAGGCGATGGCGGAAAAACATGTGGACGCCATGCTGGCGCTGCTGCAGGGCCAGCCCATGCCGCCCGCCGCCCTGCTGGAACACGACCTGGTCATCCGCGGCTCCACCGCCCCGCCGCCACCCGTATCGCCCCGCGCCAAACGGAGGAAGCATCCATGAACCGTCGAGCTGCCGGCTTCACGCTGATCGAACTGCTGGTGGTGATCGCCATCATCGCCATCCTGGCCGCCATGCTGCTGCCATCACTGGGCAAGGCCAAGGCCCAAGGCCGGGCCGCCGTCTGCCTGTCAAACCTGCGGCAGATTGGCCTGGGGCTGATCAATTATGCCGACGACCAGGGAAATACCATGCCCCCCAATTATGGCACAGACAACGGCTGGTTCGAAGGCGCGGCGCCCCCCTCGCTGACCCGAAATGGCGGCCAGCCCAACGGCCTGGGCTACCTGGTCACCGCCGGCAATTATCTCGGTGCGCACTCCGGCAGTCCCACCGGCAAGGGGCGCCCATTGGTTCTCCGCTGTCCAGAGGGCGTATCGGCCGGCTTCTTCGACAACGATCCGAACTGGTGCAGCTATGTGTCCCAGCACATCTCCCAACGGCCGCACGACAGCCTGTTGCCGGACCGTTTCTCTCCCAAGTCGGGCATCGCCCTGGTGATTGATGTCGAACAGGCGTGGAATTTGGCGCCGACCCATGGCACGCGAACCGATGTGCTGTGGGCGGATGCCCATGCCACCGCCGAAGCGTACAAGCCGCCGCCCTTTCCAGGCTGGATTTATGGAAGCTGGCCGAGTTGGTTTGACAAGGAAGCGCGCCTCCCCTGAATCCGCTTTTTCCGCCTTTTACTTGAACGTTCAACTTAACACCCCTCGCCAGAAAGGAGGACAACCATCCTTGAGACCAGGACGGGGCCAAAGCCGCACCGTGCCAGCCGTCACCGGCCCTGGCGGCATCACCGGCCCACGCATGCCCTTCTGCACGCAATGAGAGCGACACCAGCACACAACATCCCCCTTCACAAAACGCCAGAAAAGGATCATGACCATGACCACCGCAACCCGCAGTCTCGCCATCGCCCTGGCGTTGGCCGCCACGGCCGCCACGGCCGGCTGGGTGACCAACACCAACAGTACCATCTCCTACACCCTCTCCGCGCAGGGGACCGCAGCGTGGAGCATCGGCAATTTCGCGACCGGTGACCAGGGCTGGCTGACCCAGGCGTGGTCATACAACGAAGACATGTCGCAGCGCATGGACGGCAACTACAACCTCGTCACCCCCACCGTGAACGGCGCCGTTGGCGGCGTCATCTACCATTTCCAGGCCACCACCAGCCAGGAAGTCTCCGTCGCTCTCGCCGCCCTCGCCACGTTCAACCATTGGGGCGGCCGCAAGGTTACCCTGTATTACAGCGACAAGGCCTGGAGCGATCTCAGCAGTCCGCTGGCCGGCAGCACCTGGCCGGGCTGGGGCGATGAATGGGAAACCAACGCCAATTGGCTCCGGGTTGATGATGAGGCAGCCTTTGGCGGCGGTGACCAGTGGATCAATCTGGCGGGGACGCAAATCTCCAGTGACGGCGACTTTTTCCTGCGGGTCGATCTGACCACGGCCGGGGACGGGGTCCCTCCCAGTGCAATCAATCTGTGGGGGGCAAACTGGACGACCACGGCCATTCCCGAGCCGGCCAGCCTGGCCCTGCTGCTTTTGGGCGGCGCGGTCTTGCTGCGCCGGCGCCGCTGACCGGCCCGGCCCCAGACGACTCCACCTTCCCTACCCCCATCGGATCGGTCAACGCGAAGGCCGCTGACCGATCCGATGGATTGTCCTATATTTTTTCGGTAACGCCGCCACCGCCCCACGAAAGGCCATTCCATGCTGAAGTCGAATCACGGAAAACCATCTCGCTGGCGGCTCCTGGCCTCGCCCCTGGCCCTCCTGCTGGCGGCCGGGCCGGCGGGTGCGGCGACGCCAACGGCGACTGCCGCGGCGGAAACGCTTACGTACAGCCTGGAGGACTTTGAGGGGGGCAAGCTCCCCGGGGTGTGGTGCGGGCGGCCGGAGGCAGGCGGAACGGCGGCACTGGAAACCCAAACCGTGCATGGCGGCAAAGCCGCCCTGGCCATGAGCTGGGACTTCAGCAAGACGCCCGGCGCCGACAATTGCTTTGCCAATTTCACCGTTGGCCGGGAATTGGCCGGGCGCCCGCAAGCTGTCACGTTCTGGCTGCATGCCGATGCCACCGCCCAAGGCACCCCCATTTCACTTTGGATCACGGACGCCAGCGGTGAAACGTACGTCTCACGGGCCACCGTGGACTGGACGGGCTGGAAATCGGTGAGCCTGCCGGTCGCCGCCACGCCGGCCTGGAGTGGGGGCGACCAGAACAACCGCCTGGACTTGCCGGCCAGCCTGTGCGGACTGGTGGTCGAGTTTGGCGGCCCCAAGACCGGCCGCCTGCTGGTGGATGACCTTGCGGTGGTGACCGTGACAACCCCGCGCGAGGCGTTGCTGTCCGTCATCACCACCGACCGCCCCCATAACCTGTTTTGGCAGGACCAGCCCGCGCTGGCGTTTGGCGTGCGCAATGTCTCGCGCACCCCGGTGGCCGGCCTGCAGGTTGAGATCAAGGTCGTGGACACATATTACAACCGGCCGCTTTTTCAGGAGCGGATTTCCTTGGCCACGGTGCCGGGCCAGGGGCAGACCAACCAGCCGGTCGCCTTCCGCGCGCCCTATGGCGTGCATCGGGTTGAATGGCGCCTCGGCGATGCCCAAGGCATCATCAAACAGGGCGTCGCTGAATTTTCCCGGATGCTGCCCAAATGCTATCAGAAGGCATCCCCGGCGGAACAGGCTTACCTGCGGCAGACCAGCCCCTTCGGCGGGGTCTTTTGGCAGGCAACACCGGAACAGGGCAGCGACACCGGGGCGCGCTGGATCAGGCAAGTCAGCAATGGTTGGAGGAACATGGAACCGCGCCCCGGCGTTTATGACTTCGCGGGGACCCTCGCCGCGGTGGAGCAGTTCCGCCAAGCCGGCATCGAAACGCTGTGGCTGACCTGTTTGTACGACCAACCGGCGTTCCGGCAACCGGACCGTCCCGACTATGCCCCGGCCATGGGGGCGCTGCACCAGCATTTGGCCGAAGCCCTGAAAGGCCGGGTATCCTGGTACGAGATCGGCAATGAGGACAACGGCCCGAGCAAGTTCCTGTACTCCGAAGTGGGGCGCCATGCCGCCGCCGGTCTGCACGCCGCCGACCCCTTCGCCCAGATCGCCAACAGCGGCACGGCCTTTTGCGATGTCAACTGGCTGAAAATGCAGGCGGACCGCGGCCTTTTCC
>JBAZJM010000082.1:0-15313 GCA_041651315.1 Lentisphaeria bacterium | reverse complement strand
CCTGTTCATCGGCACCGGCGCCGGCCTGCCCAAGTTCATGAACATCGAGGGCGAAAACCTGGTGGGCGTCAGCTCCGCCAACGAATACCTGACCCGCGCCAACCTGATGCGCGCCTATGACCGCGAGCGGGCGGCCACCCCCATCGCCGCGGCCCAAAAAGTGGTCGTGCTCGGCGGCGGCAACGTCGCCATGGACGCCGCCCGCACCGCCCTGCGCCTCGGCGCCGCCGAGGTGCACATCGTCTACCGCCGCACGGAAAAAGAAATGCCGGCCCGCATCGAGGAAGTCGCCCATGCCAAAGAAGAAGGCGTGGTCTTCCATTTCCTGGCCAACGCCAAACGCATCTTGGGCGACGCCCAGGGCCGCGCCACCCGCCTGGAATGCGTGCGCTACGAACTCGGCGCCCCCGACAAGTCCGGTCGCCCCCGCCCCGTCCTCATCCCCAACAGCGAGTACCTCATGGAGGCGGACGCCGTCATCGTCGCCATCGGCAACGAGTCCAACCCGCTGATCAAGCAGACCACCCCGAACCTCAAGACCGACGACTGGGGCCACATCCTGATCAACGAGGACGGCAGCACCAGCATCCCCCACGTCTATGCCGGCGGCGACATCGTCCTCGGCTCCGCCACCGTCATCCTCGCCATGGGCCAGGGCCGCCGCGCCGCCGCCAGCATCAACCGCCAGCTCGCCGGCGATTCCCACGGGAACGGGCCAACCAACCAATCAGCATAACATAACAAGATGAAGCTGATTGCGGAGGCGCCCCCCCAGTGACACCAAATTCCGATCAAAAACCGTCGCACATACTGGACACGTGAATTAACGGACGCTAAAGTGCCTTGTAAACGGGGGGAGCATGCATCCCCCGCCTATATGTGCAACAACTACAAGCGAAGCTCGCGGTCATCATCTCGATGAATGTGTCACTGAAATTGCGCGATGTGGAGAAATCGGGGATTCTTCCAGACGTTATTTGCGTCTTAAAGCCCGCGCCCGCCGCGCCCCGACGAATCGCGTGGCACGCTGATTGCTTTTCAGTTGCATAGGATCAAACGACATCAATTTCAAAACAAGGAGAATTCAATATGCCGACAAAAACTATTCTACGTAAAGCATATGAGATACTTGATGAGGATGAAGATGACTTGACCGTCAATGATTTGGCCTATGAAATCCATAAGAAGGGCCTTGACATACCGAGAGATGATATGATGCAGATTCTTTGGGATCTTATTTCTGATGGGCATCTGAAAGTCGATCTACAATTTCATGTGTCACGTAAGGTTCCAAAAGCAAAAAAAATACTAGCTCATTGATGAGATCATGTACTCGGCAGGGGCGAAAAGAGAAACGGTGAGATTATGACACGACCCGCGAGCCACTACAATCGATCGAGCAAAAAGCCGAACTTGGATGACCCTCGCAGCCCAAGCGAGAAAGATGTAGATAGAATAATCTATTGCTCGGCGTTTGCCCGTCTTGCTTATACTACTCAAGTTTTTGATCCGACCCATGGCGCAAGGTACCACAATAGATTGACGCACTCACTCAAAGTTGCCCAACTTGCTCGACGGATTTCGGCCAAGCTTATTCGAGATGATGCATCCATTGCAGACAAGCTTGATGCTAACGTGACTGAAGCTGCTGCTTTAGCGCATGATCTTGGTCACCCACCTTTTGGACATGTCGGCGAACATGTCCTCGATGAGTTATTGCGTAACAAAGGAATTGACGATGGATTTGAAGGGAACGCTCAGACTTTCCGTATTCTCACAACACTTGCGATGCGAACAGCCGGAAGCAAAGGGCTCGACCTCACAGCAGCAACAGTACTGGGGACGTACGCAAGCAACTCACTGCGCCACAAATAATAACAATAAAACAACCCCATTAAAAGCGCCTTAAACGCGAAAAATGGTGGCGTAATTTGTGTTTAAGCATTTTTGGGGTGGGCTTGGGGCTGGATGGTTGGGTGTTGGCCGGCTGGCCCGGCAGCGGCCACCACAGGTGGCGATGGCGGGGATGCTCGGTGACAAAGAAAAAATCTTAAACTGAAACACATGTAGTACTGGGGACGTACGCAAGCAAATCACTGCGCCACAAATAATAACAATAAAATCAACTCATTAAAAGTGCCTTAAACGCGAAAAATGATGGCATAATTTGCGTTTAAGCATTTCTGGGGTGGGCTGTAAGGGCTGGATGGTTGGGTGTGTTGGCCGGCTGGCCCGGCAGCGGCCGCCACAGGTGGCGATGGCGGGGATGCTCGGTGACAAAGAAAAAATCTTAAACTGAAACACATGGACTGACACGGACACTCACGGACTTGCACGGCCCCCAAACTGGCTTCTTCTCAAGGCGGGGCTGTCCGTGTTGGTCCGTGCCCGTCCGTGTCAGTCCGTGGTTTTTCGCCCCGCCCGCCGCGTAAAGAAATATGCCCATGGACTGCTTCGCCCTCGAAAGAAGGGGTGGTCGTTCGGGCACGGGCAAAGGCACGGGCACGGAATGAATGATGACATCCCATGGGACGGCCATGCTGGAATTTGGGGTCACACCTCCGCAATCAGGCACATCTCACAAAAATAGCGGGGATGCGCCGCACCGCTTTTATCCTTGTGCCTTTTGTGCATCTTGTGGCTATTTCTTGACCGGCAAGTGGTCTCACGCGGAGGCGCGGAGCCGGGACACCGGATGGGCTTCGTGGTTTCGTGCCTTCGTGTGGGTCGGCGGCGGTGCGGTTCGCGCCGAGCTGGGGCTCGGCGATCCCAGGAAAGGCGGCCTCTCGGTCTTCTCCGCGGACTCCGCGGCTCCGCGTGAGCGGCGCGAGGGGAACGGCGTGGTTTTTGTCCGCCCGAGGCCGGCCGGCTCCCGACACGATCCGAAAACCGCACATCCGTTCACCGGCATGATTGGGGCTTGGGGCCAACTGACGCCATTCGACAGGCGATGATCGAGCGCGAGCGCGAAAAAAAATCATCTACCCCCTCGCGGCTGGCACAGCCGCGGCTACAGCAATCCCCATCCGCACGCCAAAGCGTGAACTCGAACAACCGGCGCCCCGGGTTTGAGTCCAGCTTTCAGGCGGTCTGCGGCGTGCGGTCTTTATTGAATGCACCCCAGAGGGGGACCGGTTGCGTGGCGCCACTGGCGGCATTTGCCATCCGGCGGCGGCGGGCTATGCTATTACCCGGCGACTTAACACGTGCAAAGTTGAGCGGAGACTTCCATGCCCACCCTGGCCCTTCATGGCGGTGACGCCAGCGTCCGCGGCCGGACGCCGGAACTGTTCCACTGGCCGATCGTCACCGCGGAGGACGAGCAGGCCGTGCTCGCCGTGCTGCGGGCCGGCAGCATGAGCGGCACCGACATCACCCGCCAGTTTGAACAGGAGTTCGCCGCCTGGCTCGGCACCCGGCACGCCCTGGCCTGCTGCAACGGCACCGCCGCCCTCTACGCGGCCTTTTGGGCCTGCGGCGTCGGCGCCGGCGACGAGGTGATCTGCCCGGCCATGACCTACTGGGCCAGCTGCGCCGCCGTGGTCAACCTCGGCGCCACGGTGAACTTTGCCGACATTGATCCGCAGACCCTGTGCCTTGATCCGGCCGACCTGGAGCACCGGATCGGCCCCGCCACCCGGGCCATCGTGGTGGTGCACTACGCCGGGCACCCATGCGACATGGACCGCATCCTGGCCATTGCCCGGCGGCACCGGCTCCGGGTGATCGAGGACGTCTCCCACGCCCATGGCGCGCTGTACCAGGGGCGGCCGTGCGGCACCCTGGGCGACATCGCGGCCATGAGCATGATGAGCGGCAAGGGGTTTGCCATCGGCGAGGGCGGCATGATCACCACCAACGACCCGGAGCTTTTCGAGCGCTGCGTCGCCTTCGGCCATTACGAGCGCACCGGGGTCGCCACCCGTTTCAATCCCGCGGTGTCCCAGGTCACCCGCACCGACTTGACGCCTTTCGCCGGCCTGCCGGTCGGCGGCCAGAAGCACCGGCTGAACCAGCTCGCCTCGGCCATGGGCCGGGTTCAGCTAAAGCACTTCCCGGCGCGGATCCAACAGATCCAGAACGCCCTCAACCGCTTTTGGGGGCTGCTCGACGGGGTGCCCGGCCTGCGGCCGCACCGGATTGCCGGCCCGGACTCGACCATGGGCTGCTGGTATTTCCCGCTCGGCCTCTACCGCGGCGACGAACTGGGCGGCCTGAGTTGCGAGAAATTCTGCGAGGCGGTGCGCGCCGAGGGGGTGGAGGGGTGCCTGCCCGGCGCCAACCTGCCGCTCCACACCCGCCCGCTCTTCCACCAGCTCGACTATTTCCACCAGGGACAGCCCACGGTGCTGGCCTTCGGGCAGCGGGACGTCCGCCAGGGGGCAGGCACCCTGCCGGTGGCGGAACGGATCGGGGAGCTGGCCTTTTCGATCCCCTGGTTCAAGCATGACCTTCCGGAACGGATCGCCGAGTATGCCGGCGCCTTCCGCAAAGTGGCGGAAAACGCCGGGCTGCTGCGGTAAACTCACCATCAAAATGGGACGGAACCATGTTCATTGATGCGCATGCCCATGCGGTGCGGACGCCGTTGCCGGCGGTTCCCGGCATCCCGCCGCTGCCCACCGCGGAGCAGCTGGTCGCGTACTACGACCGGATCGGCGTGGAACAGGGCGTCCTGCTGCCGCTGACCGGGCCGGAGGTCAACCTGCCGCAGTGCAATGAGGACATTTTGGAGATGGCCGCCCGCCACCCGGGCCGTTTCATCCCCTTCTGCAACCTCCACCCGCGCGCCCTGGACAACTCGTCCGGGGCGCCGCTGGCGGAACTGATGCGCTACTACCGGCAGCTGGGCTGCAAGGGGATCGGCGAAGTCACCTGCAACCTGCCCATCAGCGACCCCTACATCCAGAACTTCTTCGCCCAGGCGGAACAGGCCGGGCTGCCGATGACAGTGCACCTGGCGCACCGGCTGGACCGGGTCTACGGGCTGTACGACCAGCCCGGCCTGCCCCAGCTCGCGGCGGCGCTGGAGCGTTTTCCCGGGCTGCGGATCCTGGGGCACTCGCAACCCTTTTGGGCGGAAATCAGCCGGCTGGAAAACGCGGATGACCGGGCCGGCTACCCGGCCGGGAAAGTGGTGGAGGGCGTGGTGCCGCGCCTGCTGCGCCGGTTCGGCAATCTGTACGGCGACCTGTCAGCGGGCAGCGGCGGCAACGCGCTGATGCGGGATCCGGAGTACGCCGTGACCTTCATCCACGAATTCCAGGACCGCCTGCTGTTCGGCATCGACCTCTGCCGGCCGACGGGACCGGAGCCGCCGCCGCTGGCGGCGTTCCTCACCGGCTTGCGGGACGCCGGCAAGATCTCGGCGGCCATCTTCGACAAGCTGGCCCGCCGCAATGTCATCAACCTTCTCGGCCTGGCCTAAACCAAAACGGCATTCGGAGAACGCCATGAACAAGAAAATCGGGGTCGGCATTGTCGGGGCCACCGGCTGGATGGCCGGCGCGCTGGGGGCCGGGGTGGAATATGTCGCCGGCACCTTCACGCCCGGCGCCACGCCCGGGCAGAAGCATCCGGACGCCTGCGTCACGGCGCTCTGCGACCTGGACGCGGAGCGGCTGGCGGCGCGCCAGGCCGAACTTGGTTTCGACCAGGCGGAACTGTTTGCCGACTATGGGCGGATGCTCGCCTCGGACCGGGTGGACGCCGTGATTGTGGCGGTGCCCAACCGGCTGCATGCGGAGTTCGCCCGGCAGGCGCTCGCCGCCGGCAAGCACCTGTTCCTGGAGAAACCGTTCGCCGTCACCCCGGAAGAATCCCGGCAGCTGCAGGGGGAGGCGGGCCGCCACCGCCTGGTCACCAAGCTCGACTACATCCTGGCGCATTACGACGAGCCGCAGAAGCTCCGGGAACTGATCCGGCAGGGGGCGTTCGGAACGCTGGCCTCCACCCACTTCACCTACCGCCATCCGATCAACATCGGGGAGTCGGCCGGCCAACGCTGGAAACTCTCCCGGCAGGCCAGCGGCGGCGCGATTCCGATGGGCATCTGCCACGCGCTGTCGCTGACGGTGTTGCTGGTCGACGCCGACCCCGTCGAGGTGATCTGCAAGAACTCACCCGCCCGCTGCCGCGCCTTTGACTATCCGCCGCAACAGGATATCCTGATCACCTTTGCCAACGGAGTGGTCAGCGTGGTGCAGGGCAACATCGACTTTGCGGAAAAATACGATCTCCGCCACAGCGTGATCGGCACGGCGGGCCAGTTCGACTACCTCCCCTTCAACCCGGCGGCCAGCCGGGTGATGTGGTCGTCCGGGCCGCGCGGCCGCGCCTACGGTCCGGATGCGGAGTTCGCACACGACCACCTCGACAGCGGCGACGTTTGGGCCCACCAGTGCGCGGCGACGGTCCAGGCGTTTCTGGACCATGTCAAGGCCGGCCAACCGGATCCGCTGCTGGGCTTTGCCTCGCCGCTGGTGCGCCGCACCGAGGCCGTCATCTGGGCGGCCGAGGAATCCGCCGCCCGCGGCGCCGCCCCCGCCCAGGCCGCCCCCTATCTGTTCCCGGAACCAGCCTGTTGACCGGAGCTTCAGCCCAACCCCATATACGAGCGGATTCATCACCACCATGAACATCCTGATTGTCAATCCGTTTGCCGGCGCCGACCAACAGACGGCGGTGTGGGCGGCGGCCGAGGAAACGGTCGACTTCCGCGGCGATCCCGCGGGGGCGGCGCGTTGCACCCTGTCCTTTGCCGCCACCGAGCTGAAGGCCTTTCTGGCGCGGACGCTCGACGGGGCCGGGATCGCCTTTGCCGCCGCCCCGCGCCCCTGCGATTTCCTCATTGAACTCCGGGTCCTGGAGCCGGCCGGCAAGGCATCGGCCTTCACCCTGGAGCCGCGGGCCGGCGGCGTGCGGATCACCGGCGACGGCCGCACCGGCACCCTGTTCGGGGCCTATGAGTTGCTGCGGCTGCAGGGCTGGCGCTGGTTCGCCCCGGGGCCGGAAGGGGAGCTGGCCCCGCCCCCGGCCACCCGGCTGGCGGTGCCGCCGCAGCCCGTCCGCGGCGAGCCCTCCTTCAGCCTCGGCCGGGGCTTCGATTTCGGCTGCGTGTCGATGGAATCGGCCGAACTCTGCCTGTGGATGGCCCGCAACCGCCTCAACGTTTCCGGCTGCCGCCCCGCCACCGGCCCGCTTTGCGAAAAACTGGGCATGAGTCCGGCGCTGGGCGGCCACATCTTCGAGGAGATTCTGCATCCGGACCGCATGCTGCCGTCCGGCCGCAGCCTGTGGGAGGAGCACCCGGACTGGTTTGGCCTGCCCGCAAACGGCCGGCGGGAAAAAGCCACGGCGCAGCAGACCCAGTTCTGTGCCTGCCGGCCGGAGCTGATGGACTTTCTGGGCGACGAACTGCTGGCGTATCTCAACGGCAAGTGGCGGATGGCCGAGCGCATCTACCTCTGGGGGTTCGACACCTGGGGCAGCACCTGCCGCTGCCCGGACTGCCAGCGCCTCGGCAACAGCAGCGACCAGATGCTGCAGATCGCCTCGCAACTGCGCGCCCGGATCGACCGGGCGGCCGCGACCGGGCGCCTCGGGCACCGGCCGCGCCTGGTGCTGTGCGCGTACGAGGGGACCGCCACCCTCGACGGCCCGCAACAGCCCGTCCCCCAAAACCTCGTTGACGCCGGCGACTGCATCACCTTTTACCCGATCAACCGCTGCTATGCCCACGATTTCGCCGCGAACGGCTGCTCCTGGAACCGGCCGTACCGGACCAGCCTGGTGTCGTGGACCGGCCAACAGCCCGGGCTGCCGGTGACCATCGGCGAATACTACAACGTGTCGAAGTTCGAGGACCTGCCCCTGCTCTTCACCGCCCGGATCGCCGCCGACCTGCCCGCCTATCACCGGCTGGGCGCCCGCGGCATGACCTACATGCACCTGCCAATGGTCAACTGGGCCATGCGGACCCTGACGCAACTGCTTTACGCGCAGGTCGCCTGGGATGTCCAGACCGACGTTCCCTCGTTTTTGGCCGAGTATTTCGACCGCTGGTACGGCCCCCACGCCACCCGCCTGCGGCAGGCGTACGAGCTCTTGGAGGAAGGCTGGCTGGCCTGCGCCCAGTGGCGCGCCTGGTGCGCCAAAAGCATCCTCTCCCAGCTGCTGCAATGGGACGGCCGCCGGCCGGAACAGCCGCTGCCCGGCAACGATCACTTGGCCCCCGGCGGCGGCCTGGTGGCCGCCGGCCGGCACGCCGCCGGCCTGATGGACCAGGCGCTCGCCCTGGTGGAACAGGCGCAGGCCGACGAACGCGCCCGCCAGGCCCAGGCAAGCCGCGGCACCGCCGGCGGCACGGCGGTCAACCCCGCCCAGCAGCGCGCCCAAGAGCTGCAGGGCGCGCGCTACGAAAAACGGCTCGGCGAAGACCGCCGGCTGCTGATCTACGGGCGCGACGTCATGGCCATCATGACCGAAATGGCCGACTACCACGATGCCCTGTACCGCCGGGACGCCCCGGCGGCCGCCGCCGGCTGGCAGCGCCTGGAACAGCTGGCCGACCAGCTGGACCGCTATTGCCTGCCGATCAATTTCGAGGAACCCGGCGCGGGGCTGGTCAGCCGCGACGCGCTGACCCGGTCGCAACTGCGGGACTGCCTCCGCCGCTGCCGCCAGGCCGGGGCGGGTTCCGGGGAAACGGGCACCTGAGTTAGCCTGGATTATTCATGAATTTTGGTCGCCGAACGGCGACGCACGTGTCCAGCCCAGGGTTGGACAACCCTGGGGTACGAAACAGTTCCAACCCGAGGCGCACCCTGAAGGGGTGCCACATGCAACATGCAGAGGTTCTTTTCTTCATCCGAGCATACACCTAATCATGCGTGACGATGTGCGTCCCCTTCAGGGACGAATGCGGTTAATGCCGATTTCCCCAGGGTCATTCGACCCTGGGCTGAACATGTCAGTCCCCGTTGGGGACAAGGCCGGAAAAATGCAACCGTTCATGAATAATCCAGGTTAGGGTGAGATGTTAATTCTACTCTTCAAACCGTTGCGTCCTTTCTGTATAAAAATCTGACAGTTGAAAGCACCTCGGAGAAATTAAGAACTGAGCCCCCCCCATGCAGACACCCCTCCAAAAACCGATCACCCTGGTCGGCTTCGGCGACTCCATCACCGAGGCCACAAACCAGCTGCCCGATCCGGACGAACGCTGGCTGAACCTCCTGAAAAAAGATCTGGAGGCCGCCTTTCCCGCCGCCGCCTTCACCGTGGTCAACGCCGGGGTCGGCGGCAATTCCGCGCGGGAGGCGATGGCGCGCTTCGACCGCGACGTCCTGGCCCACGCCCCGGACTGGCTGCTGCTGGAGTTCGGCGGCAACAACGACGACCCCGGCCGGCCGGAGCGGCGCGTTGCGCCGGAGGAGTTCCAGACGCTGCTGGAGGACTGCCGGCGGCGGCTGCCGCCCCAAACCCGGATCATCGTGATCACCTTTCCGCCGGTGATTGACGGACAGCACGCCTGGGGAAACAGCGAGTTCCACCGTCCGTTTGGCGGCCCCGACGCCTCGACGGAACGTTACCGGCAGCTGACGCGGCAGTTCGCCGCCACCCACCGGCTGCCGTTGGTGGACCTGTCCGCCGAGCTCCGGCGGCGCATTGACGCCGCCGGCTCCCCCGCGGAATACATCTTCCCCGACGGCGTTCACCTGACCGCCGCCGGCAACCGGGTACTGGCGGCCATGACGCTGGCCGCCCTGCGCCCGCACCTTGCGGCGGCGCTTTAACCCCGCGCGAGCGGGGCCGGAGACCAGGGCAGGCAAACGCACGCTGAAGCCCCCGTCGCCCTTTTTCCGCGCCGGTTGCATTCCCTTTTTATTATGATACATTATGTATCAACGAAAGGGCTGCACAGCATGGCCAAACGATGCACGAACCCGGCGGCAAACGGACGGTTCACCCTGATTGAGTTGCTGGCACGCCTAGCCGTAGCCCCGAGCCATAGCGAAGGGCGGAGGCAAGTTCGAGCAGCGTTTACGCTGATCGAACTGTTGGTGGTGATCGCCATCATCGCCATTTTGGCAAGCATGCTGCTGCCCAGCCTCGGCAAGGCCAAGGACGCCGCCAAGACCGCGGTCTGCATCAACAACCACAAGCAGATCGGGCTCGCCATCTATTCCTATTCCGGCGACTACAATGACGCCATGCTGCCTAATGACCATACGTTGGGCGCATCAGGAGACCAAGCTGAAATTTATATCTGGGGCGGGCCTCCTTGCGGCATCGGCATCCTGGCCGTCCAGGGTTATCTCCCAATCAAGGACGCCAGCCAGCCGCTCGTCGGCGACAACCGCAACAAGGTTTATGATTGCCCGGTCGGCCTTAACTTCGAGGGCAACGCAAACTGGGCGGACTACTCCTATCTCCGCGATGGTTACAGCGGGTATTGGAACAGTTACACCCCCCCTCTCTCCAGCCGATTCAGTAACAATGGCAAACGCATGATCCTGTTCTGCGGCACGTCATATCAAAAAATCTACACGGCCCCCTCCATCCCCGCCCATAATGGCTCCACCACCTTTTTCTTCGGTGACGGTAGCGCCTCGGCGATGCCGCTGAACAACCTGAACTTCGGCTATTGCGATTTCAATCAATTTTTTATCCAGGTGGACACCAGCCACGGCACGGTGTTTCAATGAGCGTTTTTTGAACCCCAATTCGGGGCCGGCAGAGGCGCGCTGCCCCTACGTTCCCTATGGGGGACGGCCACCCGTTGACCCGGAAAATCACGTTTCACGCATCACGTTTCACGCTTCCCCCACCCCCTCAACCGCCCAACCGCCCAACCGCCCCGCCTACCCCAGGCGGGCTCGCACGAGGCCCGCACCGATGCAAAAATCCGTTTCGCATTCCTGGCTCCCCCTGCTGGCCGCCGGCTTGGTTGCTGGCCTGGCCGCCCCCGGCCTGCGCGCCGCGGACGGCAACCTGCTGGACAACGGCGGGTTTGAGGCCGTGACCGCCACCGGCGCGCCCCAGGGCTGGGAGACGGTGATCTCGTCGCCCAAGGTCCGCTTTACCGCGACCGTGGTGCCCAACCAGGCGAAAGAGGGGGCGCACTGCCTGAAAGTGGTCACCGATTATACATCGGTACCCGATGTATACGGGTGCATGAAGACGGTAATCCCATGCGAGCCGATGACCGAGTACCAGGTCACGGTTTACGTCCGCTCCGAAGGGGCCGGCGGCAACTGGTTCGGCGGCGGGCGCAACTGGGCGTGGATCAACGGCATTCCCCAGGGCGTTTATGGCTGGACGCGGCTGGACGGCTGGTACCGGACGGGCCCGGACGAGACCGAGCTGCCGCTGTTGTTGCAGGTGAGCGGCAAATCAACCCTTTATTTTGACGCCATCAAGGTGGTGCGCATGGGCCCGTCCACTGATCCCACGCTCCGCCCGCCGTACCAGGCCTGGCCGGCCGAGCGGCTGAAGCAGTCCCTGGCCTGGCTGAAAGCCACCACACCGGAACAAAAACGGCGCTTGAACGCCCTGACGGCCGCCAAGGCCAACACCGATTACGCCCGCATCAAGCTCGCCTGCATCGAGGCGTATCTGCCCGCGGTGGAGAAACGGATCGGCGAGGCCAAGTACGCCCTGGCCTGCACGGTCATGCTGGATGAAATGGAGCAATTGGCCAAGCGGTTAAAGGCGGATCTCGCCCAGTTGCAGCAGGATCCGAAAGCGGTGCCGCCGGCCTACCACTACCAGACCGGCACCATCCGCCTGGACGGCTTTGCCCAGATTTGCGATGTCCGCGACCCCGTGACCGGCAAGGTGGCGCCGCGCCCCGCCATCCTCAACGGCTTTGGCCACTTTTTCACCGTCAGCGACCAGATGGCCGCCTGGCAGGAGCGCGGATGCAATTTCATCCACATCGAGAACGGCCCGCAGTGTGTCAGCACCCAGCCGGACCAGACCCTGCGGGTGGACAAAAAAATAATCGACGACCTTGTCGCCAAGCTGCAGGCCGCTGCCAAGAACAATGTGGCGGTGACGCTCCTAATCTCCCCGCATTACCTGCCCAACTCCGCGGGCGCCCCGTGGTTGAGCGACGCCCCCGGCGCTTGGGCGTATTACGAAGCCTACCTGCGCACGTTGCTGCCCCGAATCAAGGATATTCCCTCGCTGCACAGCATTATCCTGAGCAACGAGCCGCACTGCTTCGCCACCCCGTCCGACCCCTACCAGCAGCAGGCTTGGCGCCGCCACCTGCGCCAAACCTATCCGAGCATAGCCGACCTAAACCAGGCCTACGGCACCAAGTATGCCGGCTTTGAGGAAGTGCCGATGCCGGGCGCCACCACCAAGGCCAACTTCAACGTCGCGCCGGTCGCCGCCGCCACCCCGGATGACAAGTCCACCACCAGCGACTTCACCCGCCAGGAGCGGCCATGGATCTACGACTGGGTGGCCTGCAACGAGGAACGCTTCGGCGCCTGGCACCGGCGGATGGCGGCACTCGTCCACGAGGTCGCCCCGGCGGTCCCGGTGCATGCCAAGATCACCGGTGGCTACCTGATGGCGTTCCCGTTCGCGGACGGCGTCAATCATGAGCGGTTCGCCGAGTTTACCCAGTTCTGCGGCTTTGACGAGGTGGGCGGTGTGCGCGTCATCTACGACCTTGCCTCCTCGTTCCAACGGGCGCCGGCGATCAATTCCGAAAACCATCTCTTGCAGCCGGACTTCAACTTCGACCAATTGAACCACGAGCGCCTGTACTGTGACCTGTTCGCCCAGGCCATGCACGGCCAGGCCGCCTCGGCCGCCTGGGTCTATGAACCGTATTACGACGACCTGGCCACCAACACCTTCTCCATCCGGCCGGCCGGCATGGAGGCGGTGGCGCGGGCGGGCATGGACCTGATGCGCGTGGCCCCCGCCCTGGCCGCCATCCAAAACGCACCGCGGCGGGTGGCGGTCCTCTACAGCCCGCTCTCCATGTGGTACAACGACCAGGCCCATCCGACCTGGCGCACGGCCTGGGGCGCCTTCTTCGGCAGCGGCTTGCGCGTCCGTTTCCTCTCCGAGAAGCAGTTGCAGGCGGACCAGGTGGGCGACACCGCCGTGCTGATCCTGCCCGAGGCCCAAGTAGTAGAGCCGGCGACGGTCGCCGCGCTGGAGCGCTTCGTCAAAGGCGGCGGAAAAATCATCGCCGCCGGCCGCAACCTGGAATTCACCCCCGGCTGGAAGCCGCTGGATCCGAAGCACGAACGGGCGCTGGCTTGGCGCCGGCTCAGCATCGCCACTCCGGGATGGGAAAAACAGCTGCCCGCCCTGGCGGAAGAAGCCGGCGTCCGCCCAGCCGTCCGCTTGGTGGCAGCCGACGGCCGGCCCCTGACCGGCGTCCACTGGCTCAGCGGCACCCTGGACGGCAAAACGGTCGTCGCCGCCGTCAACGCCTCAGGCAAGCCCGTGACCTTTTCCGTGCAGCTGGCCGGCAAGCCGGCGGCCGTGACGGCCGCCAGGGATCTGCTGCGCGACCGCGCCGCCACCCTGCCAGGCCGTTTGGAGAATTACCAGGCCGCGGTGCTGGAACTGGACTAAAACGTGAACCGTGACACGTGAGGAGTGACAATCCCGTGTTACGTTTCTCGCGTTATCATTTCACGCATCACGAGTCACGAATTACGCCTTGAGATAGGTTCCCATGCCACGCAAGAAATATCTGGACATCGTCAAGGAGCTGGAGGCGCGCATCCGCCACGGCGACTATGCGCTCACCCGCCTGCCGGCGGAGCGGCAACTGGCCAAGGAGTTCGGCGTCTGCCACAACACCGCGCGCAAGGCGGTGATGGCGCTGATCGAGCACGGCCTGCTCACCCGCAACCCGGAGAACCACCGCGGCGTCCTCAACCGCCAAGCCCCCCGGCGCAAAATCCCCTTGCAGATCGCCCTGGCCTCCTTTTGGTTCAGTTCCGGCGACATGGGGCGCTGGGTGGAAGGGTTGAGTCGGTTCGCCAAGGCGCACGGCGGCATCCTGCGCCCGGTCTATTACACTCACTGGAACGACCCCCTGCTCAAGGACGCCCTGCGCGGCTTTGACGTGGTCTTCCTCTACCCCTTGCAGGAAGTGCCCAAGGCGGTCGGCGAACGGTTGCGGCATGCCTCCGCCGCCGTCACCCTGATCGGCGGCGATTACACCCAGGCCGGCTTCACCTCGCTTCGCCTGGCCCCCGCACAAAAATCGCTGGCCCTGCTGCTGGAGCACCTGCACCGGCAAGGGCACCGGCGGGTGGACGTTTTCTGCCCCGACCCGCATCCCGCCAAGACCGAACAATTGCGCCTGGGCAAGATCGAAGCGCAACGGTTCGGCCTGCAATGGCGATGCTGGGTGTCGGAACCGCAAGCTCCGACCGAATTCGACTCCAAGCGGGGGGCCATCGTGCTGCTGCAGCAATGGCTGGCCCTGCCGGCGGCCGAACGCGGCACCGCCCTGCTGGTCACCAGCATGCCGCCGGCCATCGCCATCATGCGAGGGCTGGCCGACGCCGGGCTCCGTCCCGGCCGCGACGTGGCCCTCTGCGTGATGGACGGCGAAGGCGAGAACCGCTGGCAGGTGCCCACCGTGACCGCCACCGAACCGGTCCTGACCGGCGACACCATCACCGCCTGCGTCGACTGGCTGCTGGCGCATCGCGGCCAGAACAGCAAGCCCCGGCTGTTCGAGCCCGCCGAGGTCGGCCTGTTCCTCGGCGAATCCACCGCTTTGCCGCCGCCCCGCGGCCGCCGGCAAAGCGATGCCTGAGGCGTTGTGGCCTCCTATGGGCCCGGCCGTTTTGAACAGAAGGCAGCGAAGACCGCAAAGGAAATACCACACAACCACCAAGCCAGCCTTCGCTATCTTTGCTTCCTTCTGTTCAAAATAGAATAAAACCGCCCCGCCGCCGCTTGTTTGTGCCCGCTTTATGCTCGATGTTCACGAATAATGCAGGTTAGGTTCGTTTTTTAGCTTTCCTGTAGGAACGTGCTTGCATCACGTTGTGCGACTCTGCCGTGAGGGCGCGTCACCCCCGGGCGACACGCCCATAGCCATCAGGTTAAGGTTTTTCAAGCGTGCATTGACCGGTGTTTAGGCAGGGCCAAAGGCCCGATTTTATAATAGCCTGGGGCAACGCCCCAGGTTTGCGAGAAGGAGAAATAAAGGGCTGAAGGCCCGCTTCATGAAACGCCCCTTCAGGGCTCAAACGTTATACGTCGCCTTTCCTGGGGCGTTGCCCCAGGCTGGTATGAATGCGCGCCATTGGCG
>JBAZJM010000081.1:0-15362 GCA_041651315.1 Lentisphaeria bacterium | reverse complement strand
GACAGCAGGAAGCCGATGTGGTAGGTCCGGCCGGTGGACAGGGCGCAGGCCGAGGCGCGCGGGGTGTAGTTGAGTTCCTTGGCCAGGGCCAGGATCTTGGCGCGTTGTTCCTCGCCGACCCGGATGCCGACCTCGCGGTGGTTGAGGACGACGGAGACGGCGGCCTTGCTGACGCCGGCGAGGCGGGCCAGGTCCTGGATGGTCGCGGGCTTGGCGGAGGGGTTCCTCATACCCGCACCATAGCACGATAAACCGGTTTATCAAGTGGGGCGCCCGGAGCGGGGGAAATGGGACGGATGGGACAGCTGGGACCGATGAATTTTAACAGAAGGCAACAAAGGAAGCGAAGGGGGGCCTGACAATTTCCGGCCCTCTCCCTTTGCGGCCTTCGTTGCCTTCTGTTAAAAAATCGTGTCCGTTATTTCCGCGCCTTGCGGCTGCCGACCACCCGGCCTTCGCTGAAGAACGACGCCGGTGAGTCCTGAAGACGGATATTGCGGGCGAACGCCTTGAGGTCGGCGTCGGCGGGCTTTCGATCCTGCGGTTCCAGCAGCACCAGCAGCGGGCGGTGGTCGGAGGCGACATACCAGTCGGGGTAGGCGGGAATGACGGTTTGGCCGAGCTTCAGTTCGGGCAGCAGCCCGCGGCTGGCGAGGGCGTAGTCGATGCGGGAATAGCAGTCCTCGGCATCCTGCAGGTGGGTCCAGCTGGTGCCCTGCGGATCGACGGGGCGCAGGTCGTAGAGTTGTTTGTCGGGCAGGGTGCGGCGGTTGACCACCGTGTTGAGCGGCGAGCTGTTGGGGGCGTCGTTGAAGTCGCCCAGGAGCAGGATGTTGGCCTCGGGGTCGGCGTCCAAAATGCTGTTGGCCAGGGCGCGGAGCAGGCGGGCCTCGTAGCGGCGCATGTCGGTCTGGCCGCGCCGGTCAAAGACCTTGCTCTTGAGGTGGGCGCCGAGCAGGTGCAGGCGGTACCCGTTGTCCCAGCGGAACACGACATGGGCGAAGCCGCGCTGGACGCGCACCACCTCCTTGCCGAGGTTGTAGGTGGCGGCGGTCTCATGCGCCACCTGTTCCGGGCGCCATTTGGCCAGCACGGCCAGGTGGCGTTCGTTGTCCTCGCCATCGACGGTGGTGACAAACGGGTAGTCGCGGCCGCGGGCCCGGAGCGCCGCCTGCAGCTCCTCCGCGGCGGTGCGGCCGCCAGTCTCCACCAGCAGGGCGATGTCGGGATTGAGGTCGGCCAGGATCGCCTCGGTCGTCTGCCGCGATTCGGCGGATTTGACCTGCGGCTGCCGCGTCCGCTCAAAATAGTTGTAGAGGTTGTAAGAGACGATGCGGAGTTCGCGCGGCGGCGGGTCGGCCATCGCCAGGCCCGTCCAGGCCAGGGCGGCTGCCAAAACCAGCCGGAGCATGGAAGATGGGGTGTGCATGAGTGGTGTTCCGCCAGCATAATGCCATCTGCCCGGATTTAAAACGCCGTTGCATCGGGCGCGAAATGGGCTACGGTTTGGTTTTTAACGTCAACCCGCACGCCGGCGGCTGCCCGGTCGCCGCCCCCCATCTGCCATGTCTGTAAGCGACACCCTCAAGCGTCTGCTGGTTTTTGGAGCCGGCCCGGCCCTGCCGTTGCGGCATGCCGGGGATCCGGTGCTGGAAAAAAAGGCGCGGAAGATTGCGGCCGTGACCCCGGAGATCCGGGTGCTGGCGGCGCGCATGTCCGTCACCATGCGCGAGAGTCACGGCGTCGGCCTGGCGGCGCCCCAGGTCGGGGTCAGCCTGCGGCTGATCGTGCTGGGCACCCAGGACGTTCACGATGTGCTGCCGCCGGACGCCACGCCCGGCGAGCGGCTGCTCGGGCCGCGCATGCCGCTGGCGCTGGTCAATCCCGAGATCGTTAGTTTTTCCGAGGAGCAGGAGGCGTGCGGCGAGGGGTGCCTCAGCGTGCCGGAAATCTACGGCGAAGTGACGCGGCCGCGGACGGTGGTGGTGCGCGCCACCACGCTCGACGGCGAGCCGGTGGAGGTCTCCTGCGGCAATCTGCTGGCCCGCTGCCTGCAGCATGAGATCGATCACTTGGACGGCATCCTGTTCGTCGACCGGCTGAAAAAGGGGGAGGCGCGCCGCATCAAGGATGAGTTGGAGGCGTTGCGCGAACAGACCCGGCATGAGCTGGCCGCCGCCCGCCGGGAAGCCGCCCGCGAGGGGGCGTCTGCGGCGTCCCGAAAACCGTCGTCCGAACTGCGTTGAACCACTGCCAAACCGGGTTGTCCCCATGCCGTCGTCGCCTTCCGAATCCCTGCCGCCGCTCCTGCCGCCGCTCCTGCCGCCGCCGCTGCTGTCGGCGCCGACCACGGGCGAGATCTTGTGGGGGCTGTTTTTCAATCCCGGCTGCATTTTTCAGGTGGATGGCACCCTGATGTGGCGCGGCCTGCGTCTGCTGGCGTTGGCGGCCACTCTTGGCGGCCTGCTCCTGGGCGGTGTCCGGTATCCCGCCCTGTGGCGCACCTCCATGGATTGGACGCAGTGGTTTGCCGGGCAGACCGGCGCCGTCCGGCTGGTCGGCGGCAACGTGCAGTGGGACCGTCCTGCCACCCTGCCGTACGTCACCCGCCATGACGGCTGGCGGGTGGAGTTCCAGCCCCGCGGCACGCCGGCCGGGCCGGCGTTTGGCGCCGGGCCGGAACGCCAGGGCATCTGGATCACCCCCGACAGCATCAAGCTGTGGTGGCAGCCGATGGAGGGGCGCATTCTGAATTTGGCCGTGCTGGAACGGCAGAAGATCTGGGGCGTTGTCCCGGTCGCCTGGGCTTTCCCGGAGGGGCTGGCGCTTTCCGCCGCGGCCATGCCGGGCGTGGTCCGCCATCTGCTGTGGCAGATGCTGCCGGTTTTCCTGGTCCAGTCCGCGGTTGCCGCCCTGTTTGAGGTGCTGCTGTACACCCTGCTGTTCGCCCTGATTCCCATCCTGCTGCGCCAGCCGGCCGGCGGCGGCTGGCGGCGCGTGCTGGCCTTCTATGCCTTTGCCGCCATTCCGGCGGTGGTCATGGCGACCGTTTATGCCGCCGTCGACCTGCCGTTCCTGGATTTCGGTTCGGCGTTTGTCTTTGCCTTTGTGATCTACCTGTTGCTGGCCATGCGCGCCGCCCGTCAGGCGGCCGCCGCCGGCAAACCGCCGGAAGCCGATGACACGGGCTGGTTCTAGTTGGGAAAAACGCTCCAAGTCGGGTTGATGTCCGGGCAGCGCGTCGACTGCCAGTGCTGCGGCCGTTGTTGCCGGCGCTGGCGGGTGGCGCTGCGGCCGGGCGAAGCGGAACGCCTCGACCACTGGCGGGCTCGGGCCGCCCCGGACGCGGCCGCCGTGGTCGAGCGGTATGGCGGCCATCCCTATGTGGCCCATACGGCCGCCGGCGACTGCGTGTTCCTCGATGGCGTCCGGAACCGTTGCCGCCTGGAGGAAGTTGCCGGTGCCGCCGCCAAACCGCTCGGCTGCCGGATCTATCCGTTCAACCTGGTGACGCTGTTTCCCGGGGTGCTGTCCTGCGGTGTCCGCTTCGACTGTCCGGCCGTGCGGAGCAACCAGGGGCGTGAGCTGGACGCCTGGCGCCAGCAGATCCTCGACTATGCGATGGCGCTCCATCCGGGCGGCCACGGTCTGGACCTGAAAACGCTGGCCCACCTCGAACCGCCCACCGTGCGGTTGCTGGCGGACAGTTTCCGCACGTTTCTGGCGGAGTCCGCCGGCCGGCTCAGTCCCGGCGCCCAAACGGTGGTGTTGTGGCGCGCCGTCCAGCGTTTTGCCGGCCTGGGTCCCGCTTTTGTCAATGACCGGGAAACCATGGCGGAAATCCTGCCCCGGATGCTGGCCAAGTTCGCGCCGGATCCGGCCGAGGAGCGCCGGGGGGTGCCGGGGGCCGTGTCGCGGGCGCTGTTCCGCCTGTGGCTGGCCAATTATTGGCGGCGCGACCAGGAGTGGAGCGGCAGCCGGGGGGCGGGGGCGCGGTTGCGCCGCGCCTGGCTGCTGGTTTGCCTGATGGCCGGCCACGGTTCGCCGGCCGGCCTGTCGTCCGAACATCCGGACCTGGCTTTGGGCCGGGCCGGCCTGTTCCGCCTGGAGCCGCCGGTGCAGCCGCTGCCCGGTCCGGCGGCGTCCGATGCCGCGGAAGTCTGGGAGTGCTGGCGGCGCTGGCTGGGGGGACGGCTGGAAACCTGGCAATGGTTCGGGGCGGCCGGCTACGGACAGGACCTGTGGGGCGGCCTGCGGTCACTCCTGCAGGCCGGGCTGCTGGTGGCGGCCACGGCCCGCGTGTCGGCCGCCGCCGCGGGGCGGCCGCGCCTGGCCGCGGCGGATGTCCAGTACGCCGTGGGCGCCATCGACCATGCCTTTGGCCGCTCGCCGTTGCTGCAATGGGCGCCGATGCGCCGCTTCGACGCCTGGTTCGCCGGCCCCCGCTTTGAACAACTCGTCGCGGCCCTGGACTGGCAATAGAGGGACACCGGCCGCCCGGTCTGCTCTCCGCGATGCGGTAAGCCAGTACCGGCCCATAGCGGCATTCAGCGGGTGTTTTTCGCGGCAATCGCCACCGGCGGCTTGATCCGCTGCACGCGTCCGTCTTTCCATACGGGCACTGTGCGTCCCGCCTTCCGCCGTTCCTCCATGACTTTGGCCACGGCCGTTTTCAGCGCCGCCGTGGCTTGCTTGGTGAAATCACGCTTGGTCATGCACCGCCTCCTGGAGGACGTGTTGGTAAATCCTGGGATTGCTGATCGTCCGCTGGCCATTGCGTTCGACAAAGACCAGCTTGGGAACGGCAGCGGAATTATCGTAAAAATAAAGGGTGGCCAGCAATGGCAGATACCGCCCAAACAAATTCCGCACCACCCGTGGAAAGCGCCGTCGCACATCGGCCTCGGGAACATCATGCCCGCCATCCCGCACCCGGTCGGCAATCCGGTCAAGGGAAAGTTCCAAGGTCGGCAGCCACAGGAAAAACATGTGCAGTTCATAGCCGCCGCGTTCTTTCAGACGCCGCAACAGTGGCTGGTAGCTGAGTCCGGAAAGCGTGGTTTCCATGGCAAAATCACTACCCACCGCCGACAATTCCCGGATCCGCTCCAGGACCAGCCGCCCGGCACGGGCCGCCGCCCGCTCAGGCGAAAACGGGGATAGCCCCTTGGCGATCAGGTCGGGGTTCACAAACTCCAGGCAGCGCACTTGGTGAGGCAGAAATTCCGTGGCGAAGGTGGTTTTCCCTGCGCCATTGGGCCCGGCGATATGTAACAGCAGGGCGGTTATTTGAGGGTTGCGCGCATGGGCGGAGATCGCACCGTTTTGGAGTGCGGCAATTCCTTTGCCGCTTTTTCTGCCCGGTTTGAGAAGCTGCCATCTTTTTCTGAAAGCAGCTCCAGTTATAACATGGGCATGACATCATCCTACGGGCCATTTGTTCGGCGTTAGTATAACCCCGCCCGCCGGTTTCGCCCTCACGGAAACCGCTGCCCGTCCGCCCGGTCATTTCCCCCTTTGCGGTGTTGGCGGGGTGCGGTAGAAGTTCACCAGGTCGTTGAGGTTGACCCGGACGTAGGGCTGGTCGCAGGCGACCGAGTTGCGGCCGGCGTCGGCGCACCACAGGTCCAGAGTCTCTGGGCGGAAGATGGCGTTGTGCAGGTTGGAGCTCATCGCCACCGGGCGCTTGAGCATCTCGATCATGGCCGGCACATCAATCCGGCCATGGGCGGCCTGCAGACGCTCTGAGAGCGTTTTGGCCCGGTTGCCGGCGCTGACATAAACGGTGTCCGCGGGCACCGGCGGCAGCAGCGGATGCTGCTGACCGGCTTCCAAAATCTCCAGCCGGCCGGGGGTGGCATGGACGGCGACCATGTCCCGGGTACGGTCGCTGAGGACGTAGTAATACTCGCAGGTGCGGGGCGTTTTAGCCAAGATGGCCAGCGCCTCGCGGACGCTGCCGGCGCGTTCCATGAGGTCGCGCAGCAGGAAATTCATCGGTTCGCCGTCCCACTGGCCCTCGCCGCGACCGCCCATCTCGCCGATGGCCAGCCCCTTTTCGTTCATGCAGGTGACGGTGCCGACGAAGCCGGCGTAGCCGAGGGACAGCCAGGCGTGGCGGCCCTCCGGCATCCACAGTTGGATGACGGCGTATTTTTGCAGATTGATTTCCTTCATGTAATCCAGCACCCGGGCGTGCAGGAGCATGCCGTCGGCGGTGGCCCCGTTGCGGACCGCCACGCCGCTGCAGTGGAAGAGTTCGGGGAAGAAGTTGGCGGTGCGCCCGTCGCGTTCGCTGATGCCGGCGGCGCGGCTCATGGCGTCGCACTCGCGGAGGAAACGTTCCGGAGTGTGCGGCTGGGTGCGCCGCAGGATGTCGGCCATGCGGTCGAAGAACCAGTCGCCCTTGGTTGCGGAGTAGCCGGCGCCGACCAGGTACATGGTGCCGGTGGCGACGCCGCGCACGCCGGGCTTGAGCAGGCGGCCATGGGCGGCACCCATCTGTTCCGGGGTGCCGGCGAGCATCAGGATCTGCTTGCCGCCATGTTCGCAGAGGAGGCCGTGGCCGTCCGGATCGCGGGCCAGGGTGCGGATCTGGTCGGGCGCCTGCGCCCGGGCGGCCAGGGAGCCGGCCAGGCCGAGCAGGACGGCCGCCAGGACGCGGCGGAACACCGCTGGGAAGGGGATCATTGCGCTTTCTCCATCAGGAAGTTGAAGGCTGCCGCGAACATGCGCAGCAGATCTTGCTGGGGCACCTCTTGCACCGAGGCGCTGCCGGGTTCGTGGTACAGCTCGGGGGAACTGACGGCGTTGAGGGACCACATGCGGAAGGTCACGGTGCCCGAGACGCCCTCGCCGGTGAACGACAAGGTGGTGGGCGTCAGGGTGTCGCGGCGGAAATGCAGCCGGCCCGTGCCCTTGGCTTTCTTGTGGGTGAGGGTGATGCCCAGCACGCGCTCGCCGGGCGTCCCCGGCTCATCCGTCACCTGCACGTACTGGGCGAAGACGTCGGGGGCGAGCGCCAGGGCCATGGCGGCGCCGGCCAGCAGTTGCAGGCGCAGCAGGTGCTGGGGGTCCATGAAATTGGCCACCGTGACCGCCGGGTCCAGCGCCTGCCGGCCGGCGAACAGCCGGCCGTTCTTGGCCAGCAGCCACGGATAGTCGCCGCAGCCGATGGCCAGCGTTCCCGCCTCGGGAACCGGACTGGCGGTGAGGCTGAACTGGCCGTTGGTGCCGCGGACGAACGTCAGGCGATAGGGGGTGGTCTTGCCGTCCTTCAGGGTGAGGTCCGCCTGAAGATCGAGGTAGTGGCAGCGCCCCGGCCGCGGCGGCTGGGTGAGGAGGGCCGTCATCTGTTGGAGGAAGGCGGTCAGGGCCAGCATGGGCGGCTGCTCCTTGGCCGGGGACGGCGCGGGCGGCGCCGTGATGCCCGGCGGCAGGTCGCGGGCAAAGAAGGCGACGGTGTTGCGGAGGATCTCGGGGAGGCCGGCCAGGGCGGTGTAATGCCCCACGCCCTTGATCCAGACCACCTGGTCCTGCATGCCTGCGGCCGCGGCCAGGCGGTTGGTGCAGTCCCGCGGGATGACTTCGTCTTCGGCGGCGTTGACCATCAGCAGCCGGCCCTCCCCGGCGAGGCGGCGCAGGGCCGCGGCATGGGTGAGCGGATCGGCCTGGTCGATGGCGGCCTCCGCGGCCTGCCGCTGGCCGGCGGGCAGCTGGGCCAGGTTTTCGCGCAGGGTGCGGGTCTCACGTGCTTCGTTGACGATCCGCCGCAGGTCGCCGCCGCCGAGGATCAGGGCGGCCCGCTGCAGCCGCGGTTCCGCACCGCAGGCGCTGCCGGCCATGATGGCGCCCAGGCTGATGCCGGCGACCCCGATGCGCCCCGGATCGACTTCCGGCCGGTCGGCCAGCACGTCCACGGTGCGCCGGACGTCCAGCACCGCCTGTTTCATGCAGGCCGTGAACAGGACCGGATCACGGATCAGCACATTGCGGCCCGCAACGGGGCTGCGCTCGTCGTAATAGGGCAGCTTGAACAGGATGGCCGGCATGCCGCTTTCCGCCAAGATCGTGCACAGCATGCGTTCCAGTTCGTAATTGCCGTTCAAAATGTGCAGGATGACCACGGCCGGCCGGCGCGGCTCGCCGTCTTTGAGGTTGATCGGCACGTAATACTCCGCCGGCACCGTGTTGTTGTTGGCCACGTCCGTTTTCAGCGGCGAGGGGTAAGTCAGGTCGTAGATCCGGTGCCGCGTGTTTGTGTGCCGCAACTGGAGGGTGTAGGCGAACGGCTCGCCGTTGAAGCTCGCTCCGGCCGCGACCGGCCGCGTCTCCGGCCCCGGTGCCGGCGGGGCCGCCGGTTCCCCGGTCACCCGGAAGGTCCCCAGCAGGACCAGGAGGCCGGCGGCAACCAGCATCCGCGGGAAAAACCGCTCGATATTCATGCTATAACCTTATTATTATAAAATTATTATGCCGATAATGTGTCGGAATTCGGCCGTCGGCCGGGAGAAAACATCAATATAGGTCAGACTTCACGGGAAGTCGAACCGATGCCAGGCTCGGGGGCGCATGTTGGCTCCGTCGGTATATGGGTGGCCGGCTTGCATTTGACCGGTCACGCTCGCTTTCTGCGGTCGCTTTGTTCCCGGCTCGGAAAGACGACCGGTGGCGATTGGGCAGGAGGGGGTGTGTTCCCGGCGGTTATCCGAGCCCGGAACAACGTGACGGGTCAAAGCTGTTGTCGGCGTCGGTATCGATCCAAAACTATCCATCCCCTGGCTCAGCCGGCTTGGCCGAAGAGGGCGGCGAGCCGTTCGGTCACCTCCTCCACCGGCAGGCCGACGACCGTGCTAAAACAACCGTCAAAGCCGGCGACGATGCGGTCGCCGTGCTCCTGGATGGCGTAGGCGCCGGCCTTGTCGAGGACATGGACCCGTTGCAGGTAGGCGGAGATCGCCGCCTCGTCCAACGGGCGAAAACGCACCACGGTACGGGCGCACCAGGCGGTCTCGGCCGGGGGGGAGGCGCGGCGCAGGCAGACGCCGGTCAGCACCTCATGGGCGCGGCCGGCCAGGCGGCCTAGCATGCGGCGGGCTTCCGCCTGGTCGTGCGGCTTGCCTAATGCCTCGCCGTCCACCACCACCAGGGTGTCGGCGCCGAGCACGATGCGGTCCGGGAAGCGGGGGCTGACCGCCGCCGCCTTCAGCCGGGCCAGGCGGAGGGCGCCGGCCGTGGGGGCTTCACCGGGCAGCAGCGTCTCATCAACGTCCGCCGGACAGACCTCGAACGCCACGCCGGCCGCCGCCAGCAGCTCCCGCCGCCGGGGCGACGCCGAGGCCAAAACCAAAACCGGAGAAAGTTTCATCATGGGTGATGCGTGACTCGTGATGCGTGACTTTCATGTTTCATTCGGCATAGAGGTGGAACGGGCGGGTGCGGGCGAGGAAGGCGTCGCTGTCGGCCCGCATGCGGGCCTGGAGGGCGTCGAGGTCGAGGCTGGCCAACCGGTCGGGGCTCCAGTTGCCGTTGTCGAGCCAGGCGGCAAAGGCGTGCTGGAGCGTGAAGGCCCCCGGAGCCTGGCGCGCGCATTCCCGCAGCAGCGCCAAGCCGGTCAGGGGCGGATCCAGCCGGCGCGGGTCACGGATGATCAGGTGCACGCCGGAGCAGACCTGCCCGGCGAACTTGTTGAAGCCCGGCTGGAAATGGAGGTCGCGGAAGCACACGCCCGGCAGGCGCAAGGCGTTGAGGGCGGCGGCCAGCCGGCGCCCGTCGAGGAACGGCGCGCCCACGTATTCGAACGGCTTGCAGGTGCCGCGGCCTTCGGAAACGCAGGTGTGCTGGACCAGGCCGGTGCAGGCGTAGGCGTAGGCGCTGGCCGGGGTCGGGATGTTGGGCGAGGGGGGGATCCAGGGCAGGCCGGTGCGCGCCCAGCCGTCCCGCCGCCGCCAGCCGGCGGCCGGCACCACTTCCAGGGCGCGCTCCCAGCCGTGCTCCGCCGCCAGCCAGCGGGCCAGTTCGCCCAGGGTCAGGGCGGGCAGCATGGGGAAGGGCAGGGGGAAGAACTGCGTTCCGGCCAGGCCGCGCGGGCCGAGGTGCGCCAGGGGCGACGGCCGATCGACCACCAGCAGGGTCCGGCCGGCGCGGGCCGCCGCCGCCAGCAGTTCGGCCATGGCCTGGTGAAAGGTGTAGGCCCGGTGCCCCACGTCCTGGACGTGGAACAGCAACAGGTCCAGTTCCGCGAACAGCGCGTCCGGCGCCGTCCGGGCCGCGCCGTAGAAGCTGTGCACCGGCAGGCCGGTGACGGGGTCGGCGTAACGGCCCACCTCCGCACCGTCCTGGAGTTCCCCGCGGAAGCCGTGCTCAAGCGCCAGCAACAGCCGCGGCGGCGCCGCTTCGGCGAGCAGCCGGTCGAGCAGGTGCCCGGTCCCCGGCCACCAGCTGGCCGGTGTCGCGGCCAGCCCGGTCCGGCATCCGCGCAGGCGCTGCGCCACGGCCGCGAAATCCAGGGTTACCATAATCGCCGCTGCACTCCCAGGACAGCCTGAAGGCTGGACTCAAACTAGTACCCCGTAACGCTTAAATCTTCACCACGAAGGCACGAAGGACACGAAGTCTGATCGAAGCGCTTCAATGGCAAAATGGGCGCAAAAACACATCTTCGATTTATCTTCGTGCTCTTTGTGGCTTCGTGGTGAAGCCGAACGTTTAAGTGTTACAAGGTACTAGGGGCGCCCCCCCGTTTGAGTTCACGCTTTAGCGTGGGTTTGTTGGTCCGTATCCCCGGCCTC
Organism: Lentisphaeria bacterium; assembly: GCA_041651315.1. Classification (GTDB taxonomy): domain Bacteria; phylum Verrucomicrobiota; class Lentisphaeria; order Oligosphaerales; family CAITYL01; genus CAITYL01. Next base: position 4,572 of record JBAZJM010000081.1, on the reverse strand, counting down.
GTTGCACTTGAGGAAGACTGGGGCCCTGAGCGGCTTACGCGTTGATCTTGCCGTCGAGATAGGCGGCGAGCTGGTCGAGGCCAATGCGTTCCTGGGTCATGGCGTCGCGGTGGCGCACGGTGACCGCCTGGTCGTTCGGGGTCTCGAAGTCCACGGTCACGCAGAAGGGCGTGCCCAGTTCGTCCTGGCGGCGGTAGCGCTTGCCGATGCTGCCGGCGACGTCGTAGTCGGCGCGGAAGCGGCGGCGCAGATCCTTGAACAGCGGCTCGGCCTTGTCTTCCAGTTTTTTGGACAGCGGCAGCACGCCGACCTGCACCGGGGCGACCTTGGCCGGCAGGCGCAGGACGACGCGGACGTCCTCGTCCTTGCCTTCCTTCTTGGTCTCGGCGGTGTCCTCGTCGTAGCCGTTGCACAGCAGGGCCAGGCAGATGCGGTCCAGGCCGCAGGAGGTTTCCACCACGGTGGGCAGGAAGCGCTCATTTTTCTCCTGGTCGAAATAGCTCTGGTCCTGGCCGGAGAATTCGCTGTGCCGGGTCATGTCCCAGGTGCCGCGGTGGTGGACGCCCTCGACCTCGCCCCAGCCGAAGGGGAACTCGAACTCAATGTCAAGCGCCGCCTTGGCGTAGTGCGCCAGCTTCTCATGGTGGTGGATCTTCAGGCGGTTTTCCGGAATGCCGAGGATCTTGGTGTAGAAGGCCCAGCGTTCCTGGTGCCAGTAGTCGTACCATTTCATCGACTCGTCGTCGCGGCAGAAGAACTCCATCTCCATCTGCACGAACTCGCGGGAGCGGAAGGTGAAGAAGCGGGGGTTGATTTCGTTGCGGAAGGCCTTGCCGACCTGGGCGATGCCGAACGGCAGTTTCTGGCGGGAGGCGATGCGGACCTGGTCGAAGTCGACGAAGATCGGCTGGCAGGTTTCGGCGCGCAGCCAGGCCACGTGCTCGTCGTCGAACACCGGGCCGACAAAGGTCTTCATCATCAGGTTGAACTCGCGCGGCGGCGTCATCTTCTTCGAGCCGCAGGCCGGGCAGACGCCGGGTTCGGGCAACTGGTCCTCGCGGAAGCGCTTCTTGCACTCCAGGCAGTCCACCATCAGGTCGGAAAACTGGTCGAGGTGGCCGGAGGCCTTCCACACCTGGGGATGGCAGATGATGGTGGAGTCGAGCCCCTCGACGTTGTCGCGGTCCTCCACCATGTACTTCCACCACAGCTGCTCCACGGCGCGCCGCAGGGCCACGCCGGTCGGACCGTAGTCCCAAAAGCCGTTGATGCCCCCGTAGATTTCGGAGCTTTGAAAGATCAGGCCGCGGCGCTTGCACAGCGCCACAATTTTTTCCATGCGGTCCTGGCCGCTGGTGGTGGTCATGGGAATCTCCAATTATTGAAGCGGGGGGTAAAGCACAAAGAAGCTTAAATATAGTCCCCGCTCCCCGTGGCTCAACCCCCGGCGTCGTCGAAGGGTAAGGGGTCACTCACAGGCTAAAGCGTGAACTCAAACAAAATGCGCCCACGCAAAACGGCGATTGCGGACTTGATATCCGCCCGCCGGCATGTATAGAATAAAAGCAGTTGGCGGAGACGGCAGGTGCCTAGGACTCGAATCCATGAGAGCAAAACTCTTACCCGTGTTGTTGCTGGCCGGAATCTCCGTCACGGCCCAGGCCGTTGTCTGGCTCAATGAAATCCACTATGACAACACCAGCACCGATGTAAACGAAGGCTTCGAGGTCGCCGGTGATGTCGGTAGCGTACTCGCCAATTTCACCGTCTCTGGGGCAGCCACCAACTCACTGCAGTTGGGCGGCTCGGGGCGTGCCTATGCCGACTTTGGGTGGCAGGCCGCGGCACCCCAAACGCACAATGCCGTCAATGGGGGGCAAACGATTGCCGTCATCCCTGAACCCCACGCCGCGGCGCTGATGGGAATTGCCGCCCTGGTCGCATGGTGCCTGCGCAAGCCCAAAATCTGACGGGGCATTTCAAGGCCCAAGGCCGAGGCCGCCGCCGCAAGACCTGGGGTGATGCTGTAGCTGCGGCTGTGCCAGCCGCGCGGGGGAGTTTGGCATAACTCAATGGGTGCGGTTTTCCCGTCCCCGCGGGACGGGGCGGGAATAGACAGGGGCTTCAGCCCCCGTTTTGTCACCCCCCGTTTCGCGTGCCGTCAGGTACGCGGCGAATCGCGGCGTACCTACGGCACGCCATCTTTCCATTTTCCAGAACAGGGGCTGAAGCCCCTGCCTATTTTCATTCAGTCCCTACGGGACGAAGCCGCTCCATTCCCCCCCCGTACTTATGCCCAGGCCAAACACGCTAAAGCGTGAACTCAAACGACCGGCGCCCCGGGGTTGAGTCCAGCCTTCAGGCTGTCCTCGGAGTGCGGCGTCGGCTGATTTTCACGAGTCACGCATCACGAATCACGTTTCCGTACCTCACACGTCGCGGCGGGTGTGGGCGATGGCGGCGCCGGTGAGGAACAGCGCCGTGTAGCCGGCGGTCCACAGCAGGTCCGTGCCGGCCCGCGTCCAGGGAATGACCTCGGCGACCGCCCATTTCCACAGCAGCATGTGATAGACCGGCAGGTAGGGACGGATGTCCGACAGCAGCGGCAGGTTTTCCGCCACGTACGAACAGAAGAAGACGGCGGTGGTGAGGATGGCCGCCGAGGCGAAGTGGCGGGTCAGGGTGGCGGCCAGCAGGGCCAGCGCCACGGTGGCCGCCAGCATGGGCACGGCCAGGACGTAGGCCAGCAGGACGCGCCCCAGGGCGGCTGGCCACGGATGCACCACGATGCCGCCACCCAGCCCCATCAGCGGCTTGAAGACGATCAGGTCGCCCGTGCCCTTGAACAGGCAGGCGGCAACGAGATAGCTGGTGACCAGCAGCAGCGCCAGCATGCCAAGGGCGTACCCGCTCAGCGCCAGCCATTTGCCGACCAAAAACTTCCAGCGCGGGGTCGGCCGCGCCAGCAGCAGCCGCACGGCGCCGGTCTCGAACTCGCTGGCAAAGCTGTGCGCCACCAGCACCGACAGGGTCATCGGGAACAGCAGGTACAGGCACGGCGCCAGAATGGCCAGGGCGTAGGTGAGGGCGTTGAACACCTGCCCCAGCAGCTCCGCCGGAACGTCATGCCGCAGCCCGCGCGGGTTGCGCCGCGCCATGAAAAAGGCGACGCCGAACAGCAGGTTGACGAACAGCACCACGCCGAGCCCGGCCAGGCTTTTGCGTTGGGCCATCAGCTTGCACCAGTCGAACCGCGCCACCCACCACATGCGTCATTGACCTCTCGGTTGCGTTAAGCCGTCACGCAAGCTTATACGCGGCGGGCGGCAAAAGGTTACAGGGAGGGGCGGTTCGTGCCGGCGGCAGTGGCCGGAGTTTCCGGCTCCGGCGTGGCGTTTGGCAGAACGCCACGGTTGCGGCTTTCCTGTCCCAGCGGGACGGGGCGGGAATAGGCAGGGGCTGAAGCCCATAGCCGTCAAGCTAAGGCGTGTTGGCTTCCGTTCGTTGTCCTGGCTTTGGACCTGTCGCCTTAGTGAAATAGTACCGGGGACAAGGGCAAACAGCCACACGCTAACCTTGATTATTCATGAATTTCGGTCGCCAACGGCGACGCACGTGTCCAGCCCAGGGTCGTCCGACCCTGGGCTGGACAGGTCAGTCCCCGTTGGGGACAAAGCCGGGGAAATGCCATTGTTCATGAATAATCCAGGTTAAAGCGTGAAATCAAGCGAAAGGCGCCTCGTGTTTGAGTCCAGCCGGCGCCATTTGGGCTGCTTTCTATTCAGTCCCTTCGGGACGAAGCCCCCCCCAAAAAAAACGTACTTGTGCCTGAACTCAAAGGCGGAGCCGGATGCTCCGCCCACACCGCCACCCGCGGGTTTGCAATAGAAATAATAGTTTTACAATATTTTTGGCTATTGTGGCGTTAGTGGAAGGCTATATAATAAGAACAGACCACCACCGTTTTGAATAGGATAGCAATAAAATGGCAACGAAAAACAGCGTGAAGACGGCGCCGACGGCCCCGGCCAAACTCACCCCGCGCCTGGCACAACTGCGTACGACGGTCATGGCGGGACAGGGCGCGTGGAATCCCGCGGTCAATTTCTCCATTTGTGACGTGGCCCAGTGGCGTGCGGTGCGGCCGGGACAGTCGCGGGTGCAGCGCCGGGCGGCGTTCCTGCTGGAGCTGGTGACGCTGGCGCCCCTGCGCGTCGGCGCGGTGTGGCGGCTGGCGGGTGAACACCTGCGGCCGTTGCAACCCAAGTGGTTGCAGGATCTGTCGCCGGCCGATGCCGCCCTGGTGAAACAGGCTTTTAACATGGACGATGCGGCGTTTGCGGCGATGACGAAAGCGGTCAAGGTGTGGAACGGCGCCGAGGACGCGCTGCCCGGCGGCCCCACGGACGTGGAAGTCGGTGAGGCGACGGCGGACTCCGCACGGGGGCGCGGCGTGTGGTCCACCAACGACCACCAGAGCCGGGTGTACTGGAGCAGCGGCTGGATTGAAAACCACAGCATCCGCGACTTTGCCAAGGTGTTGCGGATCGGTTTCGGCGGGATTCGCGCCGA